>NZ_QTQA01000012.1:0-206917 GCF_003853825.1 Burkholderia sp. Bp9012 | reverse complement strand
TGATCTGCAGCCCATGAGAAACAAATCCTGAACCCCTGAAAACACGACATTTCTATTTAGCTGGCGCCACGACATCTTGAAATGGCTACGACAAAATCTTGTAGTGGCTAGATTGAAATGTCCGCTTTTGGCTACATGGAAATGTCGCTTCTGCGGTCGGTCTGCCGACCAACCACCGGATTCCCGGTTTCCAGCCGCAGGCTGTGCACGATGCGGCGGCGTTCAACCCGTAATCGTGACGTCTCGCGCGTTCCGGACGACGTATTCGCGACCGTCTTCCTCGGCCAGCTTCACGTATTGCGCCAGCTTGCCGGATTTGACGTCCTTGAGCACCCACAACGCGGCAATCCGCTGATATTCATGTCCGGTGTCCCATGCGCGTTCCGCGAGCGTTTCGGCATAAGCGGACTTCAGCGCGCCCAACGCAAGCAAGGCACGCCGGCGCACGTATTCGTCCTCGTCGTTCACCAGGCGCAACAGCAGTGCTTCGGCCTCTGCGGCATGCGAACCCTGCCCGCCGAGTCGCGCGGCCAACTGCCATTTGGCGTTCGGCTCCGACGCGTCGATCGAGGCGCGCGCAAGTGCCAGCAACGCGTCGGGTTGCGTCCAGAGCATGCTCGAAATGTGCTCCAGCGCGTGGTCGCGGGCAATCGCGTAAAGCAGATCGGCGCACGCGGTTACGGTCCAGGCGTCCGGCGCAAGCGAGTCGACGACGGCAAGCGACGCGTCCCACAGGGCTTCCCAATGGCCGTACTCGCATTCCCAGTCGATACTTCGCTGGTGGACCGGGTATAGCGCCGCCCATTCCCTGAATTTTTCGACCTGTTCGTGCAGTGTGTTCAACGCGTGCATGGAAATTGTATTGATTGCGGCTTGCTTCACCGTGCGATTCACGCGGCGTGAAGCTGCGCCATCAGGCGCGGAGCGTCGCCCTCGCAGCACGAAACCGGATGCTTCGAGCCGCCCGCTCGCCATGTTCGCCGCGCCGCATCGGGCATGCCGCGCCGGCTGTTGGGCGGCGCTCTCGCGATCCTGCGGTTGGTGCAGGTGCTGCGCCGGCCGAAGCAAGTGTCCGGGACAAGCGGATCGGCGGCGTTCGCTGCCGGGCAATCGTCGGGCGATATCGGGCCGCATCTACGGCTGTGGGCACGATTGTGCCAGTTTTGGTCGTGTTCGGAGTGCCGGTTAGCGCACCGAGCATCCACGTGCGACGGCATGCCCTGCCCTGATTCGCTTGGGGAGCCGTTCGACGAAGCGTGTGACGGTCAGATCAGGCGCGTTTTCGCATCCGGGAGTTTCGGTGAAAAATATAGCTATTGTGATAAGAAAAGTTATCCGGATAGTTTTGATAAAAATCAGAAGTGCCCGACGCGTGACGCACGATCCGGGATACGGCATTCACATCATTTCGCCGCGCAAACCGTCGAATTTGCAACGATCGACGCGTGTCGCCCTGTGTGAATGACGGCGCACTGGGGGCGCGTCGACCCATCTCCGCCGGCATCCTCGCCGCTGCGTCCGTCCCCGCTCTTCCCCGCATTTGTTCCCGCGACGCAAGACTGTTGGTCCATGGTGGGTATTCGAACTCCGGCCCGGCGCGCCTAGAGTTGCGTCCATCGGATTCATCAATCCGGTCGGCGCTGAAGCCGAAAACCAGTCACCTGTCGAGGCAAATCATGAGCACTTCCAAAGTCATCATCGTCACCGGCGCATCGCAAGGCATCGGTGCCGAAACGGTCAACGCATTCCGCGCCCAGGGCCATCGCGTGGTCGCGACGTCCCGTTCGATCGGGCCGTCGGACGATCCCGATCTCGTTACCGTCGCGGGCGACATCGGCGACCCGGCTGTCGCGCGGCGCGTGGTCGACGCCGCCATCGAGCGCTTCGGCCGGGTCGACACGCTCGTCAACAACGCGGGCATCTTCATCGCGAAGCCGTTCACGCAATACACGGCGGACGACTACGCAGCTGTCACCCGCGTGAACCTGGACGGCTTCTTCCATGTCACGCAGCGCGCGATTGCGGCGATGCAGCGAAACGGAAACGGCGGCGGTCATGTGGTCAGCATCACGACGAGCCTCGTCGACCACGCGAACAGCAACGTACCGTCGGTACTCGCATCGCTGACGAAAGGCGGGCTCAATGCGGCGACGAAGTCGCTCGCGATCGAATATGCGAAGGCCGGCATCCGCGTGAACGCCGTGTCGCCCGGCATCATCAAGTCGCCGATGCACGCGCCCGACACGCACGCGACGCTCGCATCGCTGCATCCGGTCGGCCGGATGGGCGAGATGAGCGACATCGTCGGCGCGATCCTGTATCTCGATTCCGCGCCATTCGTCACCGGCGAGATCCTGCACGTGGACGGCGGCCAGAGCGCCGGGCACTGAGCGGCAACGTCGTGAGCATGCGCCGGCGCGGAGGGTGCGCGGCGCCCCGATGCCGGCGCAGGCGAGGCTTGCGTGCCCCGCTCTGCCCGGTTGCCGGCATGGCAGGCCGCGGCTAGCGAGTCCGCCTGCCGGGTGCCTGCTCGAGATGTTCGACGAGAAAGTCGACGAAGACGCGCACGCGCGACGACAGATAACGTGCATGCGGATACAGCAGCATGAACGGCCGCGATCGCCCGCCCTGGGCGGACAGCACCTCGGTGAGCGTGCCTTCCCGCAGATCCCGTTCGACGATGAAGCGATAGGTCTGGAACAGGCCCGCACCGCTACGCGCGAGGCTGACGCCGGCGAGGACGTCGCCCGACGTGCCATAGCCACCCGTCGTCGCGACGTCGATTTCCGCTGCTCCGTCGTTGAACAGCCATGGAATCGGCCTCCCGCTGCTCGGGAGCTCGAACTGGATGCATTCGTGCGCGTGCAGATCGTCGGCCGTGCGCGGTACGCCGGCGCGCTTCAGATAGCCGGGCGTCGCGACGACGACGAGTTCTGCGTCCTCGAGCTTGCGTGCGACCAGGCTCGAATCCGCTGGCGCGCGGCCGCGGATCGCAAGGTCGAAACCCTCCTCGGCGAAGTCGATGTTGCGGTTGCTGAGATGCGTTTCGACGCGTACGTCCGGGTATCGCTCGCGAAACGCGGGCAGCAGCGGCAGCACGCGATAGTGTCCGTATGGCGTCGGCATGCTGATGCGCAGCACGCCGGCCGGCGTTGTCTGCTGCCCCGTCGCTTCGCGTTCCGCGTCGACGAGCTGCGACAGCGCATCACGACATTGCTCGAAATAGCGCCGCCCGGAATCGGTGAGGCGGATCTGGCGCGTTGTCCGTATGAACAGGCGTACACCGAGACGCTCCTCGAGCCGCGCGACCGACCGGCTCACCGCGGCCGGCGTGACGCTCGCGGCCGTTGCGGCGAGCGTGAAGCTGCCGAGTTCGGCTGCCAGGCAGAACAGCTCGATGCTGCCGAGCAGGAGGTCATCGAATTTTCTCTGCATGGGGCGGCTCCTGCTTCCTCGTGCTGCCTTGAGCGGTTGCAAAACGGCGAATTCGGCTTGCGCCTGCAACGAGGCATCACGCTTCCGGCCCGCCAGCGCTGGTTGTTTCGTGGCGGGACGCCGAAGCACCGAGTGTGCATGAATCCCCGCTGGGAAACCAGCGGATCGGCGATACCGGAGTTACGCGTTCGCGCCGCGTTGCACCGCGGGCGATTCGTTACACCGTGTGTCGAGTCAATTGCGCGAACGATATTTACCGGCCCCTACCGCGTCACTAGAGTGATCGACAGAGGCCGTGGCGAGTTGCGCTCCACACCGCGGCCAACTCATCAACGATCCCCGAAGGAGAATGCCATGATGATCGAACAGAAGCTGGCCGAACTAGGCTTCACGCTACCCGAACCGCCGCAACCGCTCGGCAGCTACACGGCCGTCAGTGAGGCCGGCAACCTGTTGTTCATTTCCGGGCAATTGCCGCTCGTCGACGGCAAGGTGGCTTATACGGGCCGCGTCGGCGAACAACGGGATGTCGATGACGGTCGGCACGCGGCGCAGCTCGCGGCATTGAACGTGCTCGCGCAGATCAGAAAGCACCTCGGCGGGTTCGACCGCCTGCATCACATCGTGCGTGTCGAGGGGCACGTCGCGTCGGCCGACGGCTTCCACGGTCAGCCGGCCGTGATCGACGGCGCCTCCGACCTGTTCGCCAAGGTGCTGGGCAACAAGGCCGGACACGCGCGCTCGGCCTTTTCCCAACGTCAGTTGCCGGCCGACGCGACGGTGGTCCTGGTCGTGATCGCCGAAATCCGCTCGGCATGACCGGGTTGCCGCAAGCCCGGGCGGCCGCGAATCCGGCGGCCATCTGCCCTGCCACCGCTGAAACTTTCGATCCGAGGTGTCTTTTCAATATAAGGGATCCATCATCGAACAGCCTTGTCCGGCAAGGCTCGACACGATCCCGATACATTGCAATACAAAATATCGCATGCGAGTTAATCGAATGCGCTTGACGTGATTGGTCGCCTCGATCAAACTGCGTCGCATGCGATTTAATCGCATCAGACAACAACCTTCCTACCTGACGGAGTGAACGATGAGCAAGATCGAAAAAGTGCTGTACACGGGCAAGACGCATACGACTTCCGGCGGCCGCGACGGCGCGGCTCGCAGTTCCGACGGCCGCCTCGACATCCAGCTGTCGTCGCCGGGCAGTGCCGGTACCGGCACGAATCCGGAACAACTGTTCGCGGCCGGCTGGTCGGCCTGCTTCATCGGCGCGATGCAGCTCGCGGCGCGCGCGGCGAAGGTCACGCTGCCTGCCGATCTCGCGGTCGATGCCGAAGTGGACCTGGGCACGGGTGGCAACGCGTACTTCCTGCAGGCTCGCCTGAACGTGAGCGTGCCGGGGCTCGATCGTGACGTCGTGCAGCACATTGTCGACACCGCACACCAGACCTGCCCGTACTCGAAGGCGACGCGCGGCAACATCGACGTCGAGATCCGCATCGTCTGAGCAATGCCCCGGGCGGCCACGTGCTGCCTTCCCGAATGTCCTGCCATTTTCTTGTCGAGGTGAATGATGAAAACCCAACTGATCGCTGCCCTTCTCGTTGCCGTGTCCGCTGCTGCTGCCGTGCCGGCTTTTGCCCGTGATGCTGTTGTGACGCGTGCACAAGTGCGTGCCGAACTCGTCCAGCTGCAGCAGGCCGGCTATGTGCCGGGCCGCGCGAACGATCCGCACTACCCGGACGACCTGCAGGCGGCGCTGACGCGTATCCACGCGAACGACACAGTCGCAGCCGATACGGCGACGTCCGGTTATGGCGCCGACGCCGCAGCCGTCACGCAATCGGGCAGCCGTCCTGTCACGCGCATCGCCGAGCGCTCGATCTACTTCGGCCATTGAACGAAGTCGCGATCGACGCCGATTGCCGGCGCGCCGCGTTCACATTCCGATTACTCTTTTCTGTCGAGGTAAATGATGAAGACCCAACTGATTGCAGCCCTGCTCGTCGCCGTGTCGGCTTCCGTTGCCGCACCGGCCTTCGCAACCGAAAGCACCGTGACGCGTGCGCAAGTGCGGGCGGAACTGGCCGCGCTCCAGCAGGCCGGTTATCTGCCGAATCGCCCGAACGATCCCAACTATCCGGACAACCTGCAGGCAGCGCTGAAGCGCGTGCGCGACAACGATGCAACGGCGGCCGACACCCAGACGGCCGGTTACGGCAACAACGCCGACGGTGCGACGCAATCCGGCAGTCGCATGGCGATTCGCACGGCCGAGCGCTCGATCTATTTCGGTCGTTGAGCGTCGCGACGAAATCGACGACACCGTCCGCCAAATAAAGCGCATGCGATCTAATCGCATGCGCTTTTGCTTGTCCGTTTGTCCGCAACCTGCCCTGGGCGATCGCGTCTATGCTGTGCGACGAACGGCCTTCGATCAAGGAGCAGGCGATGCGGGAAGGAACGACTGAGCAGGAAGGAGGCGGATCGCATCCGCTCGACAATGCCGTATGGCATGCGCTTACCGGGGAGCAGCATCGTTTCGCCCTCGGCGACCTGCTTGCGCGTCGATTTCCTCCTGCGCTCGCACCGTTTGCGGGCATGGCCGACCGCAGCCCGACGGCGTTCGACGCGCTGCGCGGACTGATCGACGCCCATGGACCTGCGGCACTCGTCACGCCGGACGAGATCCCGACGCCGGCCGGTTTTTCCGTGGTCTGGCGGGCGATGCTGCATCAGATGATCTGGCAGGGAACGCTCGACGGCGCGCCTGCTCTGGAGCATGTCCGGCTCACCGAAGCCGACGTGCCGGAGATGCTCGAATTGATCGCGGCGACGGAACCAGGCCCGTTCGGCACGCGCACGGTCGAATTCGGCGGCTATATCGGTGTCCGCCGGCAAGGCCGGCTCGTGGCGATGGCCGGTCAGCGGCTGAGGGCCGGCGGTCACGCGGAGATCAGCGCCGTGTGCGTGGATGCGGCTTTCCGGGGCCAAGGCCTCGCGGCCGGACTGATCCGGTCGCTGGTCGCGACCATCCGCGCGCGGGCGGAAACGCCGTTCCTGCACGTGCTCACGTCGAATCACGGTGCGATCGAGCGCTATCGCGCACTCGGCTTCGCGACGCGTCGCGACATGCATTTGCTGGTGCTGGGGCGCGAGGAGACCGGGACGGGCCAGCCGGCGCGCCGGCCATAAGGACCGGTCGCGGCGGTGCCTCGGGCCCGACTGCGGAAAATATACTGAAATGGCGGAAGGAGCCGGCGGCAAGCGCATCGCAGGCTCGACATCGAGCCTGCGTTTGATCGTCTATCCGTTGATCGAATCGATCAGGTTGCCGCGCAGCGTGACGATGGCCTTCTGCATCTTCGCGAATTCGTCGGGTTTCAGGCCGGTGGCTTCGACCAGGTTCATGTCGAGCCCCTTCTCGCGCACGCGGCGGCCGCTTTTCGTCAGGCTCACGAGTACCTGGCGCTCGTCCGACGGATCGCGGTGCCGCTCCAGATAGCCCATCGCCTCGAGCTTCTTCAGGATCGGCGTCAGCGTGTTCGATTCGAGGAACAGCTTTTCGCCGAGCTGTCCGACCGTCTGGTTGCCCTCCTCCCACAGCGCGATGATCGTGATGTATTGCGTGTACGTGAGGCCGAGCTCTTCGAGGATCGGTTTGTATGCCTTGCCGAACGCGAGATTTGTCGAGTAGATCGCAAAACACAGGAACTCGGACAGCTTCGGTGTGGCGGGCGATTGTGCTTCGGTCGGTTTCATGAGCGTTCTCCAGCGACAGCGGTTCGTGTCGCAGACGAACGCATTATATATCGCGTGCGATCTTATCGGAGGCATGATTATCGCTTCCGATCAACACGATGCGACACCCGCGGCGCCTGCTCAATCTCGTCCGCTGTCATTCCGACCCCGTCGGTCGCCGGTCCGCTGGCGGCTGATCGACAGCAGCGAACACTGCACCGGGTGCGCGATCTCGGTCGCGAGGCCGCCCGTGGCGAACAGCAGGATCATCAGCCAGCGCTTCATGCGTCCTCCACGACGGAGAGGCTTGCGCCGTCGGCGACGGTCGCATCGAGCGCATACGGATCGACGCCGTCGAGGCAGCCGAGATTGACGCGCCAGCACGCGGGATCCTTGCGCGTCTGATGGAACGGATAGACGCCGCAGCGGCTGCAGAAATAGTGACGGGCCGTGTGCGTGTTGAAGCGGTAGAGCGTCAGCGCGCCCTCGCCTTCGACGATCTTCAGGTCGGCCGCGGCGAACATCGGGCTCATCAACGCGCCGCGACGGCGGCAGAGGCTGCAGTTGCAGCGAGCCGCCGGCGCAAGCGCGGTCCGGACTTGGAATTTCACGGCGCCGCAGTGGCAGGATCCGTTGAACCATGTAGCAGACATGTCGTGCTCCTCAAGAAGTCATGTCCGCTTTATAACGGGCCTTCGCCGACGCCGTGTATCACGCTGTATCCACGCCGCGGGCGGATACAGGACGTTGCAATTCTGTACCCGGCCATTCGCATTGCGGCGCATTCGCCGAACGCCGGCGCACCGCGTGCGGCCGCGAAATCAGTCCAGCGCGTGCTGTAGCCGTGCGATGGCCGCCCGTGTCTCGCGCTCGAGCGTCGCGAACAGTTCGGTCGCCGGCAGCGACCGGACGAGCGGCGCCGCCTGCCCGGCCCATTGCGCGCCGTAGCCGAACTCGCCGTTCGCCTTCGCGGCCGCATGCAGTGCCTTGCCCGCGTCGTATGCGATCGGATAGGCTGGCGTGGCCGGTGCGTGCGGATCGTCGCCGAGCGCGGTCAGCCGGTTCGCGATGCCGCGCGCGATCCGTCCGGAGATCGCGGTCGTCAATGTCGTGCGGCGCGCTGCGTCGCCGAGGATCGCTCGGCGATAACCGTCGTCGATCGACGTCTCCGGGCACGCGACGAAGGCGGTGCCGAGCTGCGCGGCCTGCGCACCGAGCGCGAGCGCCGCGGCGATGCCGTCGCCGTCCATGATGCCGCCGGCGGCGATCACCGGCAACGCACATTCGCGCACCAGCAGTCGCGTCAGGGCGAATGTGCCGAGCCGGTCGTCGTGCGGCGTCGAGTCGAATACGCCACGGTGCCCGCCGGCTTCGATACCCTGCGCAACGATCGCGTCGATACCGGCCGCGGCGATCTGCCGGGCTTCGTCGGGATTCGTCGCGGACGCGAACAGCGTGATGCCCGCGCGCTTCAGCACGGCGATGGCCTCATCGGACGGCAACCCGAAATGAAAGCTGACGACCGCCGGTTTTTCTTCGACCAGCATCGCGAGCATTGCATCGTCCGCGACGAAGCTCGTGTAGATCTCCGACAACGACGCCGGCGGCGTCGCGCCCTGTTCGCGGAACGCGGGTGCGAGCCAGTCGAGCCACGCGCGTTCGACGGCTGCGTCGGCGCGGGCCGGCCGGTGGCAGAACAGATTGATGTTGAACGGCCGGTCGGTGAGCGCACGCGTGTCGCGGATCATCTTGCGCGCGCCGTCGGCGTTCGTCGCGCCGACGCCCAGCGAGCCGAGCCCGCCCGCATTCGACACGGCGGCTGCCAGCGCGGGCGTGCTGACGCCGGCCATCGGCGCCTGGATGATCGGGGTGCGGATGCCGAGCGTGCGCAACAGCGTCCGGTTGTCGGTCGGGCGATTCATGTCGTTGCCTCCTGCAACGTCCGGGATCGGAATGCTGCGGCCAGATGCGGGCCGAAGCTGCTGGGTCGGGTCCGGTATACGGCATGTTCACGGCGCGTCGCGCTGAGCCGGTCACGGGAAAGCGGTGTCGAACTCGGCGGCCGATCGGGCAATGACGCGGCCGTCGCGCGGCGCGAGGCGCATCCGAACGGTGCGCGAAACAGCCCCCGGCAACCGCGCCCATGCTACGCCGGCCTGCCGCCCGCGCGCCAGCCCAACTTGCTTCTATCGCCTGCGTACCCGATAGGCGAGCCCCGCGCAGGCCGTCAGTAGCGCGGCTGTCACGAAGAACACCGCATGCAGGCCGAGCGCGACGCCGATCTGTCCGCCGATCACGGGGCCGATCACCTGCCCGCCGAACTGCGCGGATTGCAGGTAGCCGAGCATCTGGCCCGTCGCGCGCTCGTCGACGGACTGCCGGACCAGCTTGCCGATCGACGGCAGCAGCCCGGCGAGCGTCATCCCCATCAGCACGCGCAGTGCCGCGAGTTGCCACCAGTGCGAGACGAAGGCCTGCGGCACCATTGCGAGCGCGGTCAGCAGCAGGCAGCCGACGATGACATTCCAACTGCCGATCCGGTCGGCGAGCGCGCCGAGCCGCGCGGCGGTCAGCATGCTGCCCAGTGCGGAACAGGCCATCACGACGCCGGCGACGCGCGCCAGGTGACTGCCGTCGACGCCGAGCCCGCCGATATAGACCGTGATGATCGGCTCGATCGACATGTTCGCGAGCAGGACCATCATTGCCGTCACCAGGAGCGCGGCGACCGCCGCAAGATCGGTGCGCCGTGCCGTGTCCGCGGTCGTAGCGCGGGCGTGTCGCGCCAGTGCGTCGGTGTCCGCGTGAAAGTCCTCCTTCACGAGCAGGATCGTCAGCAGCGCGGCTACGGCGATCATCGCCCCACCCGCGAAAAAAGTCCCGCGGATGCCGAGCCAGCCCGGCAGCAAGCCGCCGACGAGCGGCCCGACGAGGTTGCCCGCGAGTGCACCGGTCGACAGGATGCCGAGTGCCCAGCCCGCGCGTTCGCGCGGTGCCTGCGTGCCCACCATCACGGTCGATGCCGACGCATAGCCGCCGACGAGCCCGGCGACGAGCCTCAGTGCGACGAGTTCCTGAACGTTGTGCGCAACGCCGATCAGCGACATCACGACGGCCATTCCGAGCGCAGCGCGCACGAGCATTGGTTTGCGGCCAAAGCGATCCGCGAGGCGGCCCCACAGCGGCGCGGTGACTGCGGTGCCGAGAAACGTCGCGCCGAAGGCGACGCCGGACCACTCGATCACGGCCGATTGCGCATCGACGCCGAGCTGCCGCACGTACAGCGGCAGGAACGGCAGCAGTATGCTCAAGCTGACGAGCGTCGTGAACGAGCCGAACACGCACACGGCGAGATTGCGCTGCCAGTAGCGCGCGTTCCGTTCGGCATAGCTGGCGGCGGACCGGCCGGCGCGCGCCGTGTCAGGTGTCTGGATGGTCGTGCTCATCGCGCCCTCGCCGATGCGACGACGTCGACCACGAGCGCCAGCATCAGCGCGGCGGCCCCGACGGCGAACAGCGTCTCGTATCGACCGCCGCTTGAGGCGAACAGGTACGACAGGCCGTAGGCAGCCATCGCCTGCATGATCGCGAAGCTGGTCGTCGCACTGCGCCATGCGCGTTTCGCAACCGACGGATGATGTGCGAGCAGTTCATTCACGCGGCCGAGCGCGAGCGGTACGATGCCGGGCGTGAACGCGCCGACCACCACGCTCGATACGATCAGCGCGGCGGATCCCATCCCGAGCAGCGGCAGCACGACGGCGACGGCCTCGATCGCGAATGCAATACGCAGTGCGCGACCGAATCCCGCTCGATCGGCGAGATGCCCGCACGCGAGCGGCCCGACGATCGCACCGAGACCGTACAGCACCCAGTACTGCGCGCCCGCGTCCACGCCCTTGTCGAGTCCGCGCGCTACGTAGTCGACGAGGAAGATCATGTGCGGGACCAGCCCGACCGCGTTGAGCCCGTATTCGACGTACAGCGCGCGCAGGCTGCCGGTCGGGAGGTTGCGTGCGTGCGTGGCCGGCGACGCGACGGCCGCAGGCGGCGCATCGTCAGCCGGCCAGCCGCGCCACGCGACGGCGGTCAACAGCAGCGACACGATCGCGAGCCCCAGCCACGTCGCGGTGAGACTCTGCCGCAGCAGGATCGGCACGATCGTGCCCGACGCCGCGATGCCGAGACCGATTCCCGTGAAGATGCCGCCGCTCGCGAAACCGCGGCGCGCCGGCGGCACATGCGTGAGGATCGCCGGCGCGGCGAGCACCATCAGGGCGCCGCCGGACAGGCCGGACGCAAAGCGCCAGACGAAGAACCACAGGAACGACACGGGCACCGCGCACGCGACGAACGCAAGCGTCGCGAGCAGCATCATCGCGCGAAGCACGGCAGTCGAGCCGGCGCGGCGCGCGAGCGCGCCGGCGACCAGCGCACCGGCCAGATAGCCGCCGAGGTTGGCCGCACCCAGATAGGCGGCCGTCGACGCGGGAAACCAGTGCGCGCCGATGATCGCGGGCAGCAGCGGCGTATACGAAAATCGTGCCAGACCGATGCCGATCAGGCTCGCACTGGCACCGGACACCGTGCCGCGCCACACGTTGAACGCGGGGGCGTTCTGCCGGTCGAGAAGCGCTTGTTGCATTGAAGGACCTCCATTCGCTGGGCGGACGCATACGCGCCCGTCGGTTGAAGGAAGTCTAGATTGAACCGAGTTTCGGGAGAATCCACGCGTTGCGGAAGCCATTCTTCCGCAGGCCGGTTCAATCTTCGTCGGTGATGGTGGCCAGCCGTGCGAAGTGCTCGCGCAATCGTGGCGCGGCGAAATCGACGAACGTCCGCACTTTCGGCACCGACAGCCGTCCGTAAGGCGTGACGACGTGAATCGGCAGCGGCGCATGTTCGCTGTCGCGCAGCACGATTCGCAGCGCGCCGTCCCGAACCTGCTCGGCGACGTGATACGAGAAGAGGCGCGTGACGCCGTGGCCGGCGAGCGCCGATGCAAGCGCGCCGCGGATCGTGTTGACGATGAAGCGCGGCGCGAACTGGACCACCTGCGGCAGCGCCGACTGGCCCGACGGCGGGAAGCTCCATGAATCGAGCCCGAAGTGCGTCATCGAGATGATCCGGTGCCGTGCGAGATCGGCCGGCGCGGTGATCGGCGGATGCTTCGCCAGATAGTCGGGTGACGCGACGACGACACGCCGCACCGCGCCCACCGGGATCGCGACGAGCGTCGAATCCGCCAGATGTGCGATGCGCAGCGCGACGTCGATTCCTTCGTCGATCAGGCTGACGGGACGGTCGAGCAGTTGCAGGCGAATCGACACGGCCGGATGGCGGTCGATGAATTCGTCGATGAGCGCGCGCAGCACGTCCTCGCCGGCGGCGACCGGAGCCGTGATCGTCAGCAGGCCGCGCGGCGCCGAGCGTTCGTCCGCGATCAGCATGTCCGCTTCCTCGAGATCCGCGAGGATGCGGCGGCACGCTGCGGCGTAGCGTTCACCGGCTTCGCTGAGGCGAATCGTCCGGGTGGTCCGGTACAGCAGCGCGGTGCCCGTGTGCTCCTCGAGAAACGCAATCGCGCGGCTGACTGCCGCCGGCGAGCGGCCGAGACGGCGGCTCGCGCCAGCGAGACTGCCCTCGTCCAGCGTGGCGACGAACACCTTCATCGCATCGATTCGGTCCATGGCGTGTGAGCGTGCGAGAGTGGTCGTGTCATTGGCGGCGGGAAAAAGCCAGCGAGCAGTCTACCGTACGCGTCCCGCGATGCGTGGTCGGCCCCGTTGTGCCGCTTCGTGAAATACTGCGGCCACGCGTCCTCCGAAACCCCGCGATGACTGAGATGCCCGCCATGCCCTCGTTCTGTTGCCCGATCTTGCGTTCCGCACTGACGTGCGTCGTGGCGTTGCTGGTCGTCGGGCCGGCGACGGCCACCTCGACCACGGAAGCCACGCACTTGCCGGGCGGGTCGCCCGTACCGGCAATGCGCACGCCGCAACGCATCCTGTTCGTCGGCGACAGCCTCACGCACGGCCGTTACACGCCCGTGCGTTCGTACGGCGCGATGCGGCCCGGCAGCAAGGAGGTTGGCGGCACCGCGCGGGTCGTCGACGAAAACTTCGGGCAGACCGGGGCCCGCGCCGAACGCGAGCCGGGCCCGTGGGGCGGGATTCCGGGGATTTTCGCGCGCTTCGCCGCCGAAGCCGGACTCGACTTCGAGGTTCATCTGGAAGCGATGTCGGCGACGAGTCTCGCGAAACATGACCGCGTCGCATCGGACGTGATCGACCGGCCCACGTGGGATGTGGTGGTCCTGCAGGAACTGAGCGCGAAGCCTCTGCCGGTCGCGCTCACGCACAGCCGCGCCAGCGATCCGGCCGGTTTCCGTGCGAGCGTCGCGAAGCTCGCACGCGGCATTCGCGCGGCGGCGCCGCAAGCGCGTGTTTATCTATATGAAACCTGGCCACGCGCCGATCTCGCGAAAGCGCTGGCGGGCGAGCCGGATAGCGTCGGTTTTCACGCGCGCTACGTCGATCGCCTCACCGCTCTCGTCGCCGCATATCGCGATGCGTTCGATGGCGCGCGCCGGGGCGATCCGTCCATCGCCGCCGTCGTGCCGGTCGGCCGCGCGTGGCAGCGCGCGTGGACGACCGGCGTCGCCGATCCCGACCCGTATGCGCCGTCCGGCGCGCCGCTGCTGTGGTACGGCATGCGCGCGCAGAACGACCCGCCGATCTCGCGGCCAGACTATCTGCATCCGGGCGTGCTGGGCGCTTACCTGAGCGCGCTCGTGCTGTTCCAACAGATCGCCGGTGTCGACGTCCGTACGTTTGGCCCGCGGGAGCAAGCGGCCGCGCAGCTCGGCATCGCGCCGGACATGGCAGCAAGGTTGCAGGCAGTGGCGTCGGATACGGTCCGCCAGCAAGGCGCCGACGCCGCCCCTGCCCCCGATGTCGATGCCGGTCTGACGGCGACGGCCGGATGCCCTGATCCGTGCGCGTCGCAATGAGCGGCAATGCGGCGGCCCTACCCGGCCGCGCGCGGCGCGAAATCACGCGAGGTGACGCAATACGGCGCGGTCAATGCGGCGCGACCGCCTGCAACGCGGCGAGCATCGCGCTCCCCGGTTTCGCGAGATCGTCGAGCACCGTGAAGTGCTGCATGCCGGGTAGCCATGCGCGTGCGATCCGTTCGCCGGCCGCTTCGCATGCGTCCGCGTATTCGTGCGCGTGGCGCACAAGCTCCGGCAGCTCGGCCGCACCGACCGCGACGACGGTCGGTGCGCCGGGCCCGATGTGAAGCAGTGGACTGTACGCGGTGATCTCTTGCGCGGTGAGCTTCAGCTTGTCGTCGAGCACGCACAGCGAGATCGGTTCGAGATCGACGAGCGGGCTGATCGCGAGCGCAGACACGACGGCCGGATGCGCGCGATGCATGGCCGTCAGGTGGCCGCCGGCCGAGTGACCGCTCAGGTGGATCGGTCGTCCTGCGGTGCCGATGCCGTCGGGGTCGGCCGCGAGATGGTCGAGCAACGCGCCGATCTCGCCGACGATGTCGGTCATCGATGCGGTCGGTGCGAGCGTGTATTCGGCGAGCACGACGTCGAAGCCGCGTGCGAGCGGCCCGGCGGCCGCGTACGCGAAATCCTCTTTCGCGCAGTGCTGCCAGTAGCCGCCGTGAATGAACACGAACAGCGGCGCGTCGGGCCGGCCGCACCGCAGCCAGTCGAAGCGCTGCGCCGGACGCGCACCGTAACGCAGGTCGCGCTGCCCGGGCGTCGCATCGTAAAGCGCTGCGCTGCGTGCCTGGCAGGCCGCGAGCACCGCGGGGAAATCGGGAATGGCCTTCGTGTTCAGGTAGGCGGCGTCGAGCGCCGCGCGGTCCATGCCGCGATAGAGGATCGTCATTCGGGAAGCGCCGGGTCGGATTGCGGATGCGCGGGACAGTCGCGGTGCCACGCTACGAAGGCGTCAGGCGGGCCGACGCCGTTGCACCATTATGCGCAGCGCAACAGGCGCCGGCTATCCGGAATCGGCGGGGGCGGCGTGCGCCTGTCCGCTTTCGGCGGAGGACTGTCGAGCAGCACGCGCATCCTGCCGGCGCATGCGCGAACGGGCGCACCGGCTCGACGAAGCGGCATGACGCGCGCCGCAGCGGAATCCGAGAATCGGGGAAGCGGGGTTCAGTTCAGGCGATGCGCGACCGGAACCGGTGCACGCGGGTGCGCGATGCGCGCCGCCGACGCGTGTCGGCGGGAAGCAGCGCGGTGCGTCAGCGGGAGACGAGGCTCAGTAAGCGGACATCTCGACGCAAGGATCGACCTTGGACGGCGAGCAGATGACCGAATACTTGGCGCTTTCGCGCATCAGCGCTTCGCCTTCGTGCAGCGCGATCTTGATCTCGGGGTGACGCTCGTACGCGAGGAATGCGGAGCAGAAGACCGCGGACATCACGACCAGGGAGAACAGAAATTTTTCGAGAGATTGGAAACGTTCGGGCATGGTTCGACCTTTCTTCTAGCCCGCGATTATATCTCGAATTAAGGGTTTTCCCTATATTCCAGTCCGCATACCGAGGATGGCTTCGACCGATGGCAGGCCGTGTTTGCGCCCTTTTTCCCCGTTACGCAGGGTTCATGCATCGGACAAGACGGGATAACGGTTGCCCTCAAAGGAAGGCAGGCGACGGTGCCACACGCATCGTCCGCACGGCATTTCGGCAGGAGCGGCGACGAAGCCCGTCGCCGGCGCGTCACTGCGGTGCCGACGCGCCGCTGGCCGCATTGCCAGGCCATGCCTTGCCGATCTTGTCGATCAGCGACTTGGCGGCGCCGGTCGCGATGGCGGCGTCGACGCCCGAGGTCTGCCACGAACCGTCGGCGGCCTGCACGAAGGTCAGGTTCGCGCGCGACGGCGTGTAATCGCTGTTGCGCCAGGTGATCACGACGTCGCACGCGTAGGTGCGTTCGCCGGCCTTCCTGCAATCGCCGGCGGGCTTCGCCGAGATCACGTCGGCCGACACGGGCAGCGGCTGGCCGAACAGCGCGTTCAGGCCGCCGTGGTTTTCCGCTTCGAGCGCGCGGCGCACCGCGGCATCGACGTCGCTCGATCCGGGGCCGTCGTGGAGCAGGTGGCAGGCGGCGAGCAGCGTGGCGGCACAGCCGAGCGTCAGCAGCGTGGGAAACTTCATGGAACTCCGCGAATCGGGTGAACGTCGGGCGGCATGCAGCGATGCCAGTGAGCGCATCGCCGAGCCGGTATGCCGCGTAGTCTGCAACGTCCGCGCGTCGTTCGCGGTATCCATTTGTAACCAATTGCACGGACGGCGGGAACGGCGTGATCGGTGCGAACGCCCCGCTGCCCCGCCCCTTTCGTGCGCGCCTACTGCCGCTCCTGCTTCACGCGACTCACGAGCTGCGTCGGGCTCACGAACTGCAGCGCGATCACGACCCACACGAGCGTAATGGCCATGTAGATCATCGCCATCGCGTCGATCGACTGCGGCGCGCGCACGCCCGTCGAGAACACCGCGTAATACAGCGCGACGACGAGCGTCTGCGTGCTGGGGCCCGCGGTGAAGAAGGTCAGCTCGAACATCCCGATCGTGCGCACCAGCACGAGCAGCCCCGCCGCGAGCATGCCGGGCACCAGCAGCGGCAGCAGAACGTAGCGGAAATAGCGCCACGTGTTCGCGCCGAAGATGCGCGCGGCGGCTTCGAGATTCGGATCGATCTGCTCGATGAACGGCGTCATCACGAGGATCACGAACGGCAGCGCCGGCACGAGGTTCGCGAGGATCACGCCTGGCAGCGTGCCCGCGAGCCCGACCTTGTACATCACGGTCGCCATCGGGATCCCGTACGTGACGGGCGGCACCATCAGCGGCAGCAGGAACACCAGCAGCGCGAAGCGCTTGCCGCGGAACTGCACGCGCGCGAGCGCGTAGGCGGCCGGCACGCCGAGCGCGACCGACAGCAGCACGACCGCGCCGACGACTTCGACGGTCACCCACAGCACGCTGGCGAGCTGGAAGTCTTCCCACGCCTTCGCATACCAGTGCAGCGTGAAGCCCTGCGGCAGCGGCGTGCCGAACCAGCGTGTCGCGACCGAGTTCACCGCGACGGTCGCGATCAGCAGCATCACGTTCAGCAGGAAGAACGCCATCAGCCCCCATACGAGCGCCTTCCACGCGCGGCCGGCGAGGCTGTCGCGTAGTTTCCGCGGCTTCATCGCGTTGACGGGCTGCGCGCCGGGCGGGCTATGCTTCGGCGGCCACGCCGGCGCCGCATGATTGTCGGTCGCCATCAGCCCTTGCCCCCCGTGACCGGACCGGTATAGAAGAAGCGGCGCGCGCCGAGCATCGACGCGACCACCAGCAACTGCACGAAGCCCATCACGATCGCGATCGCCGATGCGAGCGAATAGTCGTAGCTCTCGAACGCGGCTTCGGCGGCCGCGATCGAGATCACGCGCGTCGGCCCGGCCGGCGCGCCGAGGAGCACGGCCGACGGGAATACCGAGAACGCCTGCACGAACGACAGGCACGCGGCCATCGTCAGCCCCGGCACGAGCAGCGGCAGGTAGATCCGCCGGAACTGCTGCCACGGGTTCGCGCCGAGCGTGGCCGCGGCGCGCGCGAGCGTCGGGTCGATGCCGCTGATGTACGACAGCATCAGCAGGAACGCGAACGGAAAGCCCGACACGATCAGCGACAGCAGGACGCCCCAATAATTGTGCGTGAGGCGCACTTCGTCCGTGTACAGGTGCAGCCCCTGAAGCGCCTGCGGAAACCAGCCATTCGGTCCGAAATACGTGAGCATCCCGTCGGCGACGAGCACCGTGCCGAGCGTGACCGGAATCACGAGCAGCGTCGTGACGAGCTTCTGGTACGGCGAGTTGCGGCGCAGCGCAAACGCGACGGGCACCGAGATGCCGACGTTGATCAGCGTCGCCGGCACCGCGAGCTTCAGCGTGACGAGCACGGTCGGCCACATCGCGGTGTCGGTGAAGAACTGCACGTAGTTTGCGAGCGCGCCGCCGCCGTTCATCGGCTGGAACGACAGCACGAGGCCGTACGCGAACGGATAGATGAACAGCGCGACGATGAACGCGATCGCCGGCGTGACGAGCCACGCCTTCGCGTCACGCGGCGCGCCGCCTGTCGCGAGCGTGCTCATGCGGCCTCCGGGCAGCGCGCTGCCGCGCACGCGGCGCAGCGGCCGTTCATGGCGCGTCTGCCGCATAGACGAGCGTGCGCGCCGGCGCCACGCGCAACCGCAACCGCTCGCCCTCGGCGAATTCGCCGGCGACCCGCGCCCAGATCGGGCCGAACGGCGTGATCACGCGGATGAGTGAGTCGCGGCCGCCGTATTCGACCGTTTCGACGGTCGCGTCGAATGCGTTGTCGGCGCCCTCTTCCGCACGCTCGATGTCGTCGGGGCGCAGCGCGACCACGACGTCCTTGCCGTCGAAACCGGCCATCGGCACACCGGTGATGCGCACGCCGGCCGCGGTGACGTTCACGTAGTCGCCGGCCATCCCTTCGAGCGTGAACGGCAGCACGTTGCGATAGCCCATGAAGCGTGCGACGTGCAGGTTGTGCGGGCGCGTGTACACGTCTTTCGGCGACGCCACCTGCTGCACGACGCCCTCCTTCATCACGACGATCCGGTCGGCCATCGACAGCGCTTCGTCCTGGTCGTGCGTCACGTAGATCGTCGCGCGTTCGAGCTGCGTGTGGATGCGGCGGATCTCGGCACGCATCTCGATGCGCAGCTTCGTGTCGAGGTTCGACAGCGGCTCGTCCATCAGCACGAGCGGCGGCTCGATGACGATCGCGCGCGCGATCGCGACGCGCTGCTGCTGCCCGCCCGACAGTTGCCCGGGCAGCTTGCCCTCGTGGCCGACGAGCTGCACGAGTTCGAGTGCCTGCTGCGCGCGCCGCCGCGCTTCCTGCTTCGGCACGCCGCGCATCTTCAGCCCGAAGCCGACGTTCTCGAGCACCGACATGTGCGGAAACAGCGCGTAGTTCTGGAACACCATGCCGAAGCCGCGTCGCTCGGGCGGCAACACGTCGATGCGCGTGTCGTCGAGCCAGATGCCGCCGCTCGTGAGCGGCTGCAGCCCGGCGATGCAGTTCAGCGCGGTCGACTTGCCGCAGCCCGACGGGCCGAGCAGCGCGATGAACTCGCCGCGCCTGATGTCGAGATCGAGCCCGTTCAGTGCGGCGACCCGCGCGCCCTCCGCATTGGTGAAGCTGCGGCACACGCCGTCGAGCCGCAACCGTTCGAAACTGTGCTTCATTACGCGAACTCCGTCGGCGCGGGCGCCGCGGCGCCCGCGGGTTCATGCGTCATTTCGACTTCTGCGAACCGATCTCGCGGTCCCACTTCTGGAACGCGGCGACCATCGCCTGCGCGTTGAGCGGCTGCACGTGCGGACGATCCGCGAGCAGCTTCGCGTATTCGGGGCGGCCGAACTTCCTGATCACCTCCTGGCTGTGCGCGGGCGCCATCTCGAGCGTCACGCCCTTCACCGCCGGGCCCGGATAGAAGTAGCCGTCGTCGTAGGTCATCGCCTGCTGCGCCGGTTCGAGCAGGAAGTTCATCAGCTTGAACAGCACGTCGAGCTTGTCCTTCGCCACGCCCTTCGGAATCACCATGAAGTGCGCATCGTTGACCCACGTCATGTTGTCGAATGCCTGGATCCTGAACTCGGCCGGCACGATGCCGAGCGCGCGCGGGTTGAGGTCCCAGCCGGTGACGGTCACCGTCATGTCGCGCGTGCCTTCTCCGAGCTCCTTCATCACGGCCGACGTGCCGCCCGGGTAGTACGGCACGCAGTCGTTGAGCTGCTTCAGGAACGCCCAGGTCTTGTCCCAGCCATTGATCGGGTCCTGCGGGTTCTTGTCGCCGAGCACGTACGGCAGCCCCATCAGGAAGGTGCGGCCGGGGCCCGAGTTCGCCGGGCGCGCGTAGATCAGCTTGTTCGGATGGGCCTTGCACCACGCGAGCAGCTGCTCGGGCGTCTTCGGCGGATCGCTGACCTTGGCCGGGTTGTATTCGAGCAGCGGGCCGGCCGGCATGTAGGTCACTTCGAGACCGAAGCCCTGCGCGAGGTCCTGCATCTTGCGCGGGCCGGGCGCGTATCTGTCGAGCACGCCGGGAAACGCGCCCGCGTTGTCGGGCAGCAGCTTCAGCCACAGCTTCTGCTCGATGCCGGCGGCCAGCGCGTCGGTGCCCGTCAGCACGAGGTCGATGTCGGCGCGTCCCGCCGCCTGCATCGCCTTGATCTTGCCCGGCAACTGCGGCGCGGGCGCGTTCGTGAACGTCACGTTCGAGACGAGATTCGGGTTCTTCTCCTTGAACGCCTCGATGGCCTTCTGCGTGAGCTGCAGGTTGCCCGCGACGTCGACGACATTCAGCGATACGGGAGCCGCGACGGCGGCCGCGGCCGACAGCGTCAGGCCCAGCGCCAGGGCGATCCGGCGGACACGGCGCGCGATCGTGGTGGTGTTCATGTCTCCTCGCTTCGGTCGGTGGATGGGACCGTTCTTTCGGGAAATCATGACGGCGTTATACGATGTCGGTCAACAAAAAACCGACCCGCGCGGGGCGGGAATTTCCCTAACAAAAACCTTCCCTTTGTTGAGGATTTGCTGATTGGCCGTTGCGACGGATAGGTAGCATGTTAGGACGTCGTATATCAACGCACGCTGAACCGAAATCGGTTCCGACGGACGCGCCGGCGTGAAATCGTGCGCGGCGCGTTGCAGACGGCGCTCAGGCCGCACGGAGCGCGATCACCTCCCCGATCAGCCGCTCCGCATCCCGCCACTCGCCGTACCCGGACGCCGGGTTCAGGTGTCCGACTTCGCCGAGATCGACGAGCCGGCTGCCCCATCCCGCCGCCAGCGCCTGCGTTCGTTCGAACCGCGCGAGCGGATCGTTGCGGCTCGCGGCCACGATGCTCGGAAACGGCAGCGGCCGGGTCGGCACCGGCGTCCAGCCGTGCGCGTCGAGCGCATCCGGTGTCGGATAGCCTGCGGGCATCGGCGTATCGAGATCGGCCGGCGCGGCGAGCAGCGCGCCATCGATGGCACGCGTGGCCTGCAATGCCCAATGCACGGCGATCATGACACCCGCGCTGTGCGCGACGAGGATCACGGGGCCGTCGATCGCGGCCAAAGCCGCATCGAGCGCCGCGACGCGCGCGGCGCGGCTCAGCTTGTCGGCTTCGAGCGGCGCGACGGCGCGAGCGTTCGGCAGGCGCCGTTGCAGATGCGTCTGCCAATGATCTTCGACGTGATCGCGCAAGCCGGGCACGATCAGGATGGTGGGCGCGGTCGCCAGGGTCATGCTGCCTCCGGGAGGGTTCGGTTCAGGAAAGGTGTGACGCGCGCCGTTCGCGTTCGACGCGCGCGATATCGGCCGCGTAGCTCGCGCGTCCGATCGCGAACAGCACGGCGGCCGCGAGCGGCACGGCGGGAATCCATTGCAATGCGCCGACGAGGCCGGTGCGATCGGCGACCCACCCCGTCAGCAGCGGGCCCGGCGCCATGCCGAGCAGGTTGTTGGCGAGCGTGAGCGTCGCGAACGCCGATGCGTGGATCGCGGCCGGCGTGAGGTTCGCGACCATCGCGCCCGATGCGCCCGACGCACCCGCGCCGACCAGCATGCCCGCGCAGATCAGTGCGAGTTGCAGTGGCCCGGGCGGCAGCCGGAACGCGACCGCGAGGCACACTCCCGTCAGCATGCAATACGCGATCGCGGTCAGCCACTTGCGCTTGCCGTCGGTCTTGCCGACGCGGTCGGTGACGATCCCGCAGCCGACCATCCCGACGCCCGACAGCAGCACGAAGCCGGCCGCAAGCACGGCGGCGCGGTCCGGCGCCATCGCGTAATAGCGGTTCAGGTAGCTCGGCAACCAGGCGAACAGCGCGCCGGGCACGAACAGGTGCAGCCCGCTGCCGACGTACGCGCAGATCACCGAACGGGATGCGAACAACCCCGACATCAGCGCGCGCACGCTGCCGCGCAGGTCGCGCGGCGCGCTGGCGTCACGCCTGCACGGTTCGATGCGATAAGCGGCGAGCCGCCGTTCGGTCACGACGCAGCGATACGCGACGAGCAGCACGATGCCGAGCGCCGCCATCACGCCGAACGACCAGCGCCAGCCGAGATGCGCGCCGACGAGGCCGCCGAGCGCCATCCCGAACACGGAGCCGAACGCGCCGCCGGCCATGAACGCGCCGGTCAGCGTCGCGCGCAGGCGCGCCGGAAAGATGCTGAGGATCAGCGCGACGCCGACGCTGCCGTACGCGGCTTCGCCGAGGCCGACGAGCCCGCGCGCCACGAGCATTTCGGCGTAGTTGGTCGACAGCGCGCATCCGAGCGTCGCGACGCTCCACAGCGCGGCCATCAGCACGATGCTGCGTACGCGGCCGAAGCGGTCGGCGAGCACCGACAGCGGAAACGTCAACAGCCCGACGAGCAGCGCGACGACGCCCGACAGCGACCCGAGCTGCGTGTCCGACAGTCCCCACGCGTGCTTCAGCAGCGGAAACACGGCATTGAGCACCTGCCGCGACATGTAGTCCGACAGCAGCAGACCGACGGTCAGCCCGAATACGAGCCAGGCATAGGCCGGCGCGCGCCGCCCGGTGGCCGCCACGTCCTGCAGCGACGGCTCGACGTGATGAATCAGCATGCGTGTCTCCTCCGGCACCGGTGCGGCAATGCGCCGGCGCGGCTTGCGCGGCCCCGCTCCGTTCGTCGGAGCTTGCCTCGCGCACCGCGCGAGGGTGGGTGCCGCGCCACATCGATCGGCGGGCGGCGCTGGCGCGCCACCCGGATGCGCGGTGCGTCAGGCCGCGCGCAGCGGCACGTTCACCTGGCCCGGCCGGCGGTTCGGCGTCATCCCGAGCTGCGCGAGCGTCTCGTCGACGCCGTCGTACTGCACGCCGATCCGGTAGATCGCCTTCGCCTCCTTGCCGGTCGCGATGTCGCGGCCGAGTTCGCGCGCGATCCGCACGCACTGCTCGACCTGCTGCACCGACGTCATCCGGTTGCCCTTCTGGTCGATGATCGTGTCCTCGATCCCGCAGCGCGGATGCAGCCCCAGCGCCATCGCGACCGTGTTGATCGGCAGCACGTTCTTCATCAGCGATTCGAGCGTGATGCACGCGCCGTCCGGGCAGCGCCGCACGAATTCCATGAAGTTGTACGGGTTCGGGCCGTCGAAACCGCCACCGATGCCGACCCACGTGACGTTCAGCGGGCCGCGATAGACGCCGCGGCGGATGATCCGTTCGAGCGTTTCCAGCGCGTGCATGCCGGTGAGCTGGAAATGCGGCTGGATGCCGGCCGCCTGCAGCCGGCGCAGGTGCTCGTCGACCCAGCCGGGGCCGGCCGGCACGGTCATCTCGCGGTACGCGTCCCATAACGCGGCTTCGTTCAGCGACGTGCCGGCGATGTCCTTGCGGTTCATCAGCTCGGTGATGTTCATCTGCACGGTGTTGATCGCGACCGTCACCTGGTCGGGCTTCGGCGTCAGCTCGGCGAGCATGTGGCGCGTGTCGTCGGACAGCCATTTCGCTTCCGCGCCGTCGCCTTCCGGCGCGAACGAGATCGAGCCGCCGACCTGCAGGATCATGTCGGGCACCGCCTCGCGCAGCCGGCCGAGCAGCTCGTTGAATTTCGACAGCCGCTTGCTGCCCTTGCCGTCGAGCTCGCGCACGTGCAGGTGCAGCACCGTCGCGCCCGCGTTGTAGCAGTCGACGGCCTTCTGCACGTGCTCGTCCATCGTCACCGGAATGTCTTCCGGAAAGTCCGCGGGCATCCATTCGGGGCCGTACGGCGCGACCGTGATGACTACCTTGTCCTGGTTTTCCGGGTGCAGCGAATCGTCGAGAAATTGCATGTCGTCCTCCAGATGGAATCGTTGTGTTCGGGGTGTACGGGCGTGCGTATCCCGTCGCGCCGGGCGGGCGGCCCGGCGCGTTGTTGCGTCGTTGCGGATCGGTTACGGTGCGGGCGCGCTCAGAACGGCACGTCGCCGACGATGCCCGCGCGCTCCATCCTGCGCACGCACGGCGGGTAGTCCATCACCGCGTAATGCTGCGTGCTGCGGTTGTCCCAGATCGCGACGCTGTTCTTCTTCCAGCGCCAGCGCACCTGGTATTCGGGGATATAGGCCTGGCTGATCAGGTACTGCAGCAGCTGGCCAGCGCCGGGATTCGCGTCCTGCCCGACACGCACGCGAGCGGGTGTGTGGAAGTTCGTGAAGTGCGTCGTGAACGCATTCACGTACAGCACCTTCTCGCCGGTTTCGGGATGCGTGCGCACGACCGGATGCTCGGCGTCCGGGTACTGCGCCTTCAGCGCGAGGCGCTTGTCGATCGGCATCGCCGCGCCGAAGCTCGCCTCGATGCTGTGGCGCGCGCGCAAGTCGTCGATCTGCTGCTTCACGTACTCCGGCAGGCGCTCGTACGCGAGCACCATGTTCGCCCACATCGTGTCGCCGCCAACCGGCGGACCCTCGACGCAACGCAGCACGCAGCCGAGCGGCGGCGCCACGCGCCAGCTCGCATCGCTGTGCCACGCATTCTCGTAGCGGTCGTTCGGCTGGTCGGGCGACTTGTAGATCCGCACGAGCCCCGGGTGCTCGGGATCGCTGCCGGCGACCGGATGATCCTCGAGCTCGCCGAAACGCCGCGCGAACGCGACGTGCTCGGCGCGCGTGATGTCCTGGTCGCGCAGGAACAGCACGCGATGACGCAGCAGCTGCACGCGGATCTCGGCGAACAGGCCGTCGTCGTGCACGGCGTCGGAGAGGCTCACGTCCAGCAGTTCCGCGCCGATCGCGCAGGTCAGGGGTTCGACTCGCATGCGCGTCTCCTCAGACGATGAACACCGACGAACCGGTCGTCTTGCGTGATTCGAGATCGCGGTGCGCCTGCGCGGCGTCCTGCAGCGCATAGCGCTGGTTGATCTCGATCTTGATGCGGCCGGCCGCGACGTGCGCGAACAGTTCGCCGGCCAGGTCGTTCTTCTCGGCCGGATCGGCAATGTAGTCGGCCAGCGCCGGACGCGTCAGGTACAGCGAGCCCTTCATCGCGAGGCGCTGCGGGTCGAACGGCGGGATCGGGCCCGACGCGGTGCCGACGCAGACCATCAGCCCGCGCCGCTTCAGCGAATCGAGCGAGCCTTCGAAGGTGTCGCGGCCGACGCTGTCGAACACGACGTCGACGCCGACGCCGTCCGTCAGTTCGCGCACGCGTTTCGCGACGTCTTCGCGGCTGTAGTCGATCGTGTGGTCGCAGCCGTGTGCGCGGGCGACCGCGGCCTTGTGTTCGCTCGACACGGTGCCGATCACCGTGAGCCCGAGCAGCTTCGCCCATTGCGACACGATCAGCCCGACGCCGCCCGCGGCCGCATGCAGCAGGATCGTGTCGCCCGGCGCGAACGCGTGGATGCGGCGCAGCAGGTAGGCCGACGTCAGCCCGCGCATCGTCATCGCGGCAGCCGTTTCGCATGCGATGCCGGCGGGCAGCTTCACGAGGGGCGCGGCCGGAATCAGCCGTTCGGTGCTGTACGCGCCGAGCGTGTTGAGGAAGCCCGTGTAGGTCACGCGATCGCCGACGGCGACGTTCGTCACGCCGGGGCCGACGGCCTCGACAACACCGGCCGCCTCGACGCCGATGCCCGCCGGCAGCGGAACCGGGTACAGGCCGCTGCGGAAATACGTGTCGGCGAAATTCAGGCCGACGGCCTCGTGCCGCAGGCGAACCTGCCCGGCGCCCGGCTCGCCGACTTCGACCGCTTCCCAGCGCAGCACGTCGGGGCCGCCGGTTTCGTGGAATCGCACTGCATGTGCCATCTTGTTCTCCGTAAGTATTCAGTCGGATGCGCGTCACGCATCGTCGGGTTCGTCCGCGCCCGGCGGCGTCGCGGCTGCGCCGCTCGCCGGGGGCGTGTCCAGTTCGTTCCAGTCGGCGTCGCCCAGGTAGCGCCGCGCGGCCGGGAAAATCACGCCTTCCATGCGGCCCATCTGCTCGAACGCGCCGCGCGCGTAGTCGGCGAGCGCGGCATCGAACGCGGCCGACGGCAACCCGTCGGCGGCGAGCCGCGCCAGCGCGTCGAGTGCGTGCGCATCGCGGCGCCGCTGGCGGTCGAGCTCGTCGAGTTCGGCCGCGGTGCTCTCCGCCCGCATGCGCAATGCCGCGAACAGTCGTGCTTCGGCGGACGCGCCGAAGCGCGTGTTCTGCAGCGCCGCGAGGGATGCCAGCGCCGCCAGCGGGCCGTGCGCGTCGGCGGTCGGCCGCCTGGCCACGTCCGGGTCCTCGCTCGCCATCGTCAGTGCCTGCAGCCGCTCGCCGAGCGCGCGATGTGCCGCGAGACAGCGGGCCATCACGCGTGCCTCGGCCGGCGCACGCCGCGCCGGGCACACGAGCACCGGTACGCCGCTCGTCGCCAGCAGCACCCGCCGTTGCGCGGCTGCGGCGGCGCCGCAATCATGCGGCAGCGCCGCGACGCCGATCAGGTCGCAGCCGAGCTCGCCGGCGAGCGTGGCGGGTGAGGTGTCGCCGGCCACCGCGATCGCATGGGACAGGCCCTGCGCCCGTGCGGCGGCTTCCACTTTCGCACCGTGTTCCGGCATCCGCGCTCCGGATAAACGCGAGTCCGGCGCGGCGGCGGACAGCACGAACGTGACCCGCGCACCGACCGCACGCGCCAGTTCGAGCGCATGGCCGATCGCATCGATGCCGCCGGGCACGCCGTCGACCGTCACGAGCAGATGGCGATACATCGTGCCGCTCCGCTTATCCGGCACTCGGTGCGCTGCGTCGCGCGCCGGTCGATACGATGTTCATGGTCCCTCCTCGTTGCATTCGTCGGTTGCGTTCGTCACGCATCGGAACCCATGCTATCGACCGGACGGCGGTGCGGCCCCACTCGTCGCGGGGGGGATTGACGCGCGAACGCGGTTCGGTCGATCCTTCCCCCACGCCCACCCCGGACGCTGGCCCGCACGGCATCGCCGGATTCCCACTCCTGCCCCGATGGCCCACCCACCCGATCGCGCCGACGCGCCCCCCACCGAACTCGTGCTGAAGACGACCGCGCCGCGCGTGCCGGCGCAGTTGCTCGCGCGTGCGCGGCTGAGCCTTGCCGCGCCGGCGTTCGACGCGCGGCCCGTCACGCTCGTGCAGGCGCCGGCCGGCTACGGCAAGACCTCGCTGCTCGCCCAATGGCGCCGCGAATCCCTTGCGCTGGGCCGCGCCGTCGTGTGGCTGTCCGCCGACGAGCGCGACGACGCACCGCGCCTGCTGCAGGGGCTCGTGCAGGCGGTGCGCACCGGTTGCGCGCGGCCCGGCTTCGGGCGCCTGATTCCGGACGGTGCCGCCCGCGCGCTGGAGGGGCTGACCGCGTGGCTGGCCGAAGTCGCGCAACTGTCGATCGACGCGCTGCTGATCGTCGACGACGCGGAGCGGCTGCCACCCGCCGGCCTCGACGCGCTGACCTATGTGCTGCACAACGCGCCGCAGAACCTGCGGGTGGTCGTCGCGGCCCGGCGCGGGCTCGATCACGCGGCCGGCGATCTGCTCGCCGGCGGGCAATGCACGCTCGCGGGCCCCGACTGGCTGCGCTTCACGCTCGACGAGACGATCGCGCTGGTCGGCGCGCGCTTTGCGCAGCGGGTCGACGCCGATGCGTGCGCGCGCCTGTTCGAACGTGTCGACGGCTGGCCGCTCGGGCTGCAGCTCGCGATGGCCGCGATGGCACGCTCGGCCGATCCGCGACAGGCCGTCGACGCGCTTGCCGCACGGATGGACGGCACCCGCGACCGGCTCGTCGAGCTGCTGCTCGCGAATTTGTCGGCCGACGACACCGCGTTCCTCACGCGCACGAGCGTCGCCGACCGCCTGCATCCGTCGCTGTGCGCCGCGCTGCTCGACGACGCAGACGCCCCCGACCGGCTCGCGCGGCTCGCGCGCGACACGCCGCTGTTCATCGCGTCGGACGATTCCGACTGGTGCCGGCTGCATCCGCTCGTGCGCGATACGTTGCGCGACCGCCTCGCGGCGAGCCCGGACGCCGAGCGCAGCGCGCTGCACGCACGCGCGGCCGCGTGGCTCGACGCGCACGGGATGACGGAGGAAGCCGCGCGCCATGCGTATGCGGCCGGCCAGTTCGGCACGGCATACGCGCTTGCGCAGCGCTGTCTCGAGGACGCGATCAAGCAGGGCCGCATCAACGACGTGCTCGACTGGCTCGCGCTGCTGCCCGCCGCGGAACTCGACAAGCGCCCGACGCTGCGGATCGCGGTCGCCTGGGCGCTGGCGCTCGGCGAGCGCCATGTCGAGGCGCAGCGCCAGATCGCGGGCATCCTGGCCGACCCCGGCACGCCGGCCGCGATGCGCTACGAATGCGCGCTGATCCTCAGCGCGGCCGCGTATTACGCCGATGAAATCGATCGCTTCGTCGAACTGTTCGAACCGTGGGCCGACTTCACGCCGCCGGCGGCGACGTGGCTCGCGCAGATGCACGCGAACCGGCTGTCGGCGCGCGCGATCATCGTCGGCGAACCGGCGCAGGCGCGCCGTTTCCAGCAGGCCGCGCCGCGCGGCGAGACGGCGGCCGGGTTCGGCTACGTCGCGCGCTGGGGCGAGCTGATCACGGGCCTGAGCTACCTGCGCGAAGGCCAGATCCGGCTCGCGGACGATGCACTGTCGCCGGCGCTGGCGCGCGCGGAAGCCGATCTCGGGCGCCGCCATCCGCTGACCTGCATGCTCGCGGCGATGTGCGCGGCGATCGCGTACGAGGCCGACCGCGTCGACCAGGCCGCCGCGCTGCTCGCGAACCGGCTCGACGTGCTCGAACACACGGGCACGCCCGATACCGTGCTGCTCGGCTATCGCACCGCCGCGCGCATCGCGCTGCTGCGCGGCGTCGAGCATCGCGCGATCGACCTGCTCGAGGCGCTCGACGCAATGGGTGTCGCGCGCCGGCTGCCGCGCCTGTCGGTCGCGAGTCTCGCCGAGCAGGTGCGCATTCACGCGGCGCGCTATCGCGAGGCGACCTGCCATGCGCTCGTTGAACGGATCGATGCGATCGCCGCGGCCGAGTTTCCGTCGCACGGGCCGCTGTGGCGGCGTCCCGTCGTGCTGCTGCAGGCGACGGCGCACGCGGGTGCCGCGCTGGCCGCGCGCCGCTGGGACGATGCGTGCGCGGCGCTCGACGAAGCCGCCGTGCTGGCGCGCGAGATGAGCATGGGACGCGAGCGCATCGAGATCATGGCGCTCAGCGCGTTCGCGCTCGACCAGTCCGGGCACGGCGGCCGGGCGCTGCTCGACGAGGCGATGAACCTCGCGGACATGTTCGGCCTCACGCGCACGCTCGCCGACTTGCATCCGGCCGTCGCCGACTGGGCGCGCCGCATCGGCGACGAGGCGCCCGCCGGCGATGGGCCCGTGCGGCCCGCGCAGCCGCAGCCGCGCATCGTGCCGCCCGCGCCGCGCGGCCCGGCAAGCCCGCGCGCGGTGCCGAGCGTCGTGCTGACGCCCAAGGAGCGCGCGATTCTCGAACTGCTCGCGCGCAACCTCTCGAACAAGGAGATCGCGGTGGCGCTCGCCGTCGGCGAGGAAACCGTGAAGTGGCACCTGAAGAACCTGTTCGGCAAGCTCGACGCCAGTTCGCGCAAGCACGCGGTGCGCCGCGCGCTGGTGCTCGGATTGCTCGAAAGCGCGCCTTGAACGCCGCCTGAACACCTCTGTAGCGGCCTGGCCCTGCCGTTGACAGCAGCCTCGCTGCCGGCCGCCCTTCGATTCTCCGCAACCCTGCCCCCCGTGCATGGGGGGGAGCGGCCGCGCGCCGTTGCGTAACCTTTCCGCACGGCTCGCACCGGCGTCGCATCACGCGCCTTCCCGCCTGCCTCGATGCTTCCCCCGCTTCACCCGCACGGGCTCGATCCCGTGCGGTCCATTACGATCCTGGAGACTTCGATGAAGACGAAACTGGCCGCGCTCGCGGCGCTTGCCGGCTGTTCGGCGCTCGCGCATGCGCAATCCTCCGTCACGCTGTACGGCGTGGTCGACACGGGCCTGCTGTACCAGAGCACGTCGGCCGCGTCGTTCAGCCCGAATGCGCCGAACACCGGCAAGGTGTTCCGCATGAAGGACGGCGGCATCTATTCGAGCTTCTGGGGCATCAAGGGCAGCGAGGACCTGGGCGGCGGCTACAAGGTCAACTTCAAGCTGCAGGGTTCGTTCGACAGCGGCACCGGCAGGATGCAGCTGAGCGACACGCCCGGCGCCACCGCGATCTTCAACCAGGTTGCGTCGCTCGGCGTGTCGGGGCCGTTCGGCACATTCACGGCCGGCCGCCAGATCGTGCCGATGATCTACGCGATGGCCGACACCGACGTGCGCAACGCGCAGTTCTTCGGCAGCGTGCTGACCGCGTGGCTCGGCCTGAACACCGCGGCCGGCTGGCCCGGGACGAGCACCAACGGCGCGATCGGCGCGCTGTACGACAGCAACGCGCTCGTCTATCAGTCGCCGACGTTCGCGGGCGCGTCGATCGCGCTCGAATACGCGCCCGGCGGCGTCGCCGGGCAGTTCCAGGGCGGCACGCGCGAGTCGGTCGTGCTGCGGTATTCGAACGACGGGCTCAATGCGTCGGCCGTGTACTACAACGGCCACGACACGAATCCGGCGCCGGGTGTCGCGCCGACCGGCGTCGACAACAACCGCTTCGTCTACGTCGGCGCGAGATACACGATCCGCGATTTCTCGGTGTCGGCGTCGTACGGCAACGGCCGGAATCCGTCGCATGCGGACAAGGTGAACCTCGACATGCTGTCGGCCGGCGTCGGCTATCGCTTCACGCCCGCGCTGCAGGTCGCCTCGGCCGTGTACTACCTGAAGGACCGCAACCGCGCCGAGAACCGGTCGACGGCCGTCGTGCTCACGGCCGACTACAGCCTGTCGAAGCGGACGATGGTGTATGCGCAGGTCGGCCACGTGAACAACCGCGGCACGATGGACCAGATGCTCGTGTACGGGCAGCCGGTCGCACCCGGGGTCGGCACGACCGCAGCGATGCTCGGGCTGCGGCACAACTTCTGACGACGCAGCGACGCGATGCGCGTGCGGCGGCGCCCGGGCACGGCTCGCGGCCGCCGTCTGCAGCGATCGCGGGGATCGGCTACAGTGGGCGTTTTCGGCGCGCCCCGCCCGCCTGTCGAAGTGCTCGTCCCGTTGCTGCCGCGGTGGCACGGGCGGTAAGCGATGCGCGGCAGGACGGCGGAGCGCGGATCCTCCACATTGACGAGCGAATCTCCATGCCCGATCTGTCCGCCTTCCCGATCACGAAGAAATGGCCTGCCCAGCATCCCGACCGTCTGCAGCTGTATTCGCTGCCGACGCCGAACGGCGTCAAGGTGTCGATCATGCTCGAGGAAACCGGCCTGCCGTACGAGCCGCACCTCGTGCGCTTCGACACCGACGACCAGCTGTCGCCCGAATTCCTGTCGCTGAACCCGAACAACAAGATCCCCGCGATCATCGATCCGAACGGCCCCGACGGCCGGCCGCTGCCGCTGTTCGAATCCGGCGCGATCCTGATCTATCTCGCGGACAAGACGGGCCAGTTGATCCCGAAGGATCCCGCGGGCCGGTACGAGACGATCCAGTGGGTGATGTTCCAGATGGGCGGCATCGGCCCGATGTTCGGCCAGGTCGGCTTCTTCCACAAGTTCGCGGGCCGCGATTACGAAGACAAGCGTCCGCGCGACCGCTACGTCGCCGAATCGAAGCGTCTGCTCGCCGTGCTCGACGCGCATCTCGCGAACCGCAAGTGGATGATGGGCGACACGTACACGATCGCCGACATCGCGATCTTCCCGTGGGTGCGTAACCTCGTCGGCTTCTACGAAGCGGGCGACCTGGTCGGCTTCGCCGAATTCAAGCATGTCGCGCGAGCGCTCGATGCGTTCGTCGCGCGTCCGGCCGTCGCGCGCGGGCTCAACATCCCGGCACGCGGCTGAGCCGCGCAGCGGGCGCACCCTGCGGACGCGCTCTGCGTGGCCCGCCGCATCGCGCGGCGGGCAATTCTTCCGCTTCCTTTCGGTGTTTTCGTTTTCCGCCCGCTGCGTTCATTCGACGTGACGATTCGGCGGCGCTATTTTTCGGCCGACGCCGACGCCGCTTCCCCCAATCCCGCCAGCAGCTTTTCCAGCAACGCCGAAAGTTGTGCCTGCTCCGCCTCCGACAGCGCGGCCAGCATCGCGCGCTGATTGTCGACGTGCGCGACCACCGCATCGTCGATCAACGCGCGGCCGGCGTCGGTCAGCGCGACGAGCGTGCCGCGGCCGTCGGCCGGGTTCGGCCGGCGCTCGACCCAACCGGCCTTCTGCAGCCGGTCGATGCGCGCGGTCATCCCGCCCGACGACATCATCAGCGCGTCGTACAGCGCAGTCGGCGTCAGCGCGAACGGCGCGCCGCTGCGCCGCAGCGTCGCCAGCACGTCGAATTCGCCCGGCTGCATCCCGTAGCGCGCGAACAACGGATTGAGGCCGTCGCGTGCGACCACCAGCGCGGCCTCCTGCAGCCGTCCCATCACGAGCATCGACGACGCATCCAGATCCGGACGCTCGATGCGCCATTGCGCGAGCGCATGCGCGGCTCGATCCATTAACCCTCCTCGGCTCACCAGTTATCTTGACGTCGAGATAAATCCGCATTTATCTTGATATCGAGATACTTTACATGAAAACGCGCGGCCCTCTGACGGAGGTGTCGTGCACCGATAGTGAGGGCCACTCCATGAATCGCTTCACTTCCCCCGGATGGCGGCTTGCCGCGATCGTGCTGGTCGGACTGAACCTGCGGCCGGCGTTGGCCGCGATCGGTCCGCTGCTCGACATGATCCAGCGCGCGACCGGCATCGGCGACGGCGCGGCGAGCCTGCTGACCACGATCCCGATCCTGCTGATGGGGCTGGGCGCGCTGAGCGCGCGCCGGCTGCAGCGCGTGACGGGGATCACGGGCGGCGTCTGGCTGGGCGTCGCGCTGATCGGCTTCGCGTGCGCGTCGCGAATCGGCGCGCAGCACGCGTGGCTGCTGCTCGCGAGTGCATGCTGCGCGGGCCTCGGAATCGCGATGGTGCAGGCGTTGCTGCCGGGATTCGTGAAGGCGCATTTCGCGACGCGGATCGGCGGAGCGATGGGCGTCTATTCGACGTCGATCATGGGCGGTGCGGTGCTCGCGAGCGTCGTCGCGCCGTTGGCCGCGGCCCGCTGGGGCTGGCTGGTCGCGCTCGCGGGCTGGGCGCTGCCGGCCGCGGTCGCGGCGCTCGCGTGGCCGCTGGCCAGCCGTGGCGGCGATGCGCTGGTGTCCGGGCCGACGTCGGGGTCGATGGTGCAGGCGCGGCCGTCGCGCTCGCCGCGCGCGTGGCGGCTCGCGATGTTCTTCGGGATCGCGACGGGCGCCTATACCCTCGTGCTGGCATGGCTGCCGCCATACTACATGCGGCTCGGCTGGTCGCCGACCGCGGCCGGCAGCCTGCTCGGCGGCGTAACGCTCGCCGAAGTCGTCGCGGGGCTGGCGATCTCGGCGACGATCGACCGCCTGCCCGATCGCCGGCCCGCGCTGCACGCGGCGATCGCGTCGCTGCTCGCGGGGTTGCTGGTGATGCTGGCCGCGCCGGAGGCACTTGCGTTGCCGGCTGCGCTGCTGATGGGGGCCGGTATCGGCGCGCTGTTTCCGTTGTCGCTGATCGTCACGGTCGATCATGCGGCGACCCCGGCCGATGCGGCGTCGTTGACGGGGTTCGTGCAGGGCATCGGCTATCTGATCGCGGGGCTGTTTCCGTTCGCGGCGGGCATCGTGCGCCAGCATCTCGCGGATCTGTCGCCCGCGTGGCTCGCGATGGCTTGCCTGTGCGTCGTGCTGTTCGCGCTGGCGGCGGGGTTCGCGCCGCAGTTTGCGCGGCGTGTTGCGCGGGCTTAGCGCAGACTTGGCGCCGGTCGGACGCTGCGCGTGAAGGCGTTGACCCGGATCGTGGCCTTCGCGCGGTTGCCCGTTGTTGCTCAGTCACGCCGGATTGCACGGTTGGCGCCGTTCGACCGAGGGCGTTGATCAGCGGGCCGGCTCGCGAGAAAAGCCGTCGTCGCGATGCCGCGAAATGCGAAGTGCCTTGCGTTCCGTGTGCGCGCAATCAACTGCCGCTCGCATACAGCGTCGAATCCGCAAACCCTTCCGCATCGAGCACGCGCCCGATCAGGATCAGCGCGGTGCGCTCGATCCGCGTGCCCTGCACCTTGCCGACGATGTCGGCCAGCGTGCCGGTCACGCGTTCCTCGTCGGGCCAGCTCGCACGGTAAATCACCGCGACCGGGCACGCGGGCCCGTAATGCGGCAGCACTTCGTCGACGATCCGCGCGAGATGCCGCACGCCGAGATGGATCGCGAGCGTCGCGCGATGCGCGGCGAGCGCGCCGAGCGCTTCGCCTTCCGGCATCGTCGTCTTGCCCGCGAAGCGCGTGAGGATCACCGTCTGCGCGACACCGGGCAGCGTCAACTCGACGCCGAGCGTCGCCGCGCACGCGGCCGTGGCCGTCACGCCGGGCACGATTTCATACGGAATCCCGAGCGCTTTCAACCGGCGGATCTGTTCCCCGATCGCGCCGTACAGCGACGGATCGCCCGAATGCACGCGCGCGACGTCCTGGCCTTTCGCGTGCGCATCGGCGAGCAGCGCGACGATCGCATCGAGGTCGAGCTCGGCCGTATTGACGACCTGCTCCGCGCGATGACCGTCGAGCACGGCCGGCGGCACGAGCGAGCCTGCGTAGAGAATCACCGGGCACGTGCGCACGAGACGCTGGCCCTTCACCGTGATCAGCTCCGGGTCGCCGGGGCCCGCGCCGATGAAATACACCGTCATCGAAAAATCTCCGTCAATTCATGGGGCAGCCGGTCGCGCGGCATCACGCGCGCGCGGCCGGGTCGAGCGCATCGAGCAGCGCGGCGGCCGAGTCGAACACGCGATCGGCGTCGGGCAGCGTCGGCCGGCGCAGCATCACGACCGGAAGCCTGCGTTCACGCGCGACGTCGAGCTTGGCCTCGGTCGCGGCGCCGCCGCTGTTCTTGCTGACGACGACGTCGATGCCCGCGAGCGCGAACAGCGCGCGCTCGCCGTCGAGCGTGAACGGCCCGCGCGCGGCGAGGACCTGCGCGCGTGCGTTACCGGGATGCGCATCGAGGCAGCGCACCAGCCAGAACTGGTGCGGCGGAATCTCGTCGAGATGCGCGAGCGGTTCGCGGCCGACCGTGAACAGCGGCCGCCGGAACGGCGCGAGCGCGGCCTCGATGCCGGCCCAGTCGTCGACCATCCTCCAGTCGTCGCCGGGTTGCGGCGCCCACGGCGCGCGTCGCAGCGCCCACAGCGGCACGCCCGCGTCGCGCGCGGCGACCGCCGCATTCGCGCTGATTCGCGCGGCATACGGATGCGTCGCGTCGATCACGAGGCCGATGCCGGCGCCATGCAGGTACGCGGCGAGCCCAGCCGCTCCGCCGAAGCCGCCGACGCGCACTTCGCAGCGCAAGTCGTCGGGCACCTTGCCGAGGCCCGCGAGGCTGTAGACGTGCCGCGGGCCGAGCGCGCGTGCGATCTTCAGCGCGTCGCCCGTGCCGCCGAGCAGCAGGATGCGCGCGCTCATCGAGCGGTCCCGACGAAGCGGCCCTGCCGGTCGATCGCGAACATCTCGACCGAGACCGATGGCGGCACGATGTCGCGCGCGACCCGCAGCGCATGCGCGCAGACGATGTCGCCGAGCGGCACGGCGTCGGCCTGCGCGAGCTTCAGCGCTTCCTGGCTGGTGTTCGCCGTGCGCATCGCGGCCTGCAGCGCTGCGCTCGCGCCCGCCTCGGCCGCCCACTGTGCAAGCAGTGGCAGGTCGATGCTCGAATGGCGGCTGTGCAGGTCGAGATGGCCTGCCGCAAGCTTGCTGAGCTTGCCGAACCCGCCGCACATCGACAGGCGGGCGACCGGCGCGCGGCGCAGGTGCTTGAGCACCGCGCCGGCGAAATCGCCCATTTCGATCAGCGCCATGTCGGGCAGGCCGTAGTGCGCGCGCATCGCATCCTCGCTCGCGTTGCCGGTGCACGCGGCGATGTGCGCGATCCCGTTCGCGCGCGCGACGTCGATGCCCTGGTGGATCGACGCGATGTACGCCGAGCACGAGAACGGCCGCACGATGCCGGTCGTGCCGAGGATCGACAATCCGCCGACGATGCCCAGACGCGGGTTCATCGTCTTCAGCGCGAGCGCCTCGCCGCCCTCGACGCCGATCGTCACGTCGAAGCCGCCTGCGTAGGCGAATTCGGCCGCGAGCGCGTCGAGGTGCGTGGTCATCATCTGGCGCGGCACGGGATTGATCGCCGGTTCGCCGACCGGCAGCGTGAGTCCGGCGCGCGTGACGGTGCCGACACCCGGCCCCGCGTGAAAGCGCACGCCGGGCACCGCCGCGAGCGCGACGCGCGCGAAGACCAGCGCACCGTGCGTGACGTCCGGATCGTCGCCGGCATCCTTGATCGTGCCGGCTTCCGCGCCGTCGGCAGTCGTCCTGCAGAACGCAAGCCGCATCATCACGTGCTGCCCCTTCGGCAGCACGATCTCGACGGCGTCGATCGCGCCCCCCGCGAGCAGCAGGCGCGCGGCCGCGAGCGACGTCGCGGTCGCGCAACTGCCGGTCGTATAGCCGAAGCGCAGCGGCGCCGGTTGTTCGGGGGTTTCGTCGCGCATCACGTGGGGTCCGCGAGATCCGTTGCCGTGGAATCGGGTTTGCGCACGTCGTACAGCGTGACGGGCAACGGCTGCCGCCACGTGTCGAAGCGGCCGAGTGGTTCGGCGTGCGCGAGCGACACGCGCGTGAGCGTGCCGCCGTGAATATCGCGCCACGCGGCGAGCGCCAGCTCGCCCTGCAGCGTGACCGCGTTCGCGACGAGCCGGCCACCGGGCTTCAGCGCCGACCAGCACGCGGCGAGCACGCCGGGCGCGGTCGCGCCACCGCCGATGAAGATCGCGTCGGGCGTCGCAAGCCCGGCAAGCGCAGCGGGCGCGCGCCCCGCGACGAGTTGCAGGCCCGGCACGCCGAGCGCGTCGCGATTGTGCTCGATGAAGCGCTGCCGCTCCGCATGCGACTCGATCGCGATCGACTGGCACGACGGATGCGCGCGCATCCACTCGATGCCGATCGAGCCGCTACCCGCGCCGACGTCCCACAGCAGTTCGCCGGGTGCGGGCGCGAGGCGTCCGAGCGTCAGCGCGCGCATGTCGCGCTTGGTGAGCTGGCCGTCGTGGCGGTACGCGTCGTCGGGCAGGCCTGGCGTGAGTGCTCGGCGCGGCGCATCGGGGCCGGCCTGGCAGTCGAGCGCGATGAGATTGAGCGCGGCGGTTTCGTCGATGTTCCAGTCTTGCGCGAGACCGTCGATGCGCCGTTCGAGCGGCCCCCCGAGGTGTTCGAACACGCTGATGCGCGTCGGACCGAAGCCGCGCGCGGCGAGTTCGGCCGCGACCGTGGCCGGCGTGCGGCCGTCGGCGCTCAGCACGAACAGGCGCCGGCCCGGCAGCAGATGGCGCGCGAGCGTCGCGAGCGGCCGGCCGACGAGCGACACCGCGCCGACGTCCTGCAACGCCCAGCCGAGCCGCGCGGCCGCCAGCGACAGCGATGACGGTGCGGGCAGCACGCGCCATTCGTCGGGAGATAGTTCGCGCGCGAGTGTCGCGCCGACGCCGAACAGCATCGGGTCGCCGCTCGCCAGCACGCAGACGGGCGAACCGCGCCGCGCGAGCAGGCCCGACAGGTCGAACGGCGACGGCCACGCGGTGCGTTCGGCCCGCAGCCGCGCGGGCAGCATGTCGAGGTGCCGCTTCGCGCCGACGACCTGCGTCGCTTCGAGCAGCGCGCGCCGTGCGCTACGCCCGAGCCCCGCGTAGCCGTCGTCGCCGATGCCCACTACCGTCAGCCACGCCGTCATGCACCCATCCCTATCGTCCGGTTCCATCGAGTCGCCGCACGGCGGCCGTGATGGCGCCGGTGCAGCTGTCCGCATTGCGAAAGTCGGCATGGTACCGTGTTCCAGCGCGCGTTTCATCTGCGGGGCCGCCGACGCCGGGCCGCATTTCGCTTCGGCCACGAAGCCCGCTCGGCGGTCGCGAAGCGCCGGTGAAATCGGGTATCCTACGGCCGTTCGTTCGCCGGTGCCCTTCGGGGCCGAAGAGGGAACACAGGGCGCGCACCGCGCCGCTGTGGCTGCCCCCGCAACTGTAGACAGCGAGCCGATCTCCCCCCTCATGCCACTGGTTTCACCGGGAAGGCCGGGAGCCGGCGCCGACCTGTCAGCCAGGAGACCTGCCGGCATGAAAGTGCGTGCGTGCCAGTCGGCGTCGGGCGGGGTGTACCGATACGTTGGCCGCGGCGTGACACTGCCCCGGTATCCCGTTGAGTTCCGCCCCCGATTCTATTCCTGCGTCGCCCGCCGTGCGCCCGTCGGCTTGCCCGGGGCTCGTGCGCGTCGTCGCGGCCGCCGACGGCGGGCTGTGCCGGATCAAGCTGCCGGGCGGCCGGCTCGACGCGCGGCAGGCGCGTGCGATCGCCGCCGCCGCGCGCGCCTGCGGCTCCGGCGCGATCGACGCGACCAATCGCGCGAATCTCCAGTTGCGCGGCATCCGCGACGGCGCGGCCGATACGCTGGCCGACGCATTGCTCGACGCGGGCCTGGGCCCGCGCGCGCGCGCCGGCGATGCCGCCGACGACCGGGCCGCGCTCGCCGCGCGCGACGACGTCCGCAACCTGATGCTCAGCCCGCTCGCGGGGCGCGATCCCGACGCACTGCTCGACAGCCGCGCTCTCGCGCTGCCGTTGCTCGACATGCTGACGCACGAGCCGCGCCGCGGCGAGGTGTCGCCGAAATTCTCGATCCAGCTCGACGGCGGCGAATCGGTCGCGGCGCTCGATCATCCGCACGACATCTGGCTCGCCGCGTGGCGTCGAGGCGACGGTGCGGTCCGCATCGCCGCGGGCCTGGCAGGCTGCCCGCCGGTCGCGCCCGGTGATCCGTCCGCTTCGTTCGACGTCGCGCCGGACCAGACCGTCGCGCTCGTTCGCGCACTGCTGCTCGCGTTCCTCGATCTCGCACCGGCCGACGTCACGCGGATGCGTGCTTTGCTCGCGACCGGCGGCGCATGCGCATTGCGCGCGCGCGCGCAGGATTACGCGCCCTTCCCGCTCGAAGCCGATCCGGCACTGGCCGGCTGGCGGCGCAAGCATGCGGACGCCGCGCTGCGTTTCGGTGCAAGGCCGTCGCGCGATGCGGATCGCTGCAGCGTCGGCGCGCAGTTCGTGCTCGGCCGGTTCGACGCAACACAACTGGACCAGCTTGCGGCACTCGCCGACGCGGAAGGCGACGGCACGCTGTCGATGACCCCGTGGCAAGGCGTGTTCGTGCACGGCGTGCGGCACGAACGCGCGCCAGCCGTGCTCGACGCGCTCGCGTCGATCGGCCTCGTGTGCACGACGTCCGACCCGCTGGCGGCGCTGGTCGCCTGCACCGGCAGCGCGGGCTGCGCGAAGTCGCGCGCCGATACGAAGCACGATGCGCTCGCGCTGGCCGCGCGCGTCGGCCATCCGGTCGACGTGCACCTGACCGGCTGCGAGCGCCACTGCGCGCTGCCGCATCCCGCGATGCATACCCTCGTCGCGGTCGCGCCCGGACGCTACGACCTTTACCGGCGCGACGCCGCCGCGGGCCTCGGCGCCCCGCTCGCGCGCCATCTGACGATTGACCAGGCCGCGGACCGACTGACGGGCGCGCGGCACAGCCAGGACACCACCGATGCTTGACTATATTCGCGACGGGCAGGAAATCTACCGCCAGTCGTTCGCGACGATCCGCGCCGAGGCCGACCTGTCGCAGGTTCCACCCGATCTCGAGAAGCTTGCAGTGCGCGTGATCCACGCGTGCGGGATGGTCGACGTGGCCTACGACCTGCGCTTCTCGGCCGGCGCCGGCACGGCGGGCCGCGCGGCGCTCACGGCCGGCGCGCCGATCCTGTGCGACGCGCGCATGGTCGCCGAAGGCATCACGCGCGCGCGGCTGCCGGCCGGCAATCGCGTGATCTGCACGCTCGGCGAACCGGAAGTCCCCGACCTTGCGCGGCATCTCGGCAACACGCGCTCGGCCGCGGCGCTCGAACTGTGGCGCCCGCATCTGGCCGGCAGCGTCGTCGTGATCGGCAATGCGCCGACCGCGCTGTTCCACCTGCTCGACATGATCGACGCCGGTGCGCCGCGCCCCGCGTTGATCCTCGGCTTTCCGGTCGGCTTCATCGGCGCCGCCGAATCCAAGGCGGCACTCGACGCCGACAGTCGCGGCGTGCCGTACGTCGCGCTGCTCGGCCGCCGCGGTGGCAGCGCGATGGCCGCAGCAGCCGTCAACGCACTCGCGACGGAGGCAGAATGACGGCCCCGCGCGGACGCCTGTTCGGGGTCGGCGTCGGCCCCGGCGACCCCGAACTGATGACGATCAAGGCGCTGCGCGTGCTGCAGGCGGCGCCGGTGGTCGCGTATTTCGTCGCGAAGGGCAAGAAAGGCAATGCCTACGGGATCGTCGAGGCGCACCTGCTCGATGCGCAGACGCAACTGCCGCTCGTCTATCCGGTGACGACCGAGGCGCTGCCGCCGCCGCTCTGCTACGAGACCGTGATCGCCGATTTCTACGACACCGCCGCCGAGATCGTCGCGTCGCATCTCGACGCCGGGCGCGACGTCGCGGTGATCTGCGAAGGCGATCCGTTCTTTTACGGGTCGTACATGTACCTGCACGATCGCCTCGCACCGCGCTATGACACCGAAGTGATCCCGGGCGTGTGCGCGATGCTCGGCGGCACGGCCGTGCTCGGCCAGCCGCTCGTCTATCGCAACCAGAGCCTGTCGGTGCTGTCCGGCGTGCTGCCGGCGGACGAATTGCGCGCGCGGCTCGCGCAGGCCGACGCGGCCGTCGTGATGAAGCTCGGCCGCAACTTCGACAAGGTGCGGCGCGTGCTCGACGAACTGGGGCTCGCGAAGCGCGCGCTGTACGTCGAGCGCGCGACGATGGCGGCGCAGCGCATCGTGCCGCTCGACGAAGTCGATCCGATGGCGTCGCCGTACTTCTCGCTGCTCGTCGTGCCGGGGGAAAAATGGCAAGGATGACGACTCCGCCCGCAATCGTGATTCTCGGCGCGGGCGCACTCGATACCGCGCGGCGCATCCAGGCGCGTTATCCGGGCGCAGTCGTGCACGGGCTCGCGTCGCGCGTCGAGGCCGACGTGCCGTTCGACGAACTCGGCGCGCACCTGCGCGAGCTTTACGCGCGCGGCCTGCCGATCGTCGCGCTGTGCGCGGCCGGCATCGTGATCCGTTGCGTCGCGCCGGCGCTGGCCGACAAGGGTGTCGAGCCGCCGGTGCTCGCGGTCGCGGAAGACGGTTCGGCCGTCGTGCCGCTGCTCGGCGGGCTGACGGGCGTCAACGTGATCGCGCGCGAAATCGCCGAATGCCTCGGCGTCGCGCCCGCGATCACGACGAGCGGCGAGCTGCGCTTCGGCGCGTGTGTGCTCAACCCGCCCGACGGCTATGCGCTCGCCGATCTCCAGCAAGGCAAGCGTTTCGTGTCCGATTTGCTCGCGGGTGCGGCGACGCGCATCGACGGCGCGGCGCCCTGGCTCGACGACGTCGCGCTGCCGCGTGACGACGCGGCCGCGCATGCGATCCGCGTGACGCCCGATGCGTGGCGCGGCGCGCGTGACGAACTCGTGATCCATCCGCGCAGCGTGGTGGTCGGCATCGCGGCACGCGGCGTGCAGGCCGATGCGTCGCCATCGCTTGCCGGGCGCATCGACGCGCTGCTCGATACGCACGGACTCGCGCGGCTGGCGCTCGCCGCATTGGTCGCCCCGGCGTCGTTGCTCGGCGATGCGCGCGTCGAAGCGGCGGCACGGACGCTGGGCGTGCCGTTGCGCTTCTCCGAAGTCGACGGCGACGAAGGCGACGAAGGCGCCGATGCTGCTGCCCTGCTGGGTTCGACGTTGCGCGTGGCGCACACGCTGCGCGCAACGTCCGACGGCCTCGCGTGCGCGGTCGCGACGCAACCCGTCGATCCCGCGACGCTCGGCCGTGCACGCGGCCGCCTGACGGTGCTCGGCCTCGGCCCGGGCGATGCGGCGTGGCTCACGCCCGCCGCGCGCACCGCGCTCGCGCAAGCCACCGACATCCTCGGCTATACGACCTACGTGACGATGGCCGGCCCGTTCCGCGCGGACCAGCGCGTCCACGGCACGGACAATCGCGAGGAAATGCAGCGCGCGCGCCATGCGTTCGAACTGGCGGCCCAAGGCCGGCGCGTCGCGGTCGTCTCGTCGGGTGACCCGGGTGTGTTCGCGATGGCCGCGGCCGTGCTCGAAGCGCTCGACGAAGCACGCGACCCGCGATGGGCCGCGGTCGAACTGCGCGTCGAACCGGGCGTATCGGCATCGCTCGCGACCGCCGCGCAGGCCGGCGCGCCGCTCGGCCACGATTTCTGCGCGATCTCGCTGTCGGACAACCTGAAGCCGTGGGACGTGATCGAGACGCGCCTGCGGCACGCGGCGCAAGCCGATCTCGTGATGGCGTTCTACAACCCGATCTCGCGTGCACGGCCGTGGCAGCTCGACCGTGCGCTCGATGCGGTGCGCGCGCATCGCGCGGCCGACACGGTCGTCGTGCTCGGCCGCGATATCGGCCGGCCCGGCGCGACGCTCACGACGACGACGCTCGGCGCGCTGCGCAGCGATCAGGTGGACATGCGCACGATGGTGATCGTCGGCTCGTCGACGACGCGGCGTTTCGCCATCGGCGACGGGCGTGAGTGGGTCTACACGCCGCGCTGGTATCGTTGAGCGTCGCTGCGCAACGCGCGGTTGACCATCCGGCCGAAACCAGGCGGAAAAATCGCCCGCTTCGCGTTTCGATATGCGATCGAATCGGCAAGATCGTTACGTGTCGAGAATCGAATAACGAAAAGAACACCTAAGTATTCACGATTCGGCACGAATCCTCCAAGATGAGCACGCCACCGGCTGGGCATACCCGATCGCCCGCCCGGCGGCGATACGCGGGCCAGCGTATCCTTCTTCCACTTGGAGAACACAATGAACAACAACGTGTTGCCGCGATTCAACCCGCGCGCGCTCGCCGCGGGCTGCCTGCTCGCCATGGCGAGCGTGTCCCACGGCGCCGGTGTCTATGCGCCCTTCGTCGACGTGACGCTCTACCCGACGCCGCTCGTCGACCGGATCGGCGTCCAGCAGGGCATCCAGCAGTTCACGCTCGCGTTCGTGGTCGCGGGCAGCGGCTGCGCGCCATCCTGGGGCGGCGTGCAGCCGATCGGCAACGGCGCGAGCGGCGACCTGCTCGCGTCGCTGTCGGCGTCGATCGCGAGCTATCGCGCGAAAGGCGGCGAGATTGCCGTCTCGTTCGGCGGTGCGAACGGCACACCGCTGATGCAGGCATGCTCGAGCGTCCCCGCGCTGAAGACGGCCTATCAGACCGTGATCGACACCTACGGCCTCACGCATGTCGATTTCGACATCGAGGGCGCATCGCAGCAGGACAGTGCCGCCGTTGCCCGCAACTTCCAGGCCGTCGCGCAACTGCAGTCCGACTACGCGGCAAAAGGCAAGCCGCTGCACGTCACGCTGACGCTGCCGACGATGCCGACCGGGCTCACACAGGATGGCGTGAACGTGGTCGCCGCGGCAATCGCGAACAAGGTTGCGTTCGACGCGGTGAACCTGATGACGATGGACTACGGCCCCACGAACATCGACATGGGCGCGGCCGCGATCAGCGCCGCGCAAGCGCTCTATACGCAGCTCGATACCGCGTTCAAGTCGGCGGGCCAGCCGAAAACGGGCGCGCAACTGTGGCAGATGGTGGGCGTCACACCGATGATCGGGATGAACGACGTGCAGGGCGAAACCTTCACGCTCGCGAATGCGCAGAGCGTGTTGAATGCGGCGATCGGCAACGGCTACGGTTTCTTCGGCAACTGGTCGGTCGGCCGCGATCAGCCTTGCCCGAACGACGGCGCATATGTGGCGCCGACCTGCTCGGGTATCGCGCAGCAGCCATACGCGTTCGCATCGATCTTCCGGAAACTCGACGGCAAGTGGGGCACGGGCGTCACGCAGGATCCGAACTACGGCGGCGGCTCGAACGGCGGAACGCCGCAACCCGGCGCGCCTTGGTCGGCCGGCCAGGTCTATACGGCAGGCGCGACGGTGACCTACCAGGGAACGACGTACCAGGCGCAATGGTGGACGCAGGGCGACGTGCCCGGCCAGGCAGCGGTATGGAAGCCGGTCGGCGGCGGCACGCCCGTGTGGTCGGCTACGACCGCGTACCAGGGCGGCACGTGCGTCACGTACCAGGGCGCGAAATACTGCGCGAAATGGTGGACGCAGGGCGACAACCCGAGCGCGGGCGGCGTGTGGGTGAAGTCATGACGCCGCGGCGCACCGCCGGCGCGTGACGCGCCACGGCCGTTCCCGGATGCCGCCCGGCATCGCGGCGAACGGCCGCCGAAACCGCCTCCGCCCTGCTTCGCGTTTTTTGCTAGCCCCGCCCCTGCTCCGCCAGCAGCCGCGCCTTTGCGTCGACCAGCAGCGCCGCATGCATGTCGCGATGCTGGCGGATCCGCTCGGTCGGCCCGACGACCGACAGCCCGTACCAGTCGCCGTCGAGCGTCAGCGCGACCGCGATCGCCGACAGCTCGGGCGCGCTCTCGCCGAGGTTCTCGGCCCAGCCGAGTTCGCGAAACCGTGCCGTCTGCGCGACGAGCGCCGGCAGGTCGGCCACCGTCGCATCGGTGAAGCGTTCGAACGACAGCTGCGCGCCGAGCGCCTGCTGCGCGTCGCTCGCGAGCTCCGCGAAGATCGCCTTGCCGATCGAGTTCGCATGCAGCGGACGCAGCTCGCCCGGCTGGCGCGTGTAGCGGATCGCCTGCTCGGACTCGACGACGTCGAGATACGTGACCGACGCGCCCTGGATCTTGCCGAGCACGGCCGTCTCGCGGCTCGCGTCGCGCAGCGCGACGAGATGCGGATGCACGATGTCGACGACGGGATCGGGCGCATCGATCGCCGCGGCGATCGTCTGCAGGCGTCGCGTCGGATAGTAGCCGCCGCGCTTGCGCACCTCGTACAGATAGCCGCGGCTCACGAGCGTGCGCGCCATCGCCAGGCAGCTCGACGCCGGCACGTTGAGCAGGCGCGCGAGTTCGGTGAGCGGCAGCGGCCGCCGTTCGGCGGCGAACAGCTCGAACAGGTCGAGCGTGCGGGCAACGAGTTTGACGTCCATGACGAGCGCTTGATTCGGAACGGGAAATCGCGCGCCGGGCGGGCCGCCGCGCGTCAGTACGACTTCGGCAGCCCGAGCACCTTCTCCGCGATGTAGCACAGGATCAGTTGCGGACTCACGGGCGCGAGCCTCGGAATCATACACTCGCGCAGGTAGCGCTCGACGTGGTATTCCTTCGCATAGCCCATCCCGCCGTGCGTCGCGATCGCCGTCTGGCACGCCTGGAACGCGGCTTCCGCGCCGAGGTACTTCGCGGCGTTCGCCTCCGCGCCGCACGACTGCCCCGCGTCGTAGCGCGTCGCGGCTTTCATCACCATCAGCCACGCGGCCTCGAGCTGCATCCATGCCTGCGCGAGCGGATGCTGGATCGACTGGTTCTGCCCGATCGGCCGGCCGAATACGACGCGTTCGCACGCATACTGCGTTGCGCGCCGCAGCGCGGCCTGACCGAGGCCGATCGCCTCGGCGGCGATCAGGATCCGCTCGGGGTTCAACCCGTGCAGCAGGTAGCGGAAACCGTCGCCCTCGTTGCCGATCAGGTCGTCGCGCGGCACGCGCAGGTTGTCGATGAACAGCATGTTCGAATCGACGGCCTTGCGGCCCATTTTCTCGATCTCGCGCACCTCGACGCACGAACGGTCGAGGTCAGTATAGAAAAGGCTCAAGCCGTCGGTTGGCTTCGCGACCTGGTCGAGCGGCGTCGTGCGCGCGATGATCAGCATCTTGTTCGCGACCTGCGCGGTCGAAATCCAGATCTTGCGGCCGCTCAGCACGTAGTGGTCGCCGTCGCGACGCGCCTGCGTGGCCAGATGCGTCGTGTCGAGTCCGGCATCGGGCTCGGTCACCGCGAAGCAGGCCTTGTCGCGTCCGGCGATCAGCGGCGGCAGGAAGCGCGCCTTCTGCGCGTCGTTGCCGAACACCTGCACCGGGTTCAGCCCGAAGATGTTCATGTGGACAGCCGATGCGCCCGACAGGCCGGCACCCGACGCGCTGATCGTGCGCATCATCAGCGCAGCCTCGGTCATCCCGAGCCCGGCGCCGCCGTGGGCCGGGTCCATCGCGATGCCGAGCCAGCCGGCCTCGGCGAGCGCCGCGTGAAAGTCGGACGGAAACCCGCCCGCGCGATCGCGTTCGAGCCAGTAGTCGTCGCCGAAGCGCTCGCAGATTTTCTCGATCGCGCTTTCGATCGCGCGCTGGTCGTCGGTCAGGTCGAACTGCATGGATTGCCCTCCAGGAAAACGTGAGCGGCGCGCCGCGCGCGAGACAACGCCGGGTTTCGGAGCGGCCTTCTCGGTGGCGGCCGGCCCGACGGATACGCGGACGCTCACAACGGAAACACGCCCGTCGCGACGGCGGCGAAGACCATCAGCACGGTGGCGGCGAACAGGAACGGAATCGTGAATTTCTGGTGCTCGGCCAGCTCGACGCCGGTCAGGCCGACGATCAGGAACGTCGCTGGCGTGAGCGGACTGACCGGAAAACCGGTCGTCATCTGGCCGAGCAGCGCGGCCTGCGCCATCTGGATCGGCGGCACGCCGAGCAGCTTCGCGCTTTCCGCGAGCACCGGCAGCACGCCGAAGTAGAACGAGTCGGGATCGAACAGCAGGCTGAGCGGCATCGACAGCAGGCCGAGCACGAACGGCATGTGGCGCGCATGCTCGACCGGAACGTGCGCGACGACGACATCGGCCATTGCCTTGAGCATCCCGGTGCCGGACATGATCCCGGTGAACGCGCCGGCCGCGAGCAGCACGCTCGCCATCATCAGCGCGGCCTTCGCATGCGCGTCGATCCGCTCGCGCTGCGCCTGCACGTCCGGATAGTTGATGACGAGCGCGGCCACCGTGCCGAGCATGAACATCACCATCGGGTCGACGATGCCCGACACGAGCGTGCCGAGCACGACGAGCGTCAGCGACAGATTGATCCGGAAACGGCCGGGCCGGCGCAGCGCGCGTTCGGCGTCGGTCAGCTCGCGCGGCGCGATCGCGAGCGATGCCGCGCCGGCGCGATCGAGCCCGAGCCGCTTCGCCTCGCGCACGCCGAGGACGTAGGCGGTGCCGAACACGAACGCGAGCCCGACGATCTGCACCGGGATCATCGGCATGAAGATTGCCGAACCGGGAATGTGCAAGGCCGCCGACGCGCGCAGCATCGGCCCGACCCACGGCAGGAAGTTGACGCCGGCCGCCATCGACGCGACGCACGCGAGGATCCGCCGGTCCATGCCGAGCCGTGTGTAGAGCGGCATCATCGCGGGCAGCGTGACGAGAAACGTGACGGCGCCCGAGCCGTCCAGATGGATCAGCAGCGCGAGCAGCGCCGAGCCCGTCACGATGCGCGGCGGATGGCAGCCGATCACGCGCAGCACGCCCGCGATGATCGGGTCGAGCATCCCCGCATCGGTGAGGATACCGAAAAAAAGAATCGCAAAAACGAACATCCCGGCGATGGGGCCGATATTCTGCACGCCCTGCACGATGAACTTGCCGGTCGAGAGTCCGCAGCCGGCCGCGAGCGACGCGGCCACCGGCACGACGATCAGCGCGACGAGCGGCGACAGCCGCTTCGTGATGATCAGGCCGAACAGCGCGACGATCGCGGTCGCGCCGATCCATGCGAGCATGATGTGTCTCCTCTTGCAGCGGCGCGTGTCCGGTGCGACGCGGTGTGATGTGCGAAGGGGGTGCGGGCGTGCGGTGCCGCACGCCGCCGGCCGCGATGCGGGTCAGTTGCGACGCGGGCCGTTGTCGTCGCGTGCGTCGTCGGCAAACACCTGCGCCGCGTGTTCGTTCAGCGCGGGCGGCGGCCGCCGGTACGTGGCCGGCGTGCGGCCGAGCTTGATCGGCGACGCGATGCCGCGATGCCGACCCAGTTCGACCTTCATCTGGCGATGCGCGACGTGCGGATGGTCGAGCGCCGCGTCGAGCCCGAGCACGGGCGCGCACGGCACGCCGCGGCGCATCAGCTGCTCGGCCAGTGCCGCGCCGTCGTGTTCGGCCAGTGCCGTTTCGAGCAGCGCGCGTAATGCGGCGCGGTTCGCGCTGCGCGCGCGGTTGTCGACGAAGCGCGGATCGTCGGGCCACTCGCGCGTGCCGAGGACGTCGCACAGCGCGGCGAACTGCCCGTTGTTGCCGACCGCGAGAAAGATGTCGACGCTCGCGGTCGGAAAGCTGTCGTAAGGCGTGATGTTCGGATGCGCGTTGCCGGTGCGCACCGGGGCCCGCCCCGAATGGAAGAAGTTCGGCGTATGCGGATGCAGGATCGACAGCGCGCAGTCGAACAGCGTCGATTCGACGAATTGGCCGCGCCCGCTCGCATCGCGTTCGCGCAGCGCCATCAGCACGCCGAGCGCCGCGTTCAGCCCGGTGACGAGATCGACGATCGGTACGCCGACGCGCAGCGGCGCCCCGCCCGCCTCGCCGTTCACGCTCATCAGCCCGGCCAGTGCCTGCACGGCCGCGTCGTAGCCGGGCAGCCCGCCGAGCGGGCCGTCCGCGCCGAAGCCCGACACGCGGCAATGGACGAGACGCGGAAAGCGTGCGTGCAGCGTATCGAAGCCGAGGCCCCAGCGCTCCATCGTGCCGATCTTGAAGTTTTCGACCAGCGCGTCGGCGTGCTCGAGCAGGCCGAGCAGCCGCTCGCGATCCTCCGGCTTCGTCAGGTCGAGCGCGATGCCGAGCTTGTTGCGGTTCACGCCGAGGAAATACGACGCGGTGTCGCCGTCGAACGGCGGCCCCCAGGTGCGCGTCTCGTCGCCCGACGGCGGTTCGACCTTGATCACCTCCGCGCCGTGGTCGGCGAGAATCTGCGTCGCGTACGGGCCGCCCAGCACCCGCGACAGATCGATGATGCGCAACCCCGCCAACGCGCCCTGCTGCTCCAGCTCCGCCATGCGTCTCGCTCCTGCTCCCGGTTGATCGGACCGTCTGTTCCGTCGTGCCGACAGCGGCGGCACGGGTTCCCGGACTCGAACGATAATTCCTGTGTGTGAATTTATATTCACACTCGGGAATTTTATTGTCAAGCCGGATATGCCCGGCAGCCGTGTGAAGAACGCGGCCGCCCGCAAGTGGGGACGACACCGAACGCAGGCCGGTTGCGGCGCCGGGCCGCGGTTCGTTAAGCTGGCGCAAGGTGCTCACTGAGTAAAGGCGGACCTTTCATGAAACACATGCTGCTCGCGGCCATCATGCTGGCGTCGACGCTGGGCGTCGCCCGCGCGCAAACCCAGACCTTCCATTTTGGCGAGGGACAATCACAGCCGCGCGCCGCCGCGCCGACGGCACGGCCCGCGCCCACGCGCCCGCACGTGACGCCGCCACCGCATCAGCACCGGCGTGCGATCCACAAGCGGCGTCGTGGGCGGTCCGGGAAACCGGCACGCACGGGGCTCTACACGCACGCGTGATGCGATGCGCGTTGCGCGCGACAACGCACGGAACTGTCATGAACGCCCGGTATGATCGGCGCGGCGGCTTGCATGCCGTCGTGCCCGACGATCGGGCGACAGGCCGCCAACGCCGGTCGACCTACATTTCCTCCACGATTCAGCACCTGTTTTGCCGAACATGAATATCGGGCCGGATACCGTCGCCAGCATCAAGGAACGCGCCACGATCGTGTGCCGCCAGCGCAGCAGCGTGCTGCTGGTCGCCCGCACCGCGGCGCGCTGGTCGCTGCCGGGCGGCACGATCCGGCGCGGCGAGACGCCGCTGGAGGCCGCGCATCGGGAACTGGCGGAGGAAACGCGGCTGGAGGGGCTCGCGCTCGACTATGCGGTGCAGTTCGGCGGCCTCACGAAGCTCCATCATGTGTTCGTGGCCGACGTGCCGAAACACCTGACGCCGCGCGCGAGCAACGAGATTGCGCGCTGCAAGTGGTTCGACGTCGAACAGCTCGAGACGCTGCGCGCCAGCGTGCCGACCCGCAAGATCATCGAACTGCTGCACCTCGACCGCTTTCCCGCGCTCGCGGACGGGCGGCTCCGCGAGCGCTGAACCGGCCCGCGCGGCTCAGGTGCGCAGCAACGGACCGGCCTTGCGCTCGAGCAGCGCGACCAGTTCGGGCTGCATGTACGCGTAGCGGTCGGGAATGTCGAGGCAGACGATCTTCTTGTGCTTCAGCCGGATGCCGAATCGCGCGGACAGCTTCGCCTTGTGTGCACGCTCCATCACGAACACGATCTCGGCCCATTCGAGTTGCTCGGCGGACAAGCGCGTCTGCGCGTCAGGCGCGAGGCCCGCGGAGTCGGTTTCGACGCCCGGCCACGCGGCGAACACCGCCTCGGCCGTGGGGCTGCGCAGCCGGTTGCGGCTACAGATGAACAGGGCCCGTGTCATGCCGGTGCACGGCGGCCGGATCGTCCGCTCGACCGTTCAACCCTGCGGAATCGTGCCGGGCCGCACGTAGGCCAGCATGTGCGGCACGTAGTCGGCCTTGCCGAGCTCGACGCCGTGATGGCGCAGGATCGCGTACGCGGCGATCGCGTGAAAGTAGAACTGCGGCAACGCCCAGTCGCGCGCGTACTGTTCGCCCGTCATGTCGAACGCGATGCCGTTCGGCAGTTCGAGCGCGATCGGCAGCGCGGCGCCGCCATCGAGTGCGTCGGGCGCGAGTTCGCCGAGGAATGCGATCGTGCCGGCGACGATCCCTTGCGCGTCGCTCAGCGTGCCGGGCTGCGCGTCGGCATGCCAGCCGGCTTCCCGCAATGCCAGCAGCGCGTCCGGCAGCGCTTCGCCGCGCAGACGATAGACCGGCTCCATTGCCTGGAAGCACGAAAACCTCACCTGGGCGGCGAGCGGATACATGTCGGGCGCGAGCTTGAGCGTCAGCAATGCATCGGGCGCGCTGCCCTCGGCCTGCCGGTGCGCGGCGGCTTTGTCGAGCCACGCGGATTGCGCGCGCAGCATCTGGGTGAAGGTCGGAACGAGAAGTTGGGTCGGTGACATCCATGCTCTCCGATGAGGCGTTCGCGGCACGACATCAATGTCGGGGCGAATCCGTATTCTGCCGTAGCCGACGTTTCGACGCGACACCGGTGACGTGTCACACGATTGACGCCCGGTATGTCACGGCTTGCCGTGGCGTGCCAGGAACCGATCGAATTGCGACGCGAACGCCTTGCCGTCGCGTACGCTGAACGGGGCCGGGCCGCCTGTATCGATGCCCGCACTGCGCAGCTGTTCCATCATCGCGCGCGTCGACAGCCGTTCCGCGATGTTCTCGCGGCTGAACCAGTTGCCGCGCGGGTCGAGCGCATGCGCGCCCTTGTCGAGAACGGCCGCTGCCAGCGGGATGTCGGCGGTGATGACGAGATCGCCGGCTTCCGCGAGTTCGACGATCCGCGCATCGGCCACGTCGAAGCCGGCCGGCACCTGCAGCGCCTTGATGAACGGAGACGGCGGCGTGCGCAGGAACTGGTTCGCGACCAGCGTCACGCAGATCTCGGCACGACGCGCGGCGCGAAACAGCATGTCCTTGATGACGGCGGGACACGCGTCGGCATCGACGAGTACTTGCATGGCGGGTATTCCAGTGGGGAGAAAAGGCGATCATAGCGCAGCGCCGGCGATCGCCACGCACGGCTGACCACGCGATCAGCCGGCCGGCCCGGGGCACAGTGATGCGGCCGTCATCCATTGCGCGTCCCATGCATCGGCGAGCCGCCTGCCCTGCCCGATTCGCACGGCCGCGTCGTCGAAGTCGACGAACACGACGTGATCGGCGGCCGCCGGTCTCGACGGCGTTTCGCGCGTGCGGCCGTCAGACAGTACCCATAGCCAGCGCTGCCGGTCCGGCGTACGCCGTGCGACACCCGCGAGCAATTGCGCGGCGGCCGCGATGCCGTCGGCAAGCGGCGTGCCGCCGCCGCCGTCCACCGGTTCGAGCCAGCGCGCATTCCACCAGCGCGGCACGGCCGGGCCGAACCGCTTCGCGGTGCCGTTGCCGCCGAAGCAGATCAGCGCGGTTTCCACGCGGTCGCGCGCGGCCTCATCGAAGTACGCGACGATCAGGCCTTTCGCGAGCGCGAGCCGATCGTGCGACAGCATCGACGCAGAACAGTCGAGCACGAAACAATGGAGTGCGCGCGGTGTGCCGGCCCGCTTGCGGAAACGCAGATGGTCGGCGTGCAGCGGGTCACCGCGCTTCGCGGCGAGCGTCGCCGGCCATGCAACGGCCGTGCCGGCACGCACCGTGCCCGGCACGCGCGCGGCAGCGCCTGATTGCCATCGAGGACCGCGAACGGCGTTCGCGGCGGCGTCGGCTCGATGGCTCAGCGTTTTTTTAGCGGCAGCGGCACCACGCTCTTCACGTCACGCAGTCCGACCGGCTCGGGCGGCAGGTAGCCCCAGTCGCCTTGCGCCGCAGTCGCGTCATTTCGGGCCGCGCTTGGTGGAGGCGCGGGCTGCCGGCGCATATCCGGCGGCGTATCGTCGTCGCGGTTGCCGCCGGCCTCTGCATTCGACTGCGTCGCGCCCGACGACGGCGGCGTACCCGCATGACGCCGATGCCGCAGCACCGCGTCGGCCACACGTTCGACGTGCGACACCGTCACCGCGTCGGCCTGCTCCAGCGCCGCGAGCGCGCGCGCGGCGCGCAGCATCACGAGGTCGGCGCGCAGGCCGTCGACGGCCGCGTCGATGCACAGCGCGCTGACGCGCGAATGAACCGCATCGTCGAAATCCAGCGCCGACAACCGTGCCCGCGCCGCGTGAATCCGGTCGCCGAGTTCGCGCTGCGCGGCCGCGTGACGTGCACGAAACGCGTCCGGGTCGAGATCGAACGCGAGGCGCGCCTTCACGATCCGTTCGCGCTGCGCGGCATCGAAGCAGTTCTCGAGCTCGACCATCAGCCCGAAGCGGTCGAGCAGTTGCGGGCGCAGTTCGCCTTCTTCGGGATTCATCGTGCCGACCAGCACGAAGCGCGCGTCGTGCGCATGCGACACGCCATCGCGCTCGACCACGTTCACGCCGCTCGCGGCGACGTCGAGCAGCGTATCGACGAGCCCGTCGGCGAGCAGGTTCACCTCGTCGACGTACAGCACGCCACGATGCGCGCGCGCGAGCAGGCCCGGCCGGAAGCGTACGCCGTTTTCAGCGAGCGCATGTGCGAGATCGAGCGTGCCCGTGACCTGTTCGTCGCTCGCCGACAGCGGCAGCGTGACGAATGCCCCTTCAGGCAGCAGTTCGGCGAGCGCGCGTGCGGCGGTCGATTTCGCGGTGCCGCGCGGCCCGCTGACGAGCACGCCGCCGAGCGACGGGTCGATCGCCGCCAGCAGCAGCGCCTGCTGCAGCGGTTGCTGCGCGACCAGCGCCGCGAACGGGAATACCGCGCGGGCGCGATGCGTCGTCGGATCGGTCATCGCCGTCCTCCTTCCTGAAATTGTTCGCTGTCGAGCCAGACCGCTTCGATCCGCTCGCGATAGTCGCCCGGCTGCTGCCACAGCCCCCGCTGCATCGCTTCGACGAAACGTTCGCAGATGCCGTGCAGCGCCTGCGGGTTGTGTCGTTCGAGGAACGCGCGCGTGTCGCCGTCGAACAGGTACGCGTCGGCGACGAGCGCGTACTGGTGGTCCGACAGCACGCGCGCGGTCGCGTCATAGCCGTACAGGTAGTCGACGGTCGCGGCCATTTCGGCCGCGCCCTTGTAGCCATGGCGTTTCACGCCGTCGAGCCATTTCGGATTGACGACGCGCGAACGGATCACGCGCGCGATTTCCTCGCGCAACGTGCGCATCTTCGGCGCGACCGGGTTCGCATGGTCGCCGTGGTAGATGCTCGGCTGCTGCCCCGACAGGTGCCGCACGGCTGCCGTCATCCCGCCCTGGAACTGGTAGTAGTCGTTCGAATCGAGGATGTCGTGTTCGCGGCTGTCCTGGTTCTGCACGACGACGTCGATCGTCGCGAGCCGTTCGCCGAACACGTCGGGCGCGGCGTCGCCGGCGCTGTTCTGCGCGTATGCATGGCCGCCCCACTGGCGGTACGCATCGGCGAGATCGGCGTCGGTCTGCCAGCGGCGCTGGTCGATCAGGTCCTGCAGGCCCGCGCCGTAGCTGCCCGGCCGCGCGCCGAACACGCGCCAGCCGGCACGACGCCGCGCTTCGTCCGGCGCCACGCCCTGCTCGATCCATTTCGCGCGTTCGCGTTCGACGCGCGCGCGGATCGGGTTCAGTGCCTCGGGCTCGTCGAGCGCGGCAACGGCCTGCACGGCCGCGTCGAACAGGTGCATCAGGTTCGGGAAGGCGTCGCGGAAGAAGCCCGACACGCGCAGCGTCACGTCGATGCGCGGCCGGTCGAAGATCTCGATCGGCAGGATCTCGAAGTCGGTCACGCGATGGCTGCCATGCGCCCATTTCGGCCGCACGCCGAGGAGCGCGAACGCCTGCGCGATGTCGTCGCCGCCGGTGCGCATCGTGGCCGTCCCCCAGACCGACAGCCCGATCGCGCGCGGATAGTCGCCGTGATCCTGCAGATGGCGTTCGATCAGCTGCTGCGCGGATTTCAGTCCGAGCGACCAGGCGGCCTGCGTCGGCACCGCGCGCGTATCGACCGAATAGAAGTTGCGGCCCGTCGGCAGCACGTCGGGCCGGCCGCGCGACGGCGAGCCGCTCGGCCCCGGCGGCACGAAGCAGCCGTCGAGCCCGCGCAGCAGCTGGCGCAGTTCCTCGCCGCCGCATGCGTCGAGTGCGGGCAGCAGCGTCGAGCGCACGCGTTCGAGCACGGCGCGCGTGTGCGGCCAGTCGCCGGGCGGCGTTGGGTCCGCATCGGCGCCGGTCGCGCCGGAAACAGTCACGCACAGGCCGTCGAGCCAATGCTGCGCGAGCCGTTCGAGCCGCTCGCGCGTGTCGCCGGCATGGCGCCACGGCGACGCGTCGAGCGCTTGCAGAACGGCCGGCCGCGGGCCCGTCCACGGTGCGGCCCAGTCGGCCGCGAGCGGATCGAACTCGTCGCCGAGCGCGAGATCACGTGCGAGCGCGCCGATCAGCCCCGCGCGTTCGCCCTTGCCGTCGCCGACCGGAAAACGTGCGAGCGCGAGCAGTGTGTCCCGTCGCTGACGGTCGGTGGGGGACACCCCGAACACGTGCAGCCCGTCGCGAATCTGTGCTTCCTTCAATTCGCACAGCCACGCGTCGACGCGCGTCAGCAGCGCATCCTCGTCGCCCGCATCGCGCGGCGGCGACACGCTCAGTTCGTCGTGCAGCCGGTGTTCGGCGATCGTCGCGAGGATCGTCTTGCGCAGCAGCTTCGCGCGGCGCGCGTCGACCATCAGCGCTTCGTAGTATTCGTCGACCTGCCGTTCGAGATCCTGCAGCGGGCCGTAGTTTTCCGCGCGCGTGAGCGGCGGCATCAGGTGATCGATGATCACGGCCTGCGCGCGGCGCTTCGCCTGGCTGCCCTCGCCCGGATCGTTGACGATGAACGGATACAGATGCGGCAGCGGCCCGAGCGTCAGGTCGGGCCAGCACGCGTCGGACAGCGCGACGCTCTTGCCCGGCAGCCATTCGAGGTTGCCGTGCTTGCCGAGGTGGATGACCGCGTCGATGCCGAACGCATCGCGCAGCCAGAAGTAGAACGCGAGATACGCGTGCGGCGGCACCAGGTCCGCATCGTGGTAGCTCGCATAGTCGTTCTCGCCGCGCGAGCGCGACGGCTGGATGCCGACGAACACGTTGCCCGCGCGCCAGCCGGCAATCGTGAAGCGCCCCTGCCGCAGCGTCGGGTCTGCTTCGGGCGGGCCCCAGCGTGCGTTCAGCGCGTCGCGCACGGCGGCCGGCAGACGCGAGAAACGCGCGACGTAATCGGCCAGCGCGAAGCTCTGGAATGCGGGGCGCAACGCATGCACGGCCGGGTCGTTGGTGACGCCTTCGGTGAGTCGCGCGATCAGCGCGTCGCCATCGGCCGGCAGGTCGGCCACGGCATAGCCCGCATCGCGCAGCGCCGCCAGCACATGCAGTGCGGACGCCGGCGTGTCGAGCCCGACGCCGTTGCCGATCCGCCCTTCGCTTTGCGGATAGTTCGCGAGGATCAGCGCGATGCGCTTGTCGGCATTGTCGAGCGTGCGCAGCCGGCACCAGCCGCGCGCGAGCGCCGCGACGAACGCGATGCGTTCGGCGTCCGGCTGGTAGCGCACGACGTCGACTTCGGTGTGCGGACAACGATATGCCAGTCCCTTGAAGCTCACCGCGCGCGTGACGATGCGCCCGTCGACCTCGGGCAACGCGATGTGCATCGCGATGTCGCGCGCATGCAGCCCCTGGTTGTCGGCCACCCACGCGTCGCGGTTGCCGCCGGACAGGATCACCTGCAGCACCGGTGCATCGCCGGCGAGCACGTCGGGCTCGGGGCTGTCGATCGCGCCGGCCGCGAAAGCGGTGGTGTTCAGCACGAGCGCGACATCGTGCGTGTCGCACAACTGCGTGATGACCTCGCGACTCACCGCATCCTTCAATGACGTGACCGCGATCGGCAACGGATTGAGCCCCTCGCGCACGAGCGCGTCGGTCAGCGCGTCGAACACCGCGGTGTTCGCGGCCTGCCAGTGCGCGCGATAGAACAGGATCGCGACGACGGGTGCGCCGGGCGTCCAGTGCGCCCGCCAGTCGTCGACGCTCGCCGGGTCGCGCGCCGGGTGATACAGCGCGGCAGCCGGCAGCGGGCGCGGCAGCTCGGGCTCGTCGCCGAATCCGAGCGTATGGAACGCGATGCTGCGCAGCAAGGCCTCGGCGTTGTGCCTTCCGCCTTCGCGCAGGTAGCGCCACCACCGCCGGCACAGGTCGGGCGCGACCGTGCTCTTCGCGACGAGGTTCGGGTCTTCCTGCAGGTCGCCCGAGAACATCGCCAGCTGCTGCTTCCGTTTCGACGCGAGCGACACGGCCTGCTCGATCCCGTACGGCCAGTATGCTTCGCCGCCCAGATGATCGATCACGACCGTCTTCGCGTGACGCAGCACGTCGTCGACATAGAAATCGACCGACGCCGGCTGCCGCAGGAACGTGACGTTCGCAAGCCGCACGCTCGGAAAGCCGGCAGGCAGTTTCGGCACGACGCTGGCCAGCAGCGACAGCGTCGTGTCGGCCGAGCTCAGGATCACGATGTCGGCCGGCTGCTGGTCGATCCGGACGACGCCCTGCGTATCGTCGACGAAGCCGCCCGGCGTGGTGCGCAGCAGATGCATCGCGCGTTACGCCTGTTGCAGGTCGGCCGCGCACGCGGCGTCGAACGCGCGCTGCAGCGCGGCCGCGTCGAGATCCTCGCCGATCAGCACGAAGCGGCTCGCACGCGTTTCGCCGTCCTGCCAGCGACGGTCGAAGTAGCTGTCGAAGCGCCGGCCGACACCCTGGATCACGAGCCGCATCGGCGCATCGGGCAGCGCGGCGAACCCTTTCGCGCGGTAGATCGTGTGCGTCTCGACGACACGCTGCAGCGCGGCGATCGTCGCTTCGCGCGTGCCCGCATCGCCCGACACCACCACCGAATCGAAATCGTCGTGATGGTGGTCGTGATCGCCGTCGTTGGCCGAGCCGTGATGGTCGTGCCGCAGGTGAATCGTTTCCTCCGATGCCGATTCGAGCCCGAGCAGCATCGCGACGTCCAGTTCGCCACGCGTCGCGCGCACGATCTTCACCTGCGGCGGAATTTCCTCCCGGATCGCGGCTTCGACCTCGGCAAACTGCGCGTCGGCGACGAGATCGGCCTTGTTCACGATCACGAGATCGGCGGACGACAGCTGGTCGGCGAACAGTTCGTGCAGCGGCGATTCGTGGTCGAGGTTCGGATCGGCGCGGCGCTGCGCGTCGACGGCCTGCGGGTTCTCGGCGAACTGGCCGCTCGCGGCGGCCGGACCGTCGACGACGGTCACGACCGCGTCGACCGTGAAGCTGTTGCGGATCGTCGGCCAGTTGAAGGCCTGCACGAGCGGCTTCGGCAGCGCGAGGCCCGACGTCTCGATCAGTACGTGATCGATGTCGGCACGACGCTCGACGAGCGCTTCCATCACCGGATAGAACTCCTCCTGCACGGTACAGCACAGGCAGCCGTTCGCGAGTTCGTACAGCTGGCCCGACGCTTCGCCCTGCACGCCGTCTGCGTCCTCGCAGCCGATGCCGCAGCCCTTGAGGATTTCGCCGTCGATGCCGAGCTCGCCGAATTCGTTGACGATCACCGCGATGCGGCGGCCCTCGGCGTGCTGCAGGATGTGGCGCATCAGCGTGGTCTTGCCGCTGCCGAGAAAGCCCGTGACGATCGTGACGGGAAGCTTGCGTAAGGTCATGGTGGGTCCTGTGTCGAAAAGGGTGTCAGGCCGAGAGCGTCACGTCGATCTCGTCGTAGCGTTTGAGGCGATAGATCGCGGCCGACACGATCCAGCACGCGAGGAACAGGCCGATCACGACGTAGCCGAGCATCCCGAAATGCGATGCGACCATCGTGGAGAAATCCCAGACGGGTCCTTGCAGCGACAGTTTATCCGCGAGCAGCGCGAGCACCTCGATGCCGCCGATCAGAGCGGCGACCAGCACCGACACGAACGTGATCGTCATGTTGTAGTAAATCTTGCGGATCGGCCGCACGTACGCCCAGCGGTATGCGCCCATCATCAGGATGCCGTCCGTCGTGTCGACGAGCGTCATGCCCGCGGTGAACAGCACCGGCAGCACCATCACCGACCAGAACGACAGACCGCCCTGCACCTGCGTGGCCGAAATGCCGAACAGCGCGATTTCGGTCGCGGTATCGAAGCCGAAGCCGAACAGGAAGCCGACCGGATACAGGTGCCAGCTGCGCGACACGAGGCGGAACAACGGCCGGAACAGGCGGGCCAGCACACCGCGCTGGTTCATCAGCATGTCGAGGTCGGCGTCGACGATCGTCTCGCCGCGGCGGGCTGCGCGAAACGTCCGGTAGACGGAGATCAGGATCAGCAGGTTGGCGGCCGCGAGCACCAGCAGGAAGAACGCCGACACGCTCGTGCTGATCACGCCGCCCCAGGTCTTCATGCTCTCGAAGCGCGCGAGCGACGCCGCGGTCAGCGCGACCACAACCGACATCACGATCACCACCGTCGAATGGCCGAGCGAGAAGAACAGGCCCGCGCCCAGCGGGCTGCGGCCCTCCTGCATCAGCTTGCGCGTGACGTTGTCGATCGCGGCGATGTGGTCGGCGTCGACCGCGTGGCGCAGGCCGAACACGTAGGCGAGCAGCGCGGTCCCCAGCAGCACGGGCTGGTCGCGAAACGCGACGAAGGCCCAGATCCACGCGCCGACGTTGAATGCGACGAGCAATGAATAGATCGCGACGATTTTGCCGCGCAGCCCGGATGGGCTGTCGTTGAACAGGCGGAAGAACGAGTCGAGCATGATGCTCCTTTGCGAACGGTCGACATGGTGAATGCCAACACGGCCGTCGTCGGCCCCGCCTGCGCCGCTGGCCGTTCCTCGCCCCGGCCCGCGCGCGTGCTGCGGCTGACGGTTCGGCGGAGGAAGCGGGCAACGTTCGGGCGTCGGGCGTGCTGCGGCCGTGGACGATGCGCCGCCTCCCCGCGGCGCTGAACCCCACGTTCTGGCCGGTATCCGGGCTGACGAACACGCCGCTTCGCCTTCCCGGATGCGCGGCATCCAGTGGCTGTCGTCCGCATGCGGCAGGCATGCGGCGAAGCGGCGCTGCATCGCGCTGGGCGCGATGCGTTCGCTTACCGTTGCGGGGGCAGCACAGGTTGGCTCGACTGCGGTGCAGCCAGGCTCCCTGTTTCCCGTTTAACTGCGCGCGCCGGAGGAGCGCGCGCGAGCACCAAAACGCGTGCGAGTGTAGGCGGCGGTGCGGGGAGCGTCAAGGCGAAACGGGCCGCCGCGGCGCGTTCGGCACGGCCGCGGCATCGTGCCGGGGCGCTCGCGGCGCCCGCGGGGCGGGTTCGCGCGGGCCGACCGCTGTGCTATCGTATGCGCCGCGTTCGGTGCTCGCATGCGCATTTCCGCGCACGCAGTTAAACGGGAAACAGGAGGCGGAAGCCCGCCCGGCCTGTGCTGTCCCCGCAACGGTACGCCGCCCGCGCGCCGCGGTTCCCCCCGCACGCGCCCAGGCCGCCCGCGATGCCACTGCCCTTCAGCGGGCGGGAAGGCTGCGGTCTGGCAAGCGGCCAGCCCGGATACCGGCCGACGCAAGGGGCGAGCCCGCTGCTCGCCGAACGCCCGATCCGCGGGGGACGGATGGGGTGCGCTTCCCGCCCGCGTTCGCGCGGGCTTCGCCCGATCCATCATGCCTTGCCTGTCCGCCGGCCGCCGATGCGCCGCTCGCCGTCCCCTTTCCACTGCCACGACACGGTGTGCGCCGTGCCGCGTCCGATGAGCCGCGCCTGGCTCGTCGGCGCCGGCCCCGGCGACGCCGATCTGCTGACGCTGAAGGCCGTGCGAGCGATCGCCGCGGCCGATGTGCTGCTCGTCGACGACCTCGTGAACCCCGACGTATTGCGCCATGCGCGCGCGGACGCGCGCATCGAGCACGTCGGCAAGCGCGGCGGCCATGCGTCGACACCGCAGGAAGCGATCGTCGCCGCGATGCTCGCGCATCTGCGCGCAGGCCGCAGCGTCGCGCGGCTCAAGGGCGGCGATCCGTTCGTGTTCGGCCGCGGCGGCGAGGAGCTGCTCGCGCTCGGCGCGGCGGGTTTCCCGGTCGAGGTCGTACACGGCATCACGGCCGGTATCGCGGCCCCGGCCGCGCTCGGCATTCCGGTCACGCATCGCGGCGATGCGCAGGGCGTGATCTTCGTCACGGGCCACGGCGCGGGTGCCGACGAGCCCGACTGGCGCGCGCTGGCCGCGACGCGGATGACGATCGTGATCTACATGGGCATACGCCGGCTCGACGCGATCGTGGCCGCGCTGCGCGACGGCGGCATGCCCGGCGACATGCCGTGCGCGGCGATCGAGAACGCGACGCGTGACGGGCAGCGGCACGTGCTCGCGACGCTCGACACCGTCGTCGAACGCGTGGACGCGACCGGTATCGGTTCGCCCGCGATCGTCGTGATCGGCCGCGTCGCGGCGCTCGCCGACGATCCGGCAGTGCGCGCGGCGCTCGGCGGCCGTGCATGATGCGCGTCGCGCTCGGCGTGGGTTTTCGCGCGGACGTGACGGCCGCGCAACTCGATGCCGCGATCCGCGCGGCGCTGGCGCACTACCCGGATGCCGAGCCGGCCATCGTCGCGACGCTTGCCGACAAGGCGCGTGCCCGGCCGCTGCGCACGCTGTGCGCCCGCCGCGGCTGGCCGCTCGTCGCGTTCGACGCGGCGCAGCTCGCGCAGTGCCCCGAACCGGCGTTGAGCGGCCCGTCGGCTGCCGCGCTCGCGCGTTTCGGCGTCGCGGGCGTGGCCGAGCCGTGCGCTCGGCTCGCGGCGCCGCGGGGCCGGCTGCTCGGCCCCAAATCCATCCTGGGCGGCGTGACGGTCGCGCTAGCCGGCCCGCTCTGAACCCTTTGTTTCGCTTTCGACAGGACGATTCCCGATGAAGACCGATGCCGAATCCCATCAGCGGATGACCGAACGCCGCCGCGCCGGCCATGAAAAAAAGCAGGCCGCCGCCACCCAGGAAAAGGGCCTGCTGATCGTCAACACAGGTAACGGCAAGGGCAAGAGCACGGCCGCGTTCGGCATGGCCGTGCGCGTGCTCGGCCACGGCATGCGGCTCGGCGTCGTGCAGTTCATCAAGGGCGCGCTGCACACGTCCGAGCGCGACTTCCTCGGCGCGGTCGCGCAATGCGACTTCGTGACGATGGGCGACGGCTACACGTGGAACACGCAGAACCGCGACGCCGACATCGCGACCGCGCGCAAAGGCTGGGACGAGGCACGCCGGATGATCGAAAGCGGTGAGTACCGGATGGTGATCCTCGACGAGCTGAACACCGTGCTGAAGTACGAATATCTGCCGCTCGACGAAGTGCTCGCGACGCTCGTCGGGCGGCCGGATTCGGTGCACGTCGTCGTCACTGGCCGGCATGCGCCGGATGCACTGATCGATGCGGCCGACCTCGTCACCGAAATGCGGCTCGTCAAGCATCCGTACAAGGAGCAAGGCGTGAAGGCGCAGCCCGGCGTGGAGTTCTGAGCGATGCCGGCCTGCCCCGCGCTGTTCGTCAGCGCGCCCGCGTCCGGCCAGGGCAAGACGTCGGTGACGGCCGGCCTCGCGCGGCTGCACCGGCGGCTCGGCCGGCGCGTGCGCGTGTTCAAGACCGGGCCTGATTTTCTCGATCCGATGTTGCTCGAACGCGCGAGCGGCGCCCCCGTGCATGCGCTCGACCTCGGCATGGTCGGGGAAGCCGGCTGCCGTGCGCTGCTCGCCGATGCCGCACGCGACGCGGACCTGATCCTGATCGAAGGTGTAATGGGGTTGTTCGACGGCACGCCGAGCAGCGCCGATCTCGCGGTCGCGTTCGGCGTGCCGGTCGTCGCGGTGATTGCCGCGAAGTCGATGGCGCAGACGTTCGCGGCGATCGCGTTCGGGCTCGCGCGGTTCCGCCCCGAGGTGCCGTTTCACGGCGTGCTGGCAAACCGCGTCGGGTCGCCGCGGCATGCGGAACTGCTGCGGCAGGCGTTGCCCGACGACTTGCGCTGGCTCGGGCACGTGCCGGCCGATGCGGGCATCGCGCTGCCGGAGCGCCATCTCGGCCTGCACCAGCCGGCCGACATCGACGACCTCGATGCGCGGCTCGAGCGCGTGGCCGACGTGCTCGCGCAGACGGCGCTCGCCGAATTGCCGCCCGCGGTTTCGTTCGCGGCACCGGACGTCCGCGCCCCGCTGCCGCGTGCACTCGCCGGCAAGCGGATCGCGATCGCGCGCGATGCGGCGTTCTCGTTCATCTACCCGGCGAATCTGGCGCTGCTCGATGCGCTCGGTGCGCAGCTTCGGTTCTTTTCGCCGCTCGCCGACGAACCCGTGCCCCCCGATTGCGATGCGCTGTTCCTGCCGGGCGGCTATCCGGAACTGCATGCGGCGACGCTCGTGGCGAATGCCGTGACTGCGCGGACGATTCGCGCGCACGCGGCGGCCAGCCGGCCGATCGTCGCGGAATGCGGCGGGATGGTGTATCTGTGCGAATCGCTGACCGATGCGGACGGCTCGACGACGCCGATGCTCGGCCTGCTGTCGGGCCATGCGACGATGCAGCGCCGGTTCGCGGCGCTCGGGATGCAGCAGCTGGACACGCGCACCGGGCCGATGCACGGTCATACGTTTCATTATTCGCGGCTCGATACGCCGCTGGCACCGGTGGCGACCGCTGCGCGGCCCGACGGCGCGCCCGGCAGCGGCGAAGCCGTTTATCGCGCGGGCCCGATCGTCGCGACGTACATGCACATGTACTGGCCGTCGAATCCCGAAATGGCGGCCGCGCTGTTCGGCGGCACGGCATTCTGACGAAAAACCGTCCGATGCCGCGCAGCCGCGATGTCAGTGCGTTTCGCGGCCCGGCGCTTCCGAGCGCGAAGTCCGGATCACGGTGCCGTCGGGCGAGAAATGCGCATTGAACATCGCGTCGCCCGATACGCCGCCCTCGGCCCAGTGCCAGCTCCATACTTCTTCATGACTCAACGCGTATTGCGCGACCTCGGTCGGCTTGCCGAGCAGCTGCCGCACGTCGTCCTTCGACATCCCCGGCACGACCTTCGCGATGTTCGCCGCCGTCAGTGCCTGAGTGATCGACACGAGTCGGCCGTCCGGCCCGAAATCGAGCATGTACGTGCTCGTGCCGTACGGGCCGCGCGGATACTCGAACCGCTGCGAGCCGTCCTCGCCCTGCCTGACCATCTCGGGCTTGCCAGCCTGGCGCAGCACGTCCTCGGTCGTCGAGACGCCCGGCTGCAGATTGCCGAACGCCATCGGATCGGGCTTGATCGCATTCACCGCGTCAGCCACCTTCTGGTCGTCGCACCCGGCCGCCAGAACGCCGACCGCGCAAGCCGTCAGCACGGTCAGAAACTGTTTTCGCATGTCGTCCACACCTGTATTCATCGAGCCGATCCGGCGTCGCGCGCAGCGTAGCACGCGCACCGTGTCGTCGATGTCAAGGAGCGTCAAATCGGCGCGCATCCCGCGCGCCCGGTTTCACGGCCGCGCGGGTGTGCAACGGGCGGCGGCGCCCGCATCGATGCGCCGCGGCGTCACACCAGGAACGTCTCGGCCAGCTTGACCCAGTACGATGCGCCGGTCGGCAATGCCGCGTCGTTGAAGTCGTAACCGGGGTTGTGCACCATGCAGCCGCCCTCCCCGTCGCCGTTGCCGATGATCAGGTAGCAGCCCGGCCGCTTCTCGAGCAGGAACGCGAAATCCTCGCTGCCGGTGAGCGGCACCATCCCGTCGATGAGGTTCGCCTCGCCGACCCACTCGCGCGCGACGCCGCGTGCGAACGCGGTCATCTCCGCGTCGTTGACGAGCACCGGGTAGCGGCGCTGGTAGTCGATCGTCGCGGTCGCGCCGAACACGGCCGCCTGCGCATGAACGACTTCCTTGATGCGCGTCTCGAGCAGGTCGCGCACCTCCGGCTTCAGCGCGCGCACGGACAGGCGCATCTGCGCGCGGTCGGGAATCACGTTCGGCGCCTCGCCCGCGTGGATCGCGCCCACCGTGACGATCGCCATGTCGAGCGGCGACACGTTGCGCGACACGATCGTCTGCAGCGCGACGACGATCTGCGCGCACACGACGACCGGGTCGATCGCCCGGTGCGGCACCGCGCCGTGGCCGCCGCGCCCCTGCACGTCGACGATCACGGTATCCGACGACGCCATGAAGGGCCCCGGCAGGAAGCCGAACTTGCCCGTCGGGAAACCCGGCATGTTGTGCATCGCGAAGATCGCGTCGCACGGGAACTGCTCGAACAGCCCGTCGTCGAGCATTTTCTTCGCGCCGCCGAGCCCTTCCTCGGCCGGCTGGAAAATCAGGTTCAGCGTGCCGGAAAAGCGGCGCTCGCGCGCCAGGTGCTTCGCGGCCGCGAGCAGCATCGCCGTGTGGCCGTCGTGGCCGCACGCGTGCATCTTGCCGGGGATCGTGCTCTGGTACGGCAGGCCGGTCGATTCGTGGATCGGCAGCGCGTCCATGTCGGCACGCAGGCCGAGGCGCTGCGTACCGTTGCCGACCTTCAGCTGCGCGACGACCCCCGTGCCGCCGAGCCCGCGATGCACCGTATAGCCCCACGCCTGCAACTGCCCGGCGACGAGGTCGCTCGTCGCGAATTCCTCGAAACCCAGCTCGGGGTGGGCATGAATGCGGCGCCGGATCTCGATCATTTCGTCGGCGAGGCCTGCGGGGATCACGCTGTGCGTCACGGTGTCGTCTCCTGGGTTCCGTGGGGAATGTGCAGGCAAGGATAATCGGTTGAACGGCAACCGAAAAGACAGAAAGTCGTCACGGCGACAACCTGAGGTTGCCTGCCAATCGTCGGGGCGCACGACGAATCGCACGGCGGAAGAAAACGGTCATGCGGGCGACTGCCGCCCGCGAGCGGGATTCGCGATACTGCGTGTTCCGTCTCGATTTTTCAGGTTGGAGTGCGCGTTGATCGCCGTTCGTCATTCCGGAATAATTCCGTCATATCAACTGGTTGAGCGTCTTTGTTCATTTTTTGACGGATGTACATTTTTTGCATACACTCGTGAAAAAGTGAACAAGCGATCCGCCCCGATGCCCCAGCACGCCACCCTGCCGATAACGGAACAGCATGTGCTCGACGAAGCCTGTGCCGCGTTCGAACGCGCGACCCGGCGCTTCAACGCACGGCCCGTGCGCATGCCGGCCGCATACAACGCGCATGCCGACGCGATGATCCGCTTCGGCATTGCCGGGCAAACATTCGAGATGCCGGTGGTTGTGAGCGTCGGCGTCGAATCGCTGCAAGGCGCGCTCGCCGCGTTACGCCGCCGCGCTCCTCCAGCGTCCGCCGAGCGGCCGCTGATGCTGGTCGCGCCGTATTTATCGGCCGAACTGGCCGCCCGCCTGATCGAGCACGACATCCCGTTTATCGATACCGCCGGCAACGCGTGCCTGATCCAGCCGGAGGCGACGGTGATGATCTCCGGCCGGCCGAAACCTGCACGCACGCCACGCCGGCAGGCATCGCGCGCGACGACACCCAAGGGGCTCGCCGTGATGTTCGCGCTCGCGACGCAGCCGAGCCTCGTCACGCAACCGCTCCGGGCGATCGCCGCCGCGTCGGGCGTCGCGCTCGGCACGGTCAATCTCGCAATGGACGATCTGATCGCACGCGGCCTCATCGCGCAGCGGCGCAACGGCGAACGCGCGTTTACCGACTGGCCGCGCTTCGTGCAGGAATGGGTCGCGCTGTACCCGAGCCGCCTGCGCGCGAAATTGCCGAGCCGGCGGTTTGCCGCGCTCGCGCCCGACTGGTGGCGCGGTTTCGATTTCGCGGCATTCGACGCGCGGCTCGGCGGCGAACCTGCGGCCGACCTGCTGACGCACGACCTGAAGCCGGCCGCGGTCACCGTCTATACGCACGGCGCCGTGTCGAACCGCCTGCTGCTCCAGGCGCGCCTGCGCCCGGACGAGCGCGGCGACGTCGAGCTGCTCGAAGCATTCTGGCCGCCGTCGCCGGCGCTCGACTGGCGCGAGCAGGACGTGCCGCTCGTGCCGCCGCTGCTGATCTACGCGGATCTCGTCTCGTCCGGAGACAGCCGCAATCTTGCCGCCGCCGAACACATCCATGACCGATACCTCGCCCACCCGCCCGCTTGAAGTCGACGCGCGCCGGCCGCTCGAGCCGGCGGCGGTCGCGTTGCTGCAGGCGGTCCGTGCGGCTTGCGCGCAGCTCGACGCGGCATTCGTCGTCGCCGGCGCGACCGCACGCGACATCCTGATGTGGCATGTCCACGGCATCCGGCCGGTGCGTGCGACGCGGGACGTCGACGTCGCGGTGTGCGCGGTGAGCTGGCCGTTTCACGAACGGCTCATCGATGCGCTCGTCGCGACGAAGCAATTCGCACGCGCGCCGAAGCATCAGCAGAAACTGCTGTTCGACAGCGGGACGCAAGGCTTTCGCACGGAGCTCGATCTCGTGCCGTTCGGGCCGCTCGAGGCGCCACCCGGCGAAATCGCGTGGCCACCGGGCGGCGATTTCGTGCTGAACGTGCTGGGCTTTCAGGAGGCGGTCGATACGGCGCTGGTCGTGTCGATCGCGGCCGGCATCGAGGTGCCGGTGGCGAGCCTGCCGGCCCTTGCGCTGTTGAAGTTGCTCGCGTGGAAGGATCGGCGCGCACGCCAGAACAGCGACGCGTACGACCTGCTGTTCCTGCTCACGCATTTTCACGACGCGGGTAATCGCGAGCGGATCTGGGACGTCGCGCCCGACCTGCTCGAGCGGCACGGTTTCCAGCCTGAACTGGCGGCGGCCGCGCTGCTGGCGCGCGATGCAAGGCGGATTGCTTCGCCGCAAACGCACGATGCGATCCGCGCGCTGTTATCCGACGCAGCGATCTACGCGACGCTCGGGCAGGATCTGCAGGCACGCGCGTTCGCGCTGCTGCCGGGCGAATTCAGCGACGACGCCGACCGGTATCTCGACGCATTCCGCGACGCCTTTCTCACCGATTCGCCCGGGACTCGGACGTGACGTGCGGCCGCGCGACCGCAACGCCATCGCACATTCACGGCCCTAGGCCGAGGCCGCCCAGTCTTCGAGCGACAACCCCGCGACGCGGCTGAATTCGCGACCATTGTTCGTGACGAGCACGGCACCGGCCGCGATCGCATGACCGGCGATCGATGCATCGTTCGCGCCGATCGGTGTCCCGCGTGTGGCAAGGTCGACACGAATCGCAGCCGCTGCGTCGACCGCCGCGGTATCCCACGACAGCACGCCGTCCAGCCGCGCGACAAACGTCGTCACGAGTTCCGCATGCTTCGGCGATGCCTTTCTGCCGACCGCGCCGAATCGCATTTCGGCATAGGTAATCGCCGACACGACGATCCGGTGCTGCGCGTTGACGCACGACTGCAGCCGGGACAGCACCGCGGGCGGCCGCTCGCGCATGATGAACGAACAGATGTTCGTATCGAGCATGTAGAGCGTTGTCACCGGCCCGACTCCGTTTGTGCGTCGCCATCCGTGCCGGACAGGTCGAAACGACCGGCTTCGATGACAGCCGGGCGCTCGACGAGGAAGTCGGCATCGGCCAGCGGTTCACTCGCCAACGACAGCCATGTCGGCCGCACCGGACGCAGCAGCAGCGTGTCGCCCTCGCGACGGATCTCGAGTTCCGTCACACCCTCGAATTCCATGTCCTTCGGGATGCGGATTGCCTGGTTCCTGGCGTTCTTGAAAATGGATACGGTGCGCATGAGCCACTCCATGGGAGTACGATGCGCCCATTCTAGACATATGCCAGCATATGTCAACGTCGAGGCATACGAGCCGGGGATTGCGCTTGATGTTGCTGCGGATGTGCTTGCCATGTCGTCACGACCTGTCTGCATTGAGGGAGCGATCCATTCTTCCTCATGCCGCCCGATCCATATCCCGAACGGCCGATGTGTGCCCCCTTTCAAGTCGCGCGAAACGTCGACATTTGCGAATCGACCCTTCGCGCGCCCATCCCGTCACGGCAACCGGAAAGTGTCGAAGAATGTTTCGCGCTCCATCACGGTGAGCGCCGCGCGCTTGTGCGGGAAGTCGAACTCCTTCAGCGTGTAGAACCCGAGCCGGTGCATATACGCGATATGCCGCACGTGATCGACGCGCGGCTCGCCCACGAGCCGCTGCGTGCGCGGTTCGTCGACGAACATGTAATGCAGCACCCCGCTCCACCACGCATGCAGCTTGCCCGCGCTCTGGAAGCGTGAATCGCCGATCAGCAAGTGCAGCCCGCGATCGTAGTCGTGCGCGTCGTAGAACGGCGCGAGCCGGTCCTCCTTCGCCCAGTAGAACTCGAAATAGCCGAACGGCGTATCGTCGAAATAGCCGATCATCGGATGCATGTGCGGATCGGCGAGCCGCTCCGCGAGATAGGCGGCGTGTTCGTCGAGCGTGCCGCGCTGGTCCCAGAAATGCGCGACGCGATCGAGGTTCATCCAGTCGCTGAACAACTGCGCATGCGTAGCGATGTCGACGGTGCGCAGGCTGAACGTCATCCCGACCTGCGGCATGTAGCGTGAATAGATCTCGCCGGCCGGCGACGGCGGCCGCACCGGATGCCGGTGGCCGTTCGTGATCGTGTAGCGCAGCGGCATCCCGCCCGATGCGGGCGCCTTCAGCCACGGCCGCGGATTCTGCCAGAACGTCGCACGCGATGCGGCGAGGCGCAGCCGGTCGCCCGCGATCCGTGCGTCATCGATCACGCCGTCGCGCACCGCGCGCGTGACGTACGACGCGATAGCCGCCGGATCGGCGCCGCCAAGCGGCACCGACACCGTCGCCGCATCGTGCCGCGTTTCCGTATTGAACAGCGCGACGAACTCCGCGAGCAGCGCGGCCGGCGGATCGTCGGGCCGCCACGTGTCGAGCGTGCGCTCGGTGGCGGGCGGCTCCTGCCCGTGCGCGGCGCCGTCCAGCGCCGCGGCGACCTCGCCTTCGACGGCGTCCGCTTCCTTGTCGGCCGGTTTCGTCAGCGTGTCTTCCATCACAGTGCTCCCGCGTCGTGGCGATCGGCGAGGATGTGCAGCCCCCGCTCGAGCGCCGGAAACAGGCTGCGCTGGAAGTTGTTCCAGCGCAGTTCGAGAATCGTGTCGTCCGGCGCGATCGGCGTGTCGAGCACGTCGCAGATCACCTCGCCGGAATCGATGCCGTTGTCGACGTAGTGGAACGAAGCGCCCGTCATCGTCACGGGTTCGACGCGCGAGGTCGCGCCGGTCGCCCAGTCGACCCGTTCGCCGCGCGCGCCGTGCAGCGCGTCGAGCGTCGCCCACGCACCGCGCCTCTGGTACGGCGAATCGTCGGCCGTGATGCCGGGGTGGATGTTCGCGATGCGACGATGAAAGCGCGCGCCGGGACGCACGAGCTCGTCGAGGATCACGAGCAGCCCGTCGAGCACGACCACGTCGGCGTCGAGTTCGAGCAGGCGTTCGAGCAGGCGGCGCTCGAACGCCAGCTTGCCCGTCACGCGCTCACGCGCGTCGCGCGGCAACCGGCGGTACGTCGATGCAATCGTGCAGAACAGTTCGTCGACCGGCCGGCCCTGCACGGTCAGCCCATCGGGCAGGATCCACGGGCGGCCGGGCGTGCGCGCGAAGCCGTAGTCCGCGACCTTCGCGCGATCGGACGGCGAGCCTTCGTCGTCGTCGACGATCACACCCTGGAGCGCATAGCGTTCGCCGAGCGACGAGTCATTCAGGCGCTCGACGAGGAATTCGAGCGGCGCCTTCATGTAGCGCGTGCCGCCCTGGTAAGCGACCGGCTGGCCGGCGCGATCGGCCGCGCCGTTGCGCAGCGACTGGATGTAGACGAGATTTTTCTTCGGCATGGAGGCGTCATGGAAAAGCGGACGACGGCACCGCGGCCCGCCCGCGCCGGCCCGAGGGCCGACCGGCGCGCCGCGGCGCGCGGCGTCACCAGTTGTATTTCGCGGTGGCGATCACCGTGCGGTCGGTACCGAAAATGCAGACGCTCGTCGACTGGCAACCGCTGATGTAGTGGCGGTTGAACAGGTTCGTCCCGTTCACGGCAAAGCGCCAGTTGCGTGTGTCGTAATGCACGCCCGCGTCGAACAGCGTGTAGCTCCCGACCGTCAGCGAGTTGTCCGCCGCACCGGCCGACGCACTTTGGTAGCGCACGCCGCCGCCCAGGCCGAAGCCCGTGAGCGGCCCCGTGTGCCACGTCCAGTCCGCCCACAGCGACGCCATCTGACGCGGCCGCGGAATGTCGACCGGCCAGTTGTTCAGCGATGCGTCGTTGGCCTTCACGTTCTTCACGTCCTGGTAGACGTAGGACGCGATCAGCGACAGGTTCCGCGTGAGCTTGCCGGTCGCGTTCAGCTCGATCCCGCGCGAACGCACTTCGCCGGTCTGGACGGACGTCGTGCCGGACGAATCGAGATTGAGCGGCGTCGACGTGAGCACGTTGGTCTGGTTGATCTGGTAGATCGCCGCGCTCAGCATCATGTTCTTGCCGGGCGGCTGCCAGCGCAAGCCGGCCTCGATCTGCTTGCCGCGCGTCGGTTGCGGCAGCCCGCCGCCATACAGATTCACGCCGATCAGCGGGTTGAACGACGTCGCGTAGCTGATGTACGGCGACAGCCCGTAGTCGCCCTGGTACGTGAGGCCCACGCGGCCGGTGAACGCCGTGATGTCGGCCTTCGACTGCGTGCCGCCCTCGCGGTCGTCCATCCGCTGGTTCACCCAGTCCTCGCGGCCGCCGAGCGTCAGCGTCCAGCGATTCCACTTGACCTGGTCCTGCACGTACAGCCCGAACGTGTTCATCGTCGTGTACGTGTTGGTGCGGTACGTGGTGTTCGGCGGCGAGAACACGGACAGCGTGACCGGCGTATAGACCGGGTTGTAGATGTTCAGCGTCGGCGCGGCGGCCAGCCATTCGCTGTCGGTAGCGGTCTGCCGGTTGTACTGGAAGCCGAGCAGCAGCGTGTGCTCGAGCGGCCCCGTGCCGAAGCGGCCCTGCAGGTTGTTGTCGATGTCGAAGCGGCTGTAGTTCGTCTGGAACACGCCGGCCCAGCGGTTGATGTCGGTCAGGCTGCCGTCGGCGAAGCCCGCGCCGAACACGGAGCCGTTGTCGAGCGACAGGTGCATCCAGCGCACGTTCTGCCGGAACGTCCACATCGCGTTCAGGTTCCGCTCGAACTGGTAGCCGAGCGACCACTGCTTCTTGCGGTAGTAGTTGAAATCGGGGTCGCCGCCATAGACGTCCTTGTCGAGCTGCCCGTTCGGGTTCGGCAGCACCGTGCCTTGCGCCGGCAGGAAGTTCGACGAGATGTCGCCCCAGTCCTGCAGATACGTGGCGGACAGCGTCAGCGACGTATCCGCGTCCGGGCGCCAGCGGAACGACGGCGCGAGCGCGACGCGCTGGTCGTTGTTCGGGCCCGTCAGCGCGTTGCCGTCGCGGGCGACGCCGACGAACCGGTACGCGTACTTGCCATCCGCGTCGAGCTTGTCGCCGACATCGATCATGAACTGCTTGCGCGCGTAGTTGCCGAACTGCACGCCGGCTTCGCGCACGCGCTCGCCGTCGGCCGTCTTGGTCTGCACGTCGATGATCGCGCCCGGGTCGCCGGCACCGTACAGCACCGACGTCGGCCCGCGCAGCACGGTGATGCTGTCGATCATGTACGGATCGACGCGCCAACTCGACAGGTTCAGCGTGTTCGGCACCTGCAGGCCGTTCACGTACGCGGTCGGCGTGAAGCCGCGCAGTGCCGCGTACCAGTCGGAGCGGTTGTCCGAGCCGTACGACGAGAAGCCCGGCACGTAGCGCAGCGCCGCGTTCACGTCGGTCGCGCCGGTCATCTCGATCTGCTGCGCGGTGACGACGTTGATCGTCTGCGGGATTTCGTTGATCGACGTATCGGTCTTGGTGCCGGTCCTGCTGCGCTTCGCGACGAGCCCGACCGTGCCGTCGCCCTCCGAGCCCGCGTTGACGTTGATCGCCGGCAGCGTGCCGGACGTCGCGCCGTTCTGCACATTGCCGGCCGACGCGGCGGCGCCTGCGTTCACGGCCGGCGCCGTCTGCGCGTATGCGTGCCCTGCCGCCATCCCGAACGCCACGCTCGCCGCGGCTGCGATCGCACGCACACGCGTGCCTGTTGCCCACTCCATCTTTCTCTGCTCCACTTTTCCGATGCGGTCTCCGACCGCGCCTTTGTCAAAGAGCGAAAGCCATGCGGCCCGCGCTCGCCCCGTCTTGATGTCGTTGTTCATGCAGTGCCCGGGCCGCGCCATCGTCATCGGCGGGCGCGGCCCCTTCTTCGAGCGACGCGCAGATCTCGTCCGCGCGGCGCGCCAGGACCGACAGCAGCGTGTCGGACAGGCCGTGGCTGTCTTCGCAGCAGCCTTGCAGGTAGATGCGCGGCGCGAAGTGCCCGGGTGTGGCGAGCAGGTAGTCGCGCGTGACGTCGCCGCGCGTGAGCGCATCGCCCAGATGCGGCGCGAGCCCTTCGAGCAGCGTCGAATGCGTGTCGCGCCGGTAGCCGGTCGCGAGCACGAGCGCGTCGAAGCGTTCGACGCGCGTCGCGCCGTTCATCCGGTCGCGCAGCGTCAGCTCGATGCGGCCGTCGGCGGTGCGCACCGCGGCCTCGATCGCGCTGTTCGCGAGCAGCGCATGGCGCGGCGTGCCGTCGATGCGCTGCAGGTACAGCATTTCGTAGATCTGCTCGATCAGCGGCCGATCGACCACCGCGTAGTTGGTGTCGCGATAGCGCTCGAGCAGCGCGCGGCGCGCGTCGTGCGGCTGCGCGTAGACGACGTCGGTGAACTCGGGGCTGAAGATCTCGTTGACGAACGGGCTGTCGTCGGCCGGTTTCAATGCGCCTGCCCGCATCACGAGGCTCGCGTCGACGTGCGGGAAACGGCGCGCGAGGTCGATGAACACCTCGGCCGCGCTCTGCCCCGCGCCGATCACCGCGACGCGGCGGCGCTCGCCGTCCGGCGCTGCGACCAGCCGGTCGATGTCGGTCAGGTAGGACGACGAATGGATCACGCGATCGCGGCCGAGCGCGGCGAACGCGTCCGGCACCGCCGGCGTGCCGCCGACGCCGACCGACAGCGCGCGCGTCACGCGCTGGCGCTCGCGGCCGGCCGCATCGCGCGACAGCACGCGCAGCGCGTCGATCCGCGCGCCGTCGCCGCGCACGGGCTCGATCGCGGTGACGGTTTCGCTGTAATGGACGTGCTCGTCGAATGCGTCGGCGACCCAGCTCAGATAGTCGTGGAATTCGATGCGGGTCGGATAGAAGTTCTTCAGGTTGACGAATTCGTTCAGCCGGCCGCGTTCGAACAGGTAGTTGATGAACGTGTAGCGGCTCTTCGGATCGCGCATCGTGACGAGATCCTTCAGAAACGAGATCTGCATCCGGCAGTCGTCAAGCAGCATGCCGCGGTGCCAGCCGAATTCCGGCTGGCGTTCGACGAAGCAATGCGCGAGCGGGCGCGTGCCGTTGCGTTCCGCGAGGCGCACGGCCAGCGCCAGGTTCGACGGCCCGAAGCCGACGCCGATCAGGTCGAATACGGTTTCTCTCTGCATGTCTCTCAGCTCCCTTGTCGGTGAATCCGGCCCGTCAGACGTGACGGCCGGAGAAGAAGGTCTCGCGCAGCGTGCGCATCCACAGCGGCTGCCCGTCGGCAAGCGCCAGGCGGCGCTGCCGCGCGAAGCCGTGCCGCGCGAGGGTGTCGACGACCCGCGCGCGGCCGGCCGGGACCGCGCAGCCGACCGCTTCGGTGCGCGGATCGTCGAGAAACAGGTAATGCACGACCGACGGCAGCCAGCCCGCCACGCAATGCGGGCCGCGCCAGCGCGATTCCCCGACCAGCATCCGCAGCCCGCGGTCGTAATCGCGCGCGCCGACGTGCGGCGCGAGCGGGTCTTCCTTCAGCCAGAACGCCTCGACGTACGCGAAGGGTTCGCCGTCGAAGCAGCCGACGAGCGGGCTCACGTGCGGATCGGCATCGGGCGCCGTGCCGTGTGCGCCGGGCTGCGTGCCCGGCCAGCCGTCGCGCACGCGCGGCGCGTCGAACCAGTTCGCCAGGCGCGTGGCGTCCTCGCCCGGCTGCCAGCCGCGCAGCGTGAAACGCACGCCGAGTGCCGGCAGGTCGCGCGCATACACGTCACCGCGCGGCGCGGGCGGCCGGCGCGGATGCCGCCGGCCGTCGGTCAGCATCGGCAGCGTCGCACATGGCAGCGGCGTGCCGACGCGCCACAGATCGGCTTGCTGCGCCCAGCCTTCACGCATGCACAGGCCGCCGTCGCCGAGCACGCCGCTCGCGCGCAGCGCATCGAGCGCGACCGCCGGCCACGCGGCCGGGTCGAGCCGGATCGCCGCGCGGCGCGCGTCGTCGGAAAACGCGGCGGCGAGCGCGGCCAGCAGCGCGCGGCGCTGGTCGCCCGGTGCCGCGCGATGGTTGTACGCGACGAGGCGCAGCGTGCCGTCGTCCGCGAGCTGCGCGCGCAGCAGCTGCGCGCCGATGCCGTCGCCCTGCGCGACGCGGATCTCCGCGTCGTCGCGTACGGCGAACAGGCCGTCCGCGAACGCGAGACGGCACGTATCCGGCATCGTGAATCCGTCCGGACGCACTTCAGCCAGCATCGCGCACCTCCTGCTCCGTTTCGGCCGACGCATCGATACGCGCGCCGAGCGCCGCGAGCGTCGGCGACGCGAATACGTCGGCCACCGTCAGCGCGAGCCCGGCGCGGCCGGCCGCATCGACGAAGCGCACCACGTCGAATGAAGTCGCACCCGCTTCGAACAGATCGGCACAGGGTGCGGGCGCGGCCGTCGCGAACGTGTCCGACCACAGCGCGGCGAGCGCGGCTGCCGCGTCCGGCGCCCACGATGTCGTCATGACCTGCATCGCCGCGCCGCCGGCCGGTGCGGCTGCGACCGCCGCCGGCGCGGTGAACAGCGCGTCGGGCGCGCCGAGCGCCGCTTCCGGCGCGCCGGCGAAACGCGCGACCTCGTCGTGATAGAGGTCGACGAGCGCGTCGACGAAATCGCCGTCGAGCAGTTCGTCCGCATACGAGAACGCAGCGCTCACGCGGCCGTCCGGATGCTCGACGACGTCCAGCTCGAGCGTGAACACGACGCGATGACGCACGTCATCGAACTCGGCAAGCGACAAGCCGGCCCAGTCGCGTGCGGCGGCACCGGTCGGGCGCAGGTAGTTGAACATCACCTGGAACAGCGGATTGGCCTGCGCGGTACGCGGCGCGCGCAGCGCGGCGACGACGTCGGCGAACGGCACGTCGGCGTGCGCATACGCGGCGAGCGCCGTATCGCGCACCTGCGCGAGCACGTCCGAGCGGCGGGCCGACGTGTCGAGCCGTGTGCGCACGACCACCGAATTGATGAAGAGACCGAGCGCATCGCGCGCGGCATCACCCGTCAGCTCGCGCGTCGATGCCAGGACGCCGACCGGCTGATCGGCCGCACCGGTCACGCGGAACAGCGCGGTGTTGAGCGCCGCGTGCAGCAGCATCGGCAGTGTCGCGTGCGCGGCCGACGCGGCGTCGCGCGCGGCACGGATCAACGATGCGTCAAATTCGAACGCGATGCGCGCCGCACGCCATTGCGGGACGGCCGGCGCGTTGGCGCGCCGTGGCAGCACGGGCGGCGGCAGGTCGGCCAGCGCGTCGCGCCAGTACGCGACGCGGGCCGGGTGGCACGGCCCGGGCAGCACGAGCTGCGACATGTTTTGAGGCGGCGTCGACACCGGTTCCGCTCCGCCACGCACCAGATCGACATAGCCTGCGCGCACCGCGTCGAGCCACAGCTCGATCGATTCGCCATCCGACACGATGTGATGGATCGTCACCGACAACACGTGATCGTCCGCGCCGAGCCGCAGCACGCGTGCGCGCCACAGCGGCGCATCGGCCGCGAGATCGAACGGCGCGAGTGCGTCGGCATCGGTCAGCGCCGCCGCGCGGGCGAGCGCATCGGGCAGCTCGGACAAGTCGACGAGCGGCAGCGCGACGGGCGGCGCGATGTCGATCCGCTGACCCGGCGGCATGCCGTCGCGCGCGACGAGCCGCGTGCGCAGCGCCGGGTGCTCAGCCACCGCAGCCGAGAACGCGGCGCGCAGTGCATCGACGTCGAGCGGACCGCGCACGCGCAGCGCGACCGGAATGTTGTACGCGGCGCTGTCCGGCTGCGCGCGCCACAGGAACCACAGGCCGAGCTGCGCGGGCGACAGCGGCCATACGCCGAACGCATCGGGTTTGACCACCGCGATGCCCGGTACGGTGGCACCGCCGTGCGCGGCGCGCGGCGCATCGGCCACGTGGCGTGCGTATTGCGCGAGCACCGGCGCTTCGAACAAGGCGCGCACCGGCACGTCGCGGCCGAGCCGCTCGGCGACGCGCGTCGCGACGCGCACCGCCGCCAGCGAATGGCCGCCGAGTTCGAAGAAGTGATCGCGGCGACCGACGCGTTCGACGTTCAACACGTCGCGCCAGATCGCCGCGAGTGCGGTTTCGTCGCCGTCGTGCGGCGCTTCGTATGCGCGTTCGACGCGCACGGGCGCCGGCAGCCGCGCACGGTCGACCTTGCTGTTCGCGTTGCGCGGCAGCGCGTCGAGCACGATCAGTTGCGCGGGCACCATGTAGTCAGGCAGCGTGCGGCGCAGATGCGCGTCGAGCGTCGCGGCTTCGACCGGTTGCGCGGCCGCTTGCGCGTCGGCGGTCAGTTCGACGTAGGCGACGAGCTGCGCCTGCGCGCCCTGCCCGTGCACGACCGCGCACGCTTCGCGCACCGCGTCGTGCGCGGCCAGCTGCGCCTCGATCTCGCCGAGCTCGATGCGCAGTCCGCGCAGTTTCACTTGATGATCGACGCGGCCGATGAAGTCGAACACGCCATCCGCGCGACGCCGCACGAGGTCGCCCGTGCGATACAGGCGCGCGCCCGGCGCGCCGTAAGGATCGGGCACGAAGCGCTCGGCCGTCAGCGCGGGACGATCGAGGTAGCCGCGCGCGACGCCGATCCCCTCGCCGCCCAGGTACAGTTCGCCGATCACGCCGACCGGCAGCGGATGCAGCCGCGCGTCGAGCACGTGCGCGGTGCGCGCGCCGACCAGCGTGCCGATCGGCAGATACGCGGCGTCGCCCAGCTTCGCGAGATCGTCGCCGGGGCGGAACATCCACAGCGTCGGCGTGATCACGGTTTCGGTCGGGCCGTAGCCGTTGACCACGCGCACGTTCGGCATCGCGCGGCGCAGCATCGCGAACGCTTCGCGCGAGGTGGCTTCGCCGCCGACGGTCAACGAGCGCAACGTCGGCGGCGCGCCGTGCACGAGCGCCCATTCGGCGAGCTGCGCGGCGCAGCCGGGCGGCACGTAGGTCATCGTCACGCCGTCGCGAATCATCATCGCGCAGGTCTGCGCCGGCGGCCACAGCACGTCGGCCGTCACCGACACCGCGGCACCTGACAGGTATTGCGAAAACCAGCCTTCATGCGCGCCGTCGAAGTTGATCGACTGGAACAGCAGGAACACGTCGTTCTCGCCCGCGCCATAGCGCTCGGCGATCGCCACGCAATGCCGCGCGAACGCCGCGTGATCGACGATCACGCCTTTCGGCTTGCCGGTCGAGCCCGACGTGTAGATCGCGTATGCCGCATGACCGGGCAACACGTCCGGCAGTGCGACGTCCGCGGCTTCGTCGAGTGCGTCGACTTCGTCCGCGCGCCAGACGCGCAGTGCCGGCAGCTCGGGCAGCGATGCGGCGCTCGCGCCGTCGGTCAGCACGTGCGCGATGCCCGCATCGCCGACGATCTGCGCGAGGCGTTCGCGCGGATGGGCCGGATCGAGCGGCACGAACGCGGCGCCCGACTTCAGCACCGCGATCAGCGCGACCAGCAGGTCGACCGAACGCTGCAGCGCGACGCCGACGCGCATTTCGGGCCGCACGCCGGCCGCGACGAGGTTACGCGCGATGCGTGCCGCGCGCGCGTCGACCTCACCGCGCGTCAGCGCGCGATCGATGTCGGCGACACCGCGTGCGTCGGGCCGCACGTGCGCATGCGCGGCGATGCGCGCGTGGACCGGGACGAACGGCTCGGCTTCGGCCGCGCCCGCCGGCGCGTTCCACGCGAACAGTTGCGCACGTTCGTCGGCCGGCAGCCAGTCGAGATCGCCGATCGGCACGTCGGGGCGCGCGAGCGCACCGGCGAGCAGCGTGACGAAGCGCGCGGCCAGCCGCGCGATCGCATCGCCGTCGAACAGGTCGAGCGCATGGATGAACGCGGCATCGAACGTGCCGTCGGGCGTCGCCTCGACGGAAAGCGTCAGGTCGAATTTCGCGGACGGCGTGCCGGACGGCAGCAAGGTTGCCGATGCCGCGCCCAGCGCCGGCAGCGCGCGGCGCTCGCCGTACGCGGCCATCACCTGGAACAGCGGATGGTGGCTCGCGCTGCGCGGCACGCCGAGCGCGTCGACGATCTGCTCGAACGGCACGTCCTGGTGCATCTGCGCATCGACGAGCGCGCGCTGCGTACGCGCGACCAGCGACGAGAAATCGCCGTGCGCGGGCACGTCGACGTCGATCGCGAGCGTGTTGACGAAGAAGCCGATCAGGCCGGCCGTTTCCGCGCGCTCGCGGTTCGCGGCCGGCACGCCGACGCAGATCCGCGCGTCGCCGGTCGCACGCGCGAGCAGCGCGTCGAGCGCCGCGAGCAACACCGCGAACGGCGTCGCGCCCGACGCGGCTGCGAACGCGCGCAGCCGCGCACCGATGCGCGCGTCGAGCGAAAACACGTGACGTGCACCGCGCGCGCTGCGGCGAACGGGCCGCGCGGCCGCGCCGGGCAGCGTCAGCACGCCGCGCTGCGGGTCGAGCCGCTCCCGCCAGAACGCCAGTTGCCGGTCGCGCTCGCCGGCATCGAGCCAGCGGCGCTGCCACAGCGCGTAGTCCGCGTACTGGATCGGCAGCGGCGCGAGCGGTACGGGTTCCCCCGACGCATACGCGCGATAGAACGCCGCGAGTTCAAACAGCATCACGTCCGACGACCAGCCGTCCGACACGATGTGATGAACGGTCAGCGCGAGCCAGTGTTGCGTCGCGTCGAAGCGGATCAGGTGTGCGCGCACGAGCGGTGCCGCGCCGAGATCGAACGGCTCGGCTTCATCGGCCATTGCGACGCTTTCGGCGCGCGCGACGCGCTGCGCGTCGGGCAACGCTTCGAGATCGGTCTCACGCCAAGGGCAGCGCAGCGGCGGATGGATCGTCTGTGCGACGCCGTCCTCCGCTTCGTCGAAGGTCGTGCGCAGCGCTTCATGGCGCGCGATCAGCGCATCGCACGCGAGCCGCAGCGCATGCGCGTCGAGCGGGCCCGTCAGCGCGAGCCGCTCGGTGATGTGATACGCGTGAGGCGCGTCGATCAAGCGCGCGTGCAGCCACAGCCGCGTCTGCGCGAACGATGCCGGCACGCGGTCGGCGCGCGGCGTGCGCGGCGGGATCGGCAGCATGCGGAAGTCGATGCCGGCCGCGCCGAGCTTGTCGATGAACACCGCGCGCTGCGCGTCCGGCAGTTGCGTGAAGCGCGTCGCAAGCGCGAGCCAGTCGGGTTGAGCCTTCGTCATTCGTTATCCTTATTGGGCTTCCAGTTCGCCGAGCAGCGCATCGATCGCGCTCGCCGCGTCGGTCTCGCCGCGTGCCGCGCAGGCCGCGTCGATCGCGTCCGCGCAGCGTGCAAGCGTGCGGGTGTCGAACAGCGTGCGCAGCGGCAGCGCGAGGCCCCAGTGCAGGTTCGCCTGCGCATGGGCCTGCGTCGCGAGCAGCGAGTGGCCGCCGAGCAGGAAGAAATCGTCGTCGCGGCCGATCGCGTCCACGTGCAGCACGCGCTGCCAGATCGCCGCGAGCGCGCGCTGCGTGTCGGTTGCGAGCTCGACGGCCGCGATCGCCTCGCGCACCGGCGCGGGCAACGCATGGCGGTCGCACTTGCCGTTCGGCGTGACCGGCAGCGCGTCGAGTTCGATCAGCTGCGACGGCACCATGTAAGCCGGCAACTGCGCGCGCAGTGAATCCAGTAACGCGGCACGGTCGAGCGGCCCCGAGTCGCCACATGCGACATAGCCGATCAGCTGCTCGTCGCGCACGATCACGACCGCGTCGCGCACGCCGGGCGCGGCGCGCAGCAGCGCCTCGATCTCGCCCGGCTCGATCCGCTGGCCGCGCAGCTTCACCTGCATGTCGACGCGGCCGAGGTAGTCGAGCGCGCCGTCGGCGCGACGCCGCGCGAGGTCGCCGGTGCGATACATGCGGGCGCCGGGCACGAACGGATCGGGCACGAAACGCTCGGCAGTCAGCCCCGGGCGGCCGAGATAGCCACGCGCGAGGCCCGCGCCCGCCAGATACAGTTCGCCGGTCGCGCCGGCCGGCACGCTCTGCCAGGCCGCGTCGAGCACGTGCAGTTGCAGGTTCGCGATCGGATGGCCGATCGGCACCGCGACGGCGCTGGCGTCGTCGGGGCCGCAGGTCCAGTGCGACACGTCGATCGCGGCTTCCGTGGGCCCGTACAGGTTCACGAGCGTCGCGTTCGGCACGAGGCGCGCGACCTTCGCGACGAGTTCGGGCGCGAGCGCCTCACCACTCGCGACGATCAGGCGCACGCTGTCGCATTGCGTGGCGGCCGAAAAATCGTCGAGATACGCGGCGAACGCGGCCAGCATCGACGGCACGAAGTGCAGCACCGTCACGCCGTGCGCACGGATCGCGGCCGCGAGGCGGGCCGGATCGCGGTGGTCGCCGGGCGCGGCGATCGCGAGCTTCGCGCCGGTCGCGAGCGGCCACACGAATTCCCACACCGACACGTCGAAGCCGAACGGCGTCTTGTGCAGCACGACGTCGTCGCGCGTCAGCCGGTACGCGTGCTGCATCCACGCGATCCGGTTCGCGAGCGCGCCGTGCGTGTTGCCGGCGCCCTTCGGCTTGCCGGTCGAGCCGGACGTATAGATCAGGTACGCGAGCCGTGCGTCGTCGACGTCGGTTGCGACGTCGGCGGCGGCATCGGCCACTTCGCACGCCTCGTCCGCAAGCAGATCGGCCACCGTCAGCAGTTGCGTCGGCGCTTCATCGCCGAGCGCGGCCTCGACCTGCTCGCGCAGATGCGCCTGCGTGATCGCGACCGCGGGCCGCGCGTCGCGCAGCAGGTACGCGATGCGCTCGGCCGGATAGTCGGGATCGACCGGCAGGTACGCGGCGCCGGCCTTCAGCACGCCGACGAGCGCCGTCACCATGTCGAACGAACGCTCGACGCACAGCGCGACCGGCGTGTCGGGCCGCACGCCGCGCCTGCGCAATGCGGCGGCGACGCGTGTCGTGTTCAGGTCGAGCTCGCGATAGGTCGCGCGCTGCACGCCACCGTGGACATCCGCGTATTCGAGCGCGATCGCGTCGGGTGTTGCCCGTGCGGCGGCCGCGAATTGCAGATGCAGCGGCTGCCGTTGCGCATCCGGCCACGTCCGCGCGGTGTCCTGCGCGCGCGCAAGTGCGTCGCGCGTCGCGTCGTCGGCGATCGACAGCGTGCCGAGCAGCGCGTCCGGCGTGCGGGCCAGCGCATCGAGCGCACAAGCGAACGCGCGGTGCCAGCGCTCGACCTGATGCGCGTCGACGCGTGCGGTGTCGTAGCCGTAGTCGATCGTCAGTTCGGCGCCGCTCTCGATCACGAGCGTCAGCGCGAAATCGGTCGACTCGATACTGCGCACGCCGCTCAGTGTGAGTGCGCGCGAATCGGCGTCGCGCACCGCCTCGTCGACGGGATAGTTCTCGAACACGACCAGCGTGTCGAACAGTGCGCCGCCGGCGCCGCGTGCCCAGCGCTGGATGTCGGCAAGCGGCGTATGCGCATGCTCGGCGGCAGCCGCGTTTTCGCGTTGCAGCGCTTGCAGCCAGTCGGCTGCGCGTTGTTGCGGCGCGGGTGCCGTGATGACGGGCAGCGTGTTGATGAAAAGGCCGAGCACCGTGTCGACGTCCGCGAGCGCATCGGGACGGCCCGCGACGGTCGCACCGAATGCGACGGCCGGCTGGTGCGTCATGCGCTGCAGCGCGAGCGCCCAGGCGCCCTGCACCAGCGTGTTGACGGTCAGCTTCAGCGCCCGCGCCGTTTGCGCGACACGCGTCGTCGCCGCCGCGTCGATCGTCGCGCGCCACGTGACCATGTCGGCATCCGCGCGGTCGGCCACGCGCTCGGCGATCAGCGTCGGTGCGTCGAGACGCGCGAGCCGCCCGGTCCAGAACCGCTCGTCGGCCTCGCGGTCGCGCGTGCCGAGCCACGCGATGAAGTCGCGATAGCGCAGCGCCGGGCGGCGCTCGAACGGCGACACCGCGTCGGGGTCACGATAGTCGCGCAGCACGTCGCCGAGCAGGCGCGCCGTGCTCCACCCGTCGAGCAGCACGTGGTGGCGCGTCCACACGACGCGCCACGCGTCGTCCGTCACGCGGATCAGCGTGAGCCGCATCAGCGGCGGCTCGCGCCAGTCGAAGCCGCGTTCGCGGTCGGCCGCGAGCCACGCGTCTAAATCGGTGTCCAGCGCGTCGCCGCGCGTGCGCCAGTCGAGCTGTTCGACCGGCATCCGCGCGTGGCGATGCACGCATTGCAGCGGTGCGGCCTCGTCGGGCATCACGCTGGTGCGCAGGATATCGTGGCGTGCGATGGATGCGGCGAATGCGGCCACGAGCCGGTCGGCATCGAGCGCCGTCGCGGTCGCGACGAGCTGGTTCACGTAGCTTGCATGACCCGGCGCGAACAGCGCATGGAACAGGATCCCCTGCTGCATCGGCGACAGCGGATACACGTCGTCGATCGTGCGCCAGTCGAGCGGCGCGCGCTCGATCGCGGCCTGCGTGAGGCCGGCGGCCCGCGCGAGCGGGAAATCGCCCGGCGTCGCACCGCCGCCGCGATGCGCGACACGCGATGCGCATGCGTCGGCGAGTTCGCGCAGCGCGGCGGCAAAGCGATCCGTGAATGCATCGATCGTCGCGCGCTCGAACTGTGGCGTGCCGTATACCCAGTGGACCTTCAGCGTGCGTGCGCCGTCGCGGTCGGTATCGAGGTATGCGTGAATCGCGAGCGTGTTGCCGAGCGGCCCTTGCGGGTCACGCTCGATGCCGGTGCCGCCGAAGCGCGGCACGAGCGTCGCGTCGCGCGGCGCGTCGAACTGGCCGAGATAGTTGAACGTGACGCGCGGACGCGGCACGGCGGCCAGCGCCGCACGCGTCGCCGCGTCGCCGTAGTGCGCGAGCACGCCGAAGCCGAGCCCCTTGTGCGGCACCGCGCGCAGCGTGTCCTTGACCGCGCACAGCGTGTCGCGCGCGGTGGCTTCGACCGGCAGCGTGACCGGATAGTGGCTCGTCAGCCAGCCGATCGTGCGACTCGCGTCCGCATCATCGAACAACGCCTCGCGGCCGTGCCCCTCGAATTCGACGCGGCACGACGCGGCGCCGTCGGCACCGGCCAGCGCCAGTGCGAGCGCCGCGCCCAGCAGTTCGATCGTCTGCGTGCGATACGCGGCGTGCGCGTCAGTCAGCGCCGCGCGGGTCAGCGCCGCGTCGATCGTCTGCACGACGACGGCCGCGTCGGCGTTCGTCGCCGGTGCGTCGGGATGATCGGGCACGAGGTCGTCGCCCTGCGCCATGCCGGCCCAGTAAGCCGTTTCCGCGGCGAACGGCGATGCCGGTTCCGTCGCGGCCCGCGCGAGGCGTGCGGCCCAGGCATCCGCACGCAAGCCCGGCGGCGACAGGCGAACCGGCGTGCGTTCGCAAGCGGCGCGATACGCGGCGTCCAGATCGTCGAGCAGGATGCGCCACGACACGCCGTCGACGATCGCGTGATGAATCGCCAGATACAGCTGTGTCGCGCCGTCCGGCAGCCGCGCCGCACATGCGCACGCGAGCGGCCCGCGGCCGAGATCGAGGCGGCGCTGCAAGGCGTCGAAGCGCGCCAGCGCGTCGGCTTCGTCTTGCGCGGCGACCTCGACGAACGGGAGTGCGTCGTACGGTTTCGCTGCATCGCGCGCGTGCCAGTGGCCATCCGCACCGTGTGCAAAGCGCTGGCGGAAGGCGTCGTGATGCGTGAGCAGCGCGTCGAACGCGCACGCGAATGCATCAGCGTCGAACGGATCGCGCACGTCGAACGCGACCGACTGGTTCCAGTGGCCCGGATGCGGCACGTCGAGCGCGAAGAAGCGCTGCTGTGCGGGCGTCAGGATCGTCGCCGCGGCAGCCGCGGCAGCCGCGGTAGCCGTTGCGGCCTGAGCCGGCGCGGACGATATCGTTGCCGGCGCTGCAGCGGCGACGTCCCCGGTTTTCGCGATGCGCGCGAGTTCGGCGACCGTCGGGCCGTCGAACAGCTGCTTCGGCGTGAAGCGCACACCGCGCTTGCGGGCGCGTGCGATCACCTGCAGCACCAGAATCGAATCGCCGCCGAGTTCGAAGAAGTTGTCGTCGCGGCCGACGTGCGGCACCTTCAGCACCGCCTGCCAGACTTCGGCGAGCGCCGTTTCGACCGGGCCCTGCGGCGCGGCGCCGGCGGCAACCGCCACCGGCGCCGCGGCCAGTTCGCGCAGCGCCGCGCGATCGATCTTGCCGTTCGCGGTCACCGGCAGGCGCGCGAGCGCGACGAACTGCGCGGGCACCATGTAGTCGGGCAGCGTCGCGCCGAGTGCCGCGCGCATGGCGGCCTCGTCGAATGCCGCGCCGTCGCGCATCACGACGAACGTCGCGAGCCGCAGGCGGCCGTCGTGCTCGATCGCGAGCGTCTCGGCTTGCGCGACCGGGCCGGCCGCGCGCACGGCCGCACTCACTTCGCCCGGTTCGACGCGATAGCCGCGAATCTTCACCTGGTCGTCGATGCGGCCGAGGAATGCGAGACGGCCGTCCGCGCGCAGGCGCACGCGGTCGCCGGTGCGATACAGGCGCGCACCGGGCGTGAGCGGATCGGGCACGAAGCGCTCGGCGGTCTGCGCCGGCCGGTTCAGGTAGCCGCGCGCCACGCCCGGCCCGCCCAGATACAGCTCGCCCGTTGCACCGGCCGGCACGCACGCGCCGAACGCGTCGAGCACCAGCGCGCGCGCATTCGGCAACGGCCGGCCGAGCGGCACGGCGCTCGCGGGATCGCGCGCATCGGCGCCGATCGACGCGGTGTCGCACGCGATCGCGCCGACGGTCGCTTCGGTCGGCCCGTAATGGTTGATCACGCGGCAGGCCGGTGCGAGCGCGGCCAGGCGCGCGACGAGTGCCCACGTCAACGTTTCGCCGCCGGTCACGAGTGCGTGGCGCGGCAGCACGTCGGCCGGCACGCGCGCATCCAGCAGCGCCTGCAGATGGCTCGGCACGATCTTCAGCACGCCGACGTCGCGGCGGCGCATCTCGTCCGCGAACAGGTCCGGATCGAACGCGCACGCGGCCGGCAGCAGGTGCAGCGTGCGGCCTGCGCACAGCGCGCCGAACAGCGTCGTGTGGCCGAGGTCGGCGGCGACGGTCGACACCATCGCGAACGACGCGTCCGGTTCGAACGCGAGCTCGTCGAGCATCCCCTGCACGTAATCGGCCAGTGCGCCGTGCGACACGACGACGCCCTTCGGCGTGCCGGTCGAACCCGACGTATAGATCAGATAGGCGCCCTGCTCGGGATGCGGCGCGACGCGTACGTCGCCCGCATGCGCGAGCGTCGCGTCTTGCGCGAGTGTGTCGACGTCGAGCGGCTGTGCTGCGCTGCCGGCCGGCCACGCGGCCACATCCCGGCCCTGCGCGACGAGGGCCCAGCGCGCGCCGCAATCGGCGGCTGCGGCCGCGATCCGTGCGGCCGGCTGGGCCGGGTCGAGCAGCACGGCCAGCGCGCCGGCCTTCAGTGCGCCGAGCAGGCCGACGACGAAGCGGGCCGAGCGCTCGATGCAGACGATGACGGGTGCTTCGGCCGCCGCGCCGCGCAACTTCAGCGCATGCGCGATGCGGTTCGACGCGTCGTCGAGTTCGGCGAACGTCAGCGACGCCGACGCATCGACGAGCGCGACGCGATGCGGATACGCGGCAGCCTGCCGCGCGAAGGCGGCGACGATGTCGGCGTGCTCGACGTTCAGCGCACGGCCGTCGCGCGGCAGGCGCGACGCCGGAGAGGCATCGCACGGCAGCGCGGCCGTCGTGCGGTGCGGTTCATGTGCGGCACACGCGACGAGCGCCGCATAGCTGTCCAGCCACGCGCGCGCGGTGTCGGCATCGATGCAGTCGGTTGCATAGGCGGCGACCAGTTCGATTCCGTGCGCGTCGTCGGTGAAATCCAGTGCGAAGTCGAAGCGCGCGGCGAGATCGGGCCCCGGCGTCGCAACCGCGGTCGCGCCCGGCAGCACGCTGTCGTGCCGTGCATCGAACTGCTGCGCGAACTTCACGCGCAGCCATTCGTCGCCGCGCTTGACGGGCGGCTTCACCGCATCGACGACGCGCTCGAACGGCACGTCCTGGTGCGCGACCGCATCGAGCGCCGCCGTGCGTGCCGCGTCGACCAGCGCGCGGAACGGCAGCGTCGGCGCCACCCGCACACGCAGCGCGACCGTATTCAGGAACAGCCCGAGCAACGCGCGCGTTTCCGGGCGCTGGCGATGCGCGACCGGCACCGCGACGACCACGTCGGTCTCGCCTGTCAGGCGCGACAGCCATGCGTCGAGTGCGGCCAGCAGCACCGTGAAGACCGTTGCCTGCGCGTCGCGCGCGAGACGCCGGATGTCGGCAATGACCGCGTCGGGCAGGCGGACCGACACACGCGCGCCCTGCAGCGTGCGCGTCGCGCCCGGCTGGCGATCGACCGGCAGCGCAAGCGGGCCCGGCACGTCGCGCAATGCGCCGCGCCAGTAGTCGAGCTGACGCTCGCCTTCGCCGCCGGCAAGCATGTCGCGCTGCCAGTCCGCATAGTCGGCGTACTGGATCGGCAGTGCCGGCAACGACGGTTCGCGGCCTTCCGCATACGCGCGGTACGCGGCCGACAGCTCGTCGAATGCGCAGCGCGAGCTCCAGCCGTCGGTGATCGCATGGTGCGCGGTCAGGAGCAGCCGGTGGCGATCGTCGGCGAGCGCGACGAGCGTCGCGCGCAGCAGCGGCCCGTCCGACAGATCGAACGGCATGCCTGCGTCGCGCTCGGCGATGCGCGCGGCTTGCGCGTCGCGGGTGGCCAGCGGTTGACCGCGCAGGTCGAGCGTTTCGATCGTAACGGGCAGATGCGCATGGATGCGCTGCATCACGATGCCGTCGTCGTTGTCGACGAGCGTCGTGCGCCATGCATCGTGCCGCTCGATCACGTGATCGAGCGCGCGCTGCAGTGCGGCGTGGTCGAGCGCGCCGTCGATCGTCCAGTGCGCGGCGATGTGATACGCGGCGCTCGCGTCGCGCGTTTGCGCGAGCACCCAGAAGCGCTGCTGTGCGAGCGATGCGGCGCGATCGACGTACGGGGCGCCCGACGCAGCGGCATCGGCCGGCGCGCGGCGTGTGGCAATCGCGGCCAGCGGCTCGCCCGTTTCGCGTTCCGCGCGATCGACGTGCGCAGCAAGCTCAGCCAGCGCCGGATCGGCGAACAGCGTGTCGAGCCGCAGGTTCACGCGCAACGCGGCGCGGATCGCGGCCTGCAGTTGCATCGCGGCGAGCGAATCGGCGCCCAGCACGAAGAAGCGGTCATCGCGCGTCGGCGTCGCGTCGAGGCCGAGCAGTGTTTGCCAGAGGCCCGCGATCTGCTGCTCCGTCGGCGTGCGCGGCTCGTCGCCTGCGGATTGTTCGGTGTCGCGGACGCCGGCGATGCGCTCGCGTAGCGCGGCACGGTCGATCTTGCCGTTCAGCGTGTACGGCAGCGCGTCGCAGCGCACGAAACGGTGCGGCTGCCACGCGGCGGGCAACAACGCGCCCACGTGCGCCTTCAGCGTCGCATCGTCGGCGGCCGCGCGCAGCGCGACGCACGCGATCAGCCGCGTCGGCCCGTTGCCGGTTTCGGCGATCACGGCCGCGTCGGCCACCGCCGGATGCGTGTGCAGGCACGCGGCGATTTCCGCGGGCTCCACACGCACGCCGCGCACCTGGACCTGGTCATCGAGGCGGCCGAGATAATCGAACGCGCCGTCGGCGCGCTGGCGTGCGAGGTCGCCGGTTCGGTACACGCGGGCACCGGGTTCGCCGTGCGTATCGGGAATGAAGCGTTCAGCCGTCAGCGCCGGGCGGCCGTGATAGCCGCGCGCGAGGCATACACCGCCGAGCAGCAGTTCGCCGCCCTCGTCGCCATCGATGCGCGCGACGCGCGGGCCGATCGCGCGACCGATCGGCAGCGATGCATACGCATCGTCATCGGTCAGCACGGGCATTTCGCCCGGCTCGACCGGCCACAGCATCGGGGAGATCACGGCCTCGGTCGGCCCGTAACCGTTGATCAGGCGAACCGACGGGAACGTGCGGCGCACGAATTCGAATGCCTGTTGCGGCAGCGCTTCGCCGCCGAACGCGAGCACGCGCAACGCCGGCGGCACGCCGTCGCGTGCGGCGACGGCCGCGAATTCGCGCAGATACGCGGGCGGAAACGCGGCGACGCTGACGGATTCACTCACCATCAGCGCATGGGCGGCGTCCGGAGTGAACGGCTGCGGCGGCGCAATCGTCACGCTCGCGCCGACCGCGAGCGGCGCGAGCCAGCATTCGTGCGCGGCATCGAAATTGACCGACGCGAAATGCAGCAGGCGGTCGCCGCCCTCGATCGGCAGCGCGGCCGCGAGCGCGTCGCAATGCGCGGCGAGCGGCCCGTGCTCGACGACCACCGCCTTCGGCGTGCCGGTCGAGCCCGACGTGTAGATCATGTAGGCCGCCGAGCGCGGATGCACCGGCACGTCCTCGTCGTCGACGAAGGCGGCGGCACCTGCCTCCGCGGACATCGCGTCGAACGCGTGTTCGAACGGCGCGCCGAGCGCCGCGCGGCCGGCCGCGTCGACGATCCCGTGGCGCAGTTGCGCATCGCGGACGATCCAGTCCAGACGCGCGGCCGGATGACGCGGATCGAGCGGCACGAATACGCCGCCCGCTTTCAGCACGGCAAGCAGTGCGACGAACAGCTCGCACGAGCGTTCGACGCAGACGCCCACCCGCACTTCCGCGCCGACCCCGGCCGCGCGCAGCTGGCGGGCAAGGTGCGACGCACGCGCGTCGAGCGCGCCGCGCGACAGGCGCAGGTCGTTCTGGAAAGGCGCGGCGAGCGCGGGCGCGTCGGGCGCGCGGCGCGCCAGTTCGCGAATTCGTTGATGCAACGCAGTCGGGAAACTCGTCATGTGCGTGAAGTCCTTCGGTCCGGCCGCTTCGGCCAAGTCTCGGGGCCGCATGGGGCGGCTTCACTGGTGTGACGAACGGCGCGGCCGATTTTTTACCGTTTTGCGCGCAAAGCGAGAACGGATGCATTTTTTGAAGGCACGGCTAAATATTTGCGCGGCCCGTTCGTCTATCAGGGAGGAAAGCCGCGACTGGCCCGTCCCGCGCGCTGCTTTCGCATCAATCCCGCCGTTTCCGCAGGATTTGCCTGCCCTTCATTTACCGATGTTGCCGATGACCGCCGCCCACGAGCCTTCTTCCCCGCCGTCCCTCGACACCTCCCCCGGCCGCCCCGCGGCCCGCCTGATCCTCGCGCTGCTGCGCGAAAGCCGCGCGTCGCTCGCGCTGGCGCTCGTCGCATGCGTGCTCAATGGCGTCGCGAGCGTGCTGCTCGTCGCGACGCTGAACCGCGCGCTCGCGACACCCGGTGCGGCTGACGTGTCGCTCGCGTGGCGCTTCGCGCTGTGCGCGGTGATCGCGCTCGTCACGCGCATCGTGTCGGGCACGCTGTTCGCCCGGCTGTCGCAGGACACGATGGCGCGCCTGCGCGTGCATCTCGCGCGGCGCGTCGGCGCGGCCGAGCTGCGCGACATCGAGCGGATCGGCGCGGCGCCCGTGCAGTCGGTGCTGACCGACGACGCGACCAACGTGTCGATGCTGTTCTTCGCGCTGCCGAACCTGGTGATGCACGGCTCGATCGTGTTCGGTTGCCTCGGCTATCTCGCGTGGCTGTCGTGGCCCGTGTGCCTGCTCGCGCTGACCGCGATCGTCGCGGGCTCGCTCGGCTATCACACCGGCGATCGCCGTGCGATCGCGTCGCTCGAGGCGGCCGGCCAGGCGCAGGATCGCCTGTTCGGCTATCTCGGCTCGCTGTTCTCCGGCGCGAAGGAGCTGAAGCTGCACGACGCGCGCGCGCGCCAGTTCGTCGACGGACAGCTCGGCGCGGCGATCGGCGAAGTGCGCGACCACCGCCGCCGCGCGTTCAGCGCGTATGCGGTCGGCGTCGGCTGGATCATCTTCCTGTTCTACGTGTTCCTCGGCGCGGCCGCGTTCTGGCCGCAGCTGGGCGTGCATGCCGATGCAGGTACGGCGGCCGGCTACGTCGTCGTGTTCCTGTTCATGCTGGTGCCGCTCGACGGACTGCTGAACAACCTGCCGACCGTCAATGCGGCTCGCGTGTCGCTCGGGCGCATCGAGAGCGTGATGGCCGAATTCGGTGCGCTGCGCACGGTGCCGCCCGCCAGCGACGCCCCCGACGTACCGCCGGCCGGCGCCGTCACGCTGCGCGGCGTCACGCACGCGTATTTCCACGAGCGTGACGAACGGATGTTCCGGATCGGGCCGATCGACCTGACGATCCGGCCGGGTGAGCTCGTGTTCATCGTCGGCGGCAACGGCAGCGGCAAGACGACGCTCGCGAAGGTGCTGACGGGCCTCTACGAGCCGGAGGAAGGCGCGATCGAGGTCGACGGCCGGACGATCGGCTGGCGCGAGCGTGCTGCGTACCGGCAGCGCTTCAGCGCGGTGTTCAACGATTTCCATCTGTTCGATGCGCTGCTCGGCATCGTCGATCCCGACGATCCGGCGCGTGCGCAGGCCGATGCGCGCGCGAACGCGCTGGTCGCGAAGCTCGCGCTCGATCACAAGGTGAAGGTCGTCGACGGCGCGTTCTCGAACCGCGCGCTGTCGACCGGGCAGCGCAAGCGGCTCGCACTCGTCGTCGCGTATCTGGAGGACCGTCCGTTCTACCTGTTCGACGAATGGGCGGCCGACCAGGATCCGTCGTTCAAGGCGGTGTTCTACGAGCAACTGCTGCCCGAGCTGCGCGCGCGCGGCAAGGCCGTGATCGTGATCACGCACGACGACCGCTATTTCGATCTCGCCGATCGGCTGCTGAAGCTCGACAACGGGCAGATCGTCAGCGACACGACGCCCGCGCGGTCACGCGCACGGGACGGTGCCGATGCGCTGAGCGCGTAGGCACGCGTGAACACCGGCCGCCTGCGCGCGGCGATTGCGGCGCGCAGGCAGTCGGTGTTCGGCTCGCCGGAGCGGAAAGGACTGGAAAGGTCGAAAGGAAATATCGTTCGTCATACTGACGTATAGATGACGACATCGGGACGCCGCGACACGCGAACAACTACGCGGCGCTCGGCCACGCGCTTCCCCTGCCCGCAACGACGATTCGCTCGCTCAGCGCACGGCCGGCAGCTTCAGCATCGTATCGGTCATCACGTCGGCCAGCTTCAGCGCCGACATCGGACCGCCGAATCCCCAGATGTTCCGTTCGACGAGCGCGATCCTGCGTTCGCGCAGCGCGGGCACGAAACGCCACACCGGCGAGTCGAGTTTCGACGACAGCGGCACGTCCATCCCCGTCGCGGTGACGAACAGCACGGCGAGATCGCGTTGCCGGAGCAGATCGGCGGATGTCACGTAAAGCGTGCCTTCGCGCGTCGGCTTCTTCGGCCACGGGTCGAGCCCGAGCGCGCGCGCGAGGCCCGCCGACGTGCTGTTGCCGGTATACGCCCAGTAGCGGTCGGGCAGCCCGAGATCCTGCAGCAGTGCGATGCGATCGCCGCCGCGGCCCGCGGCCTTGAGCCGCGATGCATTGCGCGCGATCCCCGCGTCGAGTTGTGCTTCGACCGCCTTCGCGCGCGCGTCGCGTCCGGTCACGGTACCAATCGTCCGGAAGATCCGGCGCATCCAGTCGAGCTGCGTGACGAGCACGCCGCCTTCCGACACGTTCGGGCTGAACTGGAACAGGATCGTCGGCGCGATCCGGTCGAGCGCGGCGAAGATCGGCGCATGCCGGAAGCCGACGCCGAGGATGAGGTCGGGCTTAACCGCGGCGATCGCCTCGAGCCCCGGCTCCTGACGCGAGCCGATGTCGGTCACACGGGCGAGCCGGTCGCTCTCGTAGCCGAGCCAGCCCGGATAGAACGCGGTATCGGCCATGCCGACCGGCACGATGTCGAGCGCGATCACGCTTTCCGCGAACATGAAGTCGAGCGCGACCACACGTTGCGGCTGCACCGGCATCGTCGCGCTCGCCTGCGATACGACGGGGTTGCCGGCGAGCGAGCGGCCCGATTGCGAAAGCGTGCTGCCCTGCCCGCCCTGCGCGTCGATCGCAACCGCGGCGGCCGGCGCCGCATGCGCGCCGCACAACGCGGCGCCGAACGCGGCCAGTGCGGCAAGCGCATGGCGGCGGCCGGCATGCGGTGCCGGAGTCACCGGATCGCATCCTGCTCGGCCAGCGCCGCGTCGTCCATCGTCAATAGCAGGGGGCAGCTTCCACACAGTTGCGTTTCTCCAGGAATTTCATAGCGCAGGCAGCACACGCGGCGCGCGCGAAACGGCGTCGGCAGCAGCGGCGAGCGCGGCACGGCGTCGCGTACCGGCAGGCGCAGCGGATTCGGCTCACCTTCGACGCAGGACGCGCCGAACAGCCAGTCGGCATCGCGAGCGGGATCGGCCGCGCACGGCAGCGAACGGTACGTGTCGAGCAGATAGTCGAGCAGGTTGCCCGCGTTGCTCCACAGCACGCGCGGCGTGACGCGGCCCATCGCCGCGAGCAGGCCGATCACCGCGCCGAGATGCGCGACGAGCCCCGCATAGCGCGGCGCGGGCGCGATGCACGGCGCGCCGAGCGCGTCCGGCGCGAAATACAGCGCAGCCGGCATCCCGTCGTCGAGCGCGACGAACGTGCGGTCCGGCGTCATGTCGAGCGGCCGGCCGAGCGTCAGCGCGGCGACGACGCCGGCCGGCGCCGCGCGGCCGAAATAGTATTTGCTCCATTGCGACACCAGCGCGCGCGCATGCAACGCCGGATCGCCGCCGTAGTGGCGGACCATCGCATCGAGCAGCGTATCGCGATGATCGGGCAGCGCGCCGACCGGCACGATGATCCGGCCCGGCGCGTGCGCGTCGTCGGGCATCCCGAGCCACACCGCGTCGAGATGCGCGGTGAACGGTTCGGGGGCGAACGCGGAGAAGCGCGTGGCGCGTGCACCGTCGAGCGCTGGTGTCATCGCCCCGCGCGCCGCGCGCGGCGCCCCTCAAGGATCAGCAACCCGAGCAGATACGGCGCGCCGATCAGCGCGGTCAGCACGCCGGCGGGCACTTCGCGCGGCGCGACGACCGTGCGGGCGGCCAGGTCGGCACACCCGAGGATCAGCGCGCCGCATGCGGCCGCGAGCCACAGCCGCGTGCGGTGCCGGCGCGCGCCGAGCATCGTCGCGACGTGCGGCGCCATCAGTCCGATGAAGCCGACCGGCCCGACCGCCGCGACGGCCGCGCACGCGGCGAGCGTCGCGATCGTCAGCGCGAGCGGCCGCAGCGCGGCGACCGGCAGGCCGAGCGCGGCCGCCTGGTCGTCGCCGAGCGCGAGCATGTCGAGCGGTCGCGCGAGCCAGGCGAACACGGGGACCGCGAGCACGCACCACGGCAGCAGCATCGACACCTCGCCCCAGCCGCGGCCGTAGGTGCCGCCGACGAGCCACACGACGAAGCGCGCGGGCTGCACGCTTTCCTGCGTGATCAGCCATTGCGCGAGCGTGGTCCACAACGCACCGATCACGATGCCGGTCAGCGCGACCGCGAGCGGTGCATAACGGTGCCGGTGATTCAGCGCGAGCGTGATCGCGAGCGACAGCGCACCGCCGCTCAACGCGGCCACGGCGAGCGTCACGTGCCCCATCAGCGGCCACGTCGACAACGCGAACAGCGTGACGAGCCCCGCGCCCTGCGTGACGCCGAGCACTTCGGGGCCGGCGAGCGGGTTGCGCACGACGCTCTGCATCGCGACGCCGCTCACGGCGAGCAGCGCACCCGCGAGGAGCGCGCACAGCAGCCGCGGCATGCGCAGGTCGATCAGCATTCGCGCGACGACATCGTGACCCGACAGCGCGGCGGACCAGCGTGCCGGCGACAGCCATTCGGGGCCGGCCGACGCGCCGGCGAATACGACGAGCACGCCGGCCGCGACGAACAGCGCGGTGCGCAGCGGCCAGCCGAGCTCCTCGAGCCAGGCGACCACCCGCGTCGACCCGCTGCCGCCCGCGCGTTCGGCTTGAGCATGCAGCACGCCCGACCAAGCAGCGCCGCGCCGGATCATCGCGAGCATCAGCGGCGTGCCGACGAGCGCGATCGCGACGCCGGTCGACAGCGTCGCGTCGAGACCCGACGCGAGCACCGCACTGTCGGTGACGAGCACGAGCGCGCCCCCCGCGAGCGCCGACAGCGGCACCAGCACGCCGAGCCGGCCCGCGCGTGCGCCGCGCACCTGGCGCACCAGGTTCGGCGCGACGAGCCCCACATACGACAGCGGGCCCGCGATGCTGACGGCCACGCTCGTGAACGCGACCGCGACGATCGTCGCCGCGAGCCGCGCCGCGTCGACGCGCACGCCGGCCGCGGCCGCCGCCTCGTCGCCGAGCGCGAGCGGATTCAGCGGCCGGATCACGAACGGCAGCGCGAGCAACGGCACGACGAGCCAGCGCGCGGCAAGCGCGAGCCCGGTCGCGCCGGGTTGATAAAGACTGCCGTTGGTCCACAGCGCCGCGCCCGCGATGTTCTGCTCGAAGAATGCGAGCACGAGCGTCGACAGTGCCGCGAACAGCAGCATGCACACACTACCCGCAAGCACGAGCCGCAGCGGCGTCGCGCGCCAGCCGCCGGCCGCGACGATCGCGCACGCGGCGGCGATCAGCCCGCAGATGAACAGCAGCGGCACCGACGCGACACCGGCGAGCGCCGGCACCAGCATCGCCGCGAGCAGGCCGAGCTGGGCGCCGCCCGTCACGCCGAGCAGGTCGGGCGATGCGAGCGGGTTGCGCGTGAGCGACTGGAACAGCGCGCCCGCGATGCCGAGGCAGCCGCCCGCGACGAGCGCGGCCGCGACACGCGGCAGGTTGAGGTCGAACAGGAACACGCCCGCGAGCGCGGCAGCGTCGCTGCCCGGCATCGCGTTCCACCACACACGGAGGTCTGGGGCGATGCGCAGCACCGCCAGCACCGCGATCAGCACGACGAGGCCGAGCGCGAGCGCGCCGGCACGGCCGCCGGATGCCGCGCCCTGCCCGCTCGCCGCGAGCCGCTTGCGCATCGCGAACGTCGTCATACGGCGATATCCCGGTGAACTGCGCGATCGAACCCGTCCGCCGTGCCGGATGCCGGCGGCCCGTATGCCGGCACGCACATCGGCGCGCCCGTCTGCGGATGCGCGAGCTTCAGCATGTCGACGCCGAACGCCGCGCGCAGCCGCGCCGGTTCCAGCATCGCGTCGGGCGAGCCCTGCGCGACAAGGCGGCCGGCACGCATCAGCACGATGTCGTCGCTGAACGCGGCTGCCTGGTTCAGGTCATGCAGAACCCACACGATCGTCAGCCCGCGCGCGCGGTTCAGTGCGCGCAGCGCGTCGAGGATGTCGAGCTGGTGATGGATGTCGAGATAGGTCGTCGGCTCGTCGAGCAGCACGATCGACGCCTGCTGCGCGAGCGCCATCGCGATCCACGCGCGCTGCCGCTCGCCGCCCGACAGCGCGCCGACGTCACGCCCGGCGTCGCCGGCCAGGCCGCTCGTCTCGAGCGCCTCGTCGATCGCCGCATGGTCGGCGCGCGACAGCCCGCGCAGGAAACCGCCATACGCGTAGCGGCCGTACGCGACCAGCTCGCGCACGGTCAGCCCCGACGGAATCTGGTTGAACTGCGCGAGCATCGTGAGCTCGCGCGCGAGCGCGCGACGGCGAAACGACGCGAGCGGCTTGCCGTTTACGTCGATGCGGCCCGCACGCGCGGGCTGCAGGCCCGCGAGCGTGCGCAGCAGCGTGCTCTTGCCGCAGCCGTTCGGGCCGCACAGCGCGGTCACGCGGCCGGCCGCGATCGACAGGTCCAGCCCGTCGATCACGACATGGTCGCGATAACCCACCGTCAATCCGCGCGCGGCCAGCGCGGCGGTACTACGCGTCATCGGTCCTCCGTTCGGCCGCGCGCGGGACCGTATAGCTTTGCGCCATCGCGACGACCACCTTGCGCGACCCTTCGAACGGGTCGCGTGCGTGCGCGGTCAGCATGTTGTCGAGCATCAGCACGTCGCCCGTGCGCCACGGGAACACGATGCGCTGGCGATCGAGCACGCCGCGGATTTCCGCGAGCGCGTCGGCCTCGAGCGGCGCACCGTCGCCGTAATACACGTTGCGCGGCACGTTCTCGAGCCCGACCGCGTCGACGAGCGCTTCCTGCATGTCGTCGTCGAGCGCCGACAGGTGAAACAGGTTCGCCTGGTTGAACCACACGCGCTCGCCCGTGCGCGGATGGCGTGCGACAGCCTGGCAGCGTTCGCGCGTGCGCAGCAGCAGTTCGCCGTCGTCGTCCGTGCGCCATGTGCATTCGATGCCGCGCGCCGCGCACATCCGCTCGACCTCGGCCGGCTCGTCGGTGCCGAACGACTGCTGCCACGGCAGGTCGAGCCCCTGGCCGAAGTTGCGCACGTACAGCAGTTCGCGCTGCTCGAAGCGCGCGACCAGCGCCGGATCGAGCGCGCGGTAGACGGCGCGGCTGTCCGCGATCGGCGTCGCGCCGCCTTTCGGCGCCGCGAGCGCGCAATGGAACCAGATCCGCAGCGGCCACTCGCGCGTGTACGACTGCTCGTTGTGCAGCGGAATCGCGCGATGCGGCGGGTATTCGGTCGACGTGTAGACGGCGCCTTCGACCTGGCTGCGCGGCGTCGACGCGTATTCATAGCCGATCAGCGGATCGCCGAACGACGCCGCGAACTGCTGGAACGCATCGATCGACGGCACGTGAAAGCCCGTGAACAGCACACCGCCCGCCCGTTCGAGCGTGTCGGCCGCGATCGCATGCGCGAGCGGCGCGATCTCGTCGATCGACATGCCGCCGGCGCCGCGCGGCGACACGACGGTGGGCAGCCCCGGCTCGATACGCAGGTCGTCGAGCGTCGGCAACGAAAGCAGGGTCATGCAACGTCCTCTTCAGGTGGCGCGCCGCACACGCGGCGCAGCGGGTCACGACGCGCGCGTTGCGCGATCGCCGTCCATCGCGCGGCGCAGGCTCGCGGGGCGCATGTCGGTCCAGACGGTCTCGATGTGCGCGAGGCAGTCGGCTTTCGGGCCGCGCACGCCGACCTCGCGCCACCCGGCCGGCACGGGCCGGAACGTCGGCCAGATCGAATACTGTTCTTCGTCGTTGATGACGACCGTGTAGACGAGGTCGTCGGTGTCGGCGGAAGGCGTCGTGGCTTGCGTCATGATCGAAAAAAGCGGGAGGCGGTTGAAGGAGGCGAAGCGGCGAACTGTCGGATCGGCCGCTCCTGTCTTGAAGACGATTGGCCGGCGCGATTTTTTACCGGCGCCGCGCGCGGCCGCCGAGAAACACCGGGCACGCGTCACCGCGATGGCACGCGTCGAGGCATTCCGCGCAGTGCCGCTCCGCGTCGCGCACCATGAAATGCACGAGTGTCTGCGACACGTTCAACGCGCGCGCCGCGGTCTGCAGCGTCTCCTCGCGCAGCCGCACCATCTCGAACGCCGCGCGGCTGCGCGCCGGCAGGTCGTCGAGCGCGGCCCACACGCGGCGCAGCGTGTCGCGCGTCATCAGCGCGGCCTCGGGCGTCGGTTCCGGCGACGGCACGTCGAAGCCGTCGTCCTCTTCCGTGTGATAGACGTTCTCGAGGCTTTGCCGGCGGCACGCATCGATCGACGCATTGCGCACCATCCGCGTCACGTATGCGATCGGCTGGCGCACCGCGTCCTGGTTCGGGAATTCGACGAGCTTCACGAACACGTCATGCACGACGTCCTCGGCGCGGCTCGCACAACCGACGAAGCCGCGCGCGACGTTGACGAGCATCGCGCGATGGGCGATCAGCACGTCGAGCAGCGCACCCTGCGCATGCGGCTCGGCGGTACGGCGCGCCCGCGGCGCGGGACGCGACGGCAGGTCCGGATAACTGCCGAGGAACGGGTTCGCCGTTGCCGCTGCCGGTCGTTCGAGCACTTCCGCCATAGCCATCGATCTGCTCCGTCAAATTCCGAGATAGCGCAATTTAACGTAAACGCAAATCATTCTCAATCCGATTACGAGATGACCCTTTCGGTTGTCAGGATTTGTCTGATTAATTGACGGATTCGGTGTTTTGACGAACGGGACAGGCCGAACGACAGGATCTCGACGAAGACGCCTCCGCCACCGTCGCACGGCTCGTGCCGGCCACCGCCGAAGCGCATCCGCGCCACGTGTGCGACTTCGTGCATCGCCATCACAAGGTGTGTCGCCGGGTGCTTTGAGCGGCGCGCCGCGAGCCTGGAAAAAAGCGCCGGCATGCCGGCGCTTTCACGTGAGGTGCGTGCGGTGCGTCGAGCCGCGCTCGCGCGGCTCGCGTCAGTAGATGAACAGCCGGATCGTTGCAGTCGCATCGAACCGCCCGATCTTCGGCGGCCCGAACGACTTGAGCACCGCGTCCATCAATACGCTCTGGTTCATGACGTTGGACGGAAACTGAGCGAGGTTGAACTGTTGGTTGAACGGAATGGCCTTGCCCTGGCTGTCCTCGATGCCGATACCGAAATTGCTGTCCTTCGCCGGCACCAGCAAGCCGTTCTGAACCGGATAGCTCGTTTCGAAATATCCGTCGACGCGTACCGCGACGTTGCATTTCTTGGTCAACGACAACGAGAACCGCTTGCGCGGCACCGCCGGCATGAAGCCGTTGCCCACGGCCTGCACCTGTCCGAAATTGACGATGCCCGGTTCGGGCGTCACGAGCACGTCGACGAAGCACGGCGTCGGCTTGAGGTTGCGCAGGCCGCTCAGGCGGTACTGGAAGCTCGGGTTGTATGCATTCAGCCCGAACTCGCCGTCGAACTGGAATACCGTGTAGATATCGCTCGGTGGCTGGACCCAGTTGCCCTTCTTGCGCACGACGACCTGGTAGTCGATGCTGATACGGGTCTGCTCGCAACGTCCGCGATCGAAGTCGTACTTGCTGCACGGAGGCACCGAATAGCCGGTAAACACCCCTCCGCCGCGATTACTCGTCTTGTCGAAATAGTCGATTCCCTTGTAGCGGATGCCGATCTCCAGCCCCCACGCCGCCGGGTTCGTGCGATTCGGGTTCGCGTAGAAATAGATGTTGTCGACGACTTTCAGGCTGCCTGCATCGCCGAGGTCCTTGTAGCAATACCCTGACGTGGTGCGGACCGGCGACACCCAGATCACGTATCCGTCCGGCGCGTCGGTCGGATACGACGCGACACCGCCGATCGGCTCGGTCAGCGAGGTCGCACCGCTGTTCGTCAGGCATCTTAGCGCCCACGCCGGCTGCGCGGCCGCGACCAGCAATCCCAGCACGAGCCAGCGCAGCCACGCCGCCGGCAACCACCGTTCGCGCATCCCGCCGCTCATTTCTTCACGCTCTTGCAGGCACCGGCCTCACACGCATACTCGACCGCCACCTGGCCGCCGTAGTCGTCCACGTGCGTGACGAACAACGTCGACGGCGTCGCGGCCTTGAACGGCACGTCGGCCGTGCTCATCGGGCTCACCATCACAGGGTCCAGCGGCACATGCGTCTTCTGCGCACCCGAAGCCGCGTCGACGATCGTGATGTGATACGGCGTCGGATTGTCGAACACGAGCTTGTGCGCCGCCGCGTCGACGCGCAGCGTCATCGGCAGCGTCCAGTCCTCGTCGCGCGCGGGCTGCACGCCCTTCGGCCGGTAGAACAGCTTCATCTGCGTATGCAGCGCGATCTGCAGCGTGTTCGGCGTATCGGTCTTCGGCGGCACTTCGCGGATGTTCAGGTAGAACACCGATTCGCGATCGGCCGGCAGTTCGGTGCCCGGCAGCTTCGCGATGCGCAGCACGTTGCGCTCGTTCGCCTCGACGCGCTGCAGCGGCGGCACGACCATCAGCGGCGACGTGATCTTGTTGCCTCGCGTGTCCTCGAGCCACGACTGCACGAGATACGGATACGTCGTGCTCTTGTTCGTGATGGTGACGATCGCGGCCGGTTCGCCTTCGTTGAAGATCACGCGCGTGCGGTCCGGCACGATCGCCGCATGCGCGACGCCGGCGAGCAGCGCGCTGGCCACGGCCAGCATGCACGATGCGCGGCGCGGGAAGAAAAGAGAGAAAGCGTGGTTCATCGCTGGATCCGTCAAATCATCGTTCGGTCCGTGCGGCCGTTGCATGCGGCTCGCCGGGCGTCTGGCACGTCACCGGAATCGGCGTGCCTTCGAGTTGAAGCTGGTTGGGCAGTGCATTCACCGCGCACAGCGTGCGTTCGCCTGCACGCACCACGAGCGCGGATCTCGGCTGCACCTGGGTCAGGAACGCGGCGCCGGCTTCGCCGACGATGCCGAGCTCCTTGCCGTTCGCCGCGTCCTGCACGGATGCGCCGAACGGCACCGGCTTGCCGGCCGCATCGGTCAGCGTCAGGTACAGGTTGCTGCCGCGTGCGGTGGAGAACTTCACGAAGCCGATCGCGCCGTCGGTCAGCACCATGCGCTGGATCGGGTTCGACACCTGCACCTCGAGCGGCAGTTTCTCGACGTTGACGGTCGCGTCGTACACGTTGTACGGGGAGATCCCGTCGAGCACCGCATAGCCGCGCGAGTCGGTATGCGTGAGCGTGCCGGACAGCGGCACGTCGGGCACGCCGTCGGTCGATACCAGCAGGCGCGTATCGCCCGCGTTGCCGTTCGCATGCGCGGACACGCCGTACTGCGTCGCGACGAGCGAGCCGTCGACTTCGAGCGACGCGGCCGCGTACGCGTTGGCGAGCGTCGACGCCTGCGCGCTCAGCTGGTAGGTCGACGTGCGCTGGCGGAAGCTCGCGTTCGCCGACGCGCGGCCGTCGGTCGCGCCCGCATTGATCTGGTAGGTGCGGCCGTCCGGATCGTCGTAGATGTAGCCCGCGTTCACGCTCGTGCTGCCGCTGCCCGTCGTCAGGTTCGACGTGACGGTGTGGCGGCCGCCGATCGGCAGCGTCGCGGTCACCGAGAACTGGTTGCCGCTCGCGCCCGCGGTCTGTGTGCGGAACGCGGACACGCTGACGTTCAGGTTGCGCAGTGCGCCGACCGAGAACGCGCGCGTCAGCGTGAGACCCACGCGCTGCTCGGACGAGCGCGCCCAGTAGGTCGTCTGGTCGTACGAGAAATAGGTCGACGTGTCGCCGAAGCGCTTCGACATCGTCGCCGAGTAGCGCTGCTTGCTGTTGGCGAGGCCGTACGCGGTCGGGTCGCCGGAGAACTGCGCGAAGTTGGTGTACTCGCGCTCGGAGAAGCGATAGCCGAAAAAGCGCACGTCCGCATCGAGCCCGTCGAAATGCTTCGAATAGTTGATACGGTACGAGTTGCCGTTGCGCGTCGCGCCGTTCCACCACAGCCGCGCGCGTGCGTGCGTGACGTCGGCCGACACCGCGCCGAACGTGCCGAAATCGCGGCCGACGCCGAGCGCGATCGACGTGTAGCCCGATGCGGCGATGAAGCCGCCGTACAGCGTGATGTCGAACGGCAACCCGTAGGCGGCTTCGCCGAACCCGAAGAACGGCGTGATGCCGGCGCCGCCGAACTGCCGCGGCTTGCCGACGGCGGCCTTGTAGCGCAGTTGTCCGGTGCGCGCGAGGAACGGCACGGCGGCCGTCGTCACCTGGAAGCGCTGCACGCTGCCGTCTTCCTCGTCGACCGTGACGTCGAGCGTGCCCTGCACGCTCGTATTGATGTTCTGCAGCGCGAACGCGCCGGGCGACACGCGCGTCACGTACAGCACGCGGCCCGCCTGCGACACGGTCACGGTCGCGTTGGTGCGCGCGACGCCCGAGATCAGCGGCGCATAGCCGCGCAGCGAAGGCGGTAGCATCCGGTCGTCGCTGCGGATCGATGCGCCGGTCAGCGCGAACGTATCGAAAATGTCCGAGCTCAGGTAATCGTCGCCGAACGTCACCGTCGACTGGATCGACGGTAGCGCGCGAAACGCATAAAGCCGGCTGAAGCGGAACGTGCGGTCCGCATACGCCGTGTTGCCCACGTTCGACTGCACCTGGTAGTCGCCGCGAAAGCGCCACGCGTCCCAGTTCGCGCCGATCGTTCCGTAGGCCTGGACCGAATTCGTCTGTCCGCCGCCCGAACCGAAGTTGCGGTTCGTGTTCGCGATCACGCGATAGTCGAGCATCGCGCCCGGAATCCCGTCGGACCAGCTCGACGGCGGCAGGTACGTCGAATCGGTGAATTCGAGCGCGGCCTGCGGAATCGTGATCTTCAGCCGTCCGTCGCTCTTCAGGTAGCGCACGGTCGCGCCCTCGATCGCGCCGAGATCGACGCAACGTCCGCCCTGAAAGCGCGGCAGGTCCTTCGCGAGCGATGGTTTCAGCCCGAACCGCGCGACGAGTTCCGGCGGCAGGCACGGCTTGCCCGCGCCGGATGCGTCGAGCGCGATGAACTGGATCGCCTGCAGCCCGTAGAACAGGTCGTTGACCTGGACGTCGAGCATGTATTCGCCCGGCAGCGTGAAGTCGGGCTGCGAGAACTGCGACAAGTCGACGTTGTTCGTGCCGTCGATGTCGAGGAACGACGAATTGAATTCCGTCGCATGGCTCTGGCTGCCGACCACCAGCACGGAGACGCAAAGGAAGGAATGTCTGATTCGCACGCGGCGCTACCGGAAATCCGGGGAAGGTGAGACGTGAAGGAAAGGAAGCCGGAGAAAGGGTGTGGACACCCCTCCTCCGGTACGGCCGCTTACTGGTAGCGGACCGTGAAGTTCGCGACGCCGTCGGCCGTACCCGGCGTCACGCCGGCGGCCGTGGCTTCGTACATCGCCGCGAAGCGTGCGGTGTTGGTGCCGTTTTGCAGCAGGGTCGGCGCCTTCTGTTCGGCGCCGTTGTCGAGGTATTCGCCCGATGCGGCCTGCAGGCGGATGCCGACGTTGGTTGCCGAACCGATCGTGGCGAGCAGCTTCGGCTGGCCCGCGCTCGACGTGCCCGTGAACGTGAAGTACGCGTTCTGCGCGATGCTGGTGTCGCAGTCCGTCAGCTTGATGTCGAACGACACCGCGTCCGACTTGTCGCCGGCTTGCTTGAACTTGTTGGTCGGCACCTTGCCGAGCTGCACGGTCTGGTTGACGGAGTTCGAATCGATGCCGCATGCGCCCGCGACGATCTCGCCCGTGAAGTTGATCGTGCCGGTGCCCGCTGCGAAGGCCGAGGTGGACAGGGCTGCGAGTGCGACCGCGCTCAGGAGGGTTTTTTTCATGACGTTTTCCATGAGAATTGCAAAGGGAATGGACGACGTGGCGGATACAAAAGGCAGCGTGTGGTTGGCTCCCGTCCGTCACGAGGCGGCATTATCGAGATAAGAGTGAAAGAATTTTGTAAATCATTGTCAAATCTCAATGACAATCTTTGTTTTACGCATTTTTAAACCCCATTCCTTCCTGCCAATTCTCAATTACGACATTTTATTCCGCAGTCCTTTTCTATTTTTCGGAACCGACTGAAAATTAACGACAATTCGTTTTATCGATTGAAATATCCCGGCTTCTCTTTGCTGGGCAATGACTTTCCAGATACCGGATGTGAGCCGACAAAATTCGGTCCGATCCCGCCATCGTTGCATGACCACAACGAAATGATTCGACGATTTTCAACCAACAGGAAATTAACGGGCGATATTCAAGGACGCGAAATTTTCGCGCAAACGATTGCAATATCCGCACAAACGTTTCACCGCGACACTTTGTCGCCCATGATTATTCGCAATACTTGAATTAATCGAATCGTCAACCCGGAATTAAAGCGGCCGCATAAAGCCGTGCGCCGGGACGACATTCGCGACACTGGATGGAGTCGAAACTGGAGGAAGTCCGGCACGATCGGAGGCCGGCGGCGACGCGATCGGTCGCCGGGATGCGAGTCGAGTGAAAGGCGGCCCTTCAACCCGACTGCGTGGAGGAAAAACAGGCGCGACGAAGCGCGCATGCGCGTGTCGTCGATCGCGGCCGGTGCCCCGACCGCAGCAACACCGACCGGGGTAGCGGCGACGCATCGCCATGCGCCGCCGCTACCTGCCCGGTCCCGGTCAAGACATCACGCGGCAGCTTCGCCAGCGGTGGCTGGCGCCCACCCGCCGCCCAGCGCGCGATACAGCGCAATCGCATTCGCGAGCCTGCGCTCCTTGAGCCGGATCAGCTCCTGTCCCGACTCGTACGTGCTGCGCTGCGCGTCGAGCAGTTCGAGATACGTCGCGACGCCGCCCGCATAGCGGCGCTCGGCGAGCTTCAGCCGCGCGCCGTCGGCCGCATAGACGTCCTGCTGCGCCGCGAGCTGGCGATCGATCCAGTCGCGCGCGGCGAACGCGTCGGCCACCTCGCGGAATGCGGTCTGCACGGTCTTCTCGTATTCCGCGACCGCGATGTGCTTGCGTGCGGTCGCGACGTCGAGATTCGCGCGATTGCGGCCGCCCGCGAAGATCGGCAGCGTGATGCGCGGCGCGAACGTCCACACGCTCGTGCCGCCCGCGAACAGGCTCGAGAACGCATCGCTGACCGAACCGTAGTCGGTCGTCAGCGCGATGCGCGGGAAGAACGCCGCGCGCGCAGCGCCGATCTGCGCGTTCGCGGCCTTGAGCCGCGACTCGGCCTGCCGGATGTCCGGCCGCCGTTCGAGCAGCGCGCTCGGCGCGCCGGGCGCCACCGGCGCGATCGCGAGCGTGTCGAACGCGGTGCCATCGGCCGGCACGGTGCGTGCAAAATCGCCGGCGAGCAATTGCAGCGCGCGCACCGACTGCGCGTGTTCGCGCTGCAGCGCGGCCTGCGACGCACGCGCGGACGCGACCAGCATCTCGGCCGAACGCAACTCGATCGCGTCGCTCGTGCCGGCCGCGTAGCGGCGCTGCGTGAGCGCGGCGATGCGCTCGCGCGCGTCGAGCGTGCGCCGCGCCAGCGCCAGTTGCTCGCGCAACGACCGTTCGGAAACATACGCGCCGGCGACTTCGGCAATCACGCCGATGCGCACCGTGCGCTGCGCGTCGGCCGTCGCGAAATACTCGGCGAGCGCCGCATCGGACAAGTTACGCACGCGGCCGAACAGGTCGAGCTCGTACGCGCTGACGCCGACGCCCGCGCGATACAGCCCGCTCACCGCGCTCTCGCGCACGACCGGGTCGTACTGGCGCGTGCGTTCGTAGCCGAGGTTTGCGTCGACCGACGGCATCAGGTCCGCGCGCTGCACGCCGTACAGCGCGCGCGCTTCGTCGAGCCGGCCGGCCGCGATCCGCAGGTCGCGATTGTTGGCGAGCGCGGCATCGATCCACGCCTGCAACGCCGGATCGGTGAAATACGCGCGCCAGTCGTCGAGCAGCGCGGCATCGGCGGATGCAGCCGGCTCGACCGCCGGCTGCGTGTCGCCATCGACCGGCGTGTAGCTGGCCGGCACCGGCGCGGCGGGTCGCTCGTAGCGCGGTGCGAGCGAGCATCCGGCGAGCGCGAACGCGAGTGTGGCGACCAGCGCGACCCGAGCGCGCGGCGTCGCGCACGCCTTCAGGTAGAACGTCATTGCGAACCCTCCATCGTCGCCGGCTGGGATCCGCCGCGCCGGCGCGGGCCGACGTCGAACAGGCGACCGACGCTCACGAAAAACAGCGGGACGAGAAACACCGCGAGCACCGTCGCCGTGATCACGCCGCCGAGCACGCCGGTGCCGATCGCCATCTGCGCGCCCGATGCGGCGCCCGATGCGAACGCGAGCGGCAGCACGCCGACGCCGAACGCCAGCGACGTCATCACGATCGGCCGCAGCCGCAGGCGCGCGGCCTCGAGCGCGGCGTCGACGAGCGACATGCGCTGCGCGACCAGGTCCTTCGCGACTTCGACGATCAGGATCGCGTTCTTCGCGGACAACCCGATCGTCGCGATCAGCCCCACCTTGAAATAGATGTCGTTCGGCATCGCGCGCAGCGTGACGCCGAGCACCGCGCCGATCAGGCCGAGCGGCACGACCAGCATCACCGCGAACGGGATCGACCAGCTCTCGTAGAGCGCCGCGAGCGCGAGGAACACGACGAGCACCGACAGCGCGAACAGCATCGGCGCCTGCGCGCCCGACAGCCGCTCCTCGAACGACTGCCCCGACCACGCGTGGCCGATGCCGGCCGGCAGCTTCGCGGCGAGCCGCTCGATCGCGGCCATCGCCTCGCCACTGCTGTGGCCGGCCGCGGCCGAGCCGTTGATCGTGAACGACGGATAGCCGTTGTAGCGCGTGAGCTGCGGCGGCCCGAGCGTCCAGTGCAGCGTCGCGAACGCCGCGAGCGGCACCATCTCGCCGCGCGCGTTGCGCACGCGCAGCTTCTTCACGTCGTCCGGATCGAGCCGGCGCAGCCCGTCGGCCTGCACGATCACGCGGCGCACCTGCGTGCCGTGCATGAAGTCGCCGATGTAGTCGGAGCCGAACATCACCGCGAGCGTCGTGTTGATCTCGTCCATCGACACGCCGAGCGCCGACGCCTTCGCGCGATCGATGTCGAGTTTGAGCTGCGGCGCATCCTGCGTGCCGGCGAACATCAGGTCGGTGAGCGCCGGATCCTTGCCGCCCGCCGCGAGCAGTTGCTCGCGCGCGGCACTGAACGCCGCGTAGTCGAGCCCGCTGCGATTCTGCAGCCGGAAGTCGAAGCCGCTCGTCGAACCGAGATCGGGCAGCGCCGGCGAGTTCATCGCGAACACCGTGGTGTTCGCCGCACCCGCGAAGCGCTCGTTGATGCGCGCGACGATCGCCTGCACGTGATCGCGCCCGGCCTTGCGTTCCTTCCAGTTCTTCAGCGTGACGAAGATCATCCCGCCGTTCGGCCCTTCGCCGTACAGGTTGAAGCCGCCAAGCGCGAACGTATATGCGGCCGGCTCGTCGTTGCGGATATACGACTCGACCTCGCGCACGCTCTGCATCGTTTCCGCGAGCGGCGTGCCCTGCGGCCGGATCACCATCACCATGAAGTTGCCCTGGTCCTCGTCGGGCAGGAACGCGGTCGGCAGTTGCGTGAGCATCAGCGCGGCCGCCGCGGTCAGCGCGCCGTACACGACGAGCCAGCGCACCGGCTTCTTCAGCATCGCGCCGACGCGCGTCGCATAGCGCTGCGTCGCACGCGCGACGAAGCGGTTGAACCAGCCGAAGAAGCCGCGCTTCTCGTGATGGTCGCCGGACACCGGCTTGAGCAGCGTCGCGCACAGCGCGGGCGTCAGCGACAGCGCGAGAAACGCCGAGAAGCCGATCGATACCGCGAGCGCGAGCGCGAACTGCCGGTAGATGTTGCCCACCGCGCCGCCGAAGAACGCCATCGGCACGAACACCGACGTCAGCACGACCGTGATGCCGACGATCGCGCCGCTGATCTGCGTCATCGCCTTGACGGTCGCGTCGTAGGGCCCGAGCCCCTCCTCGACCATCAGCCGCTCGACGTTCTCGACGACGACGATCGCATCGTCGACGAGGATGCCGATCGCGAGCACCATCCCGAACATCGTCAGTACGTTGATCGAGAAGCCGGCCGCGTACATCACACCGAACGTGCCCGCGAGCGCGACCGGCACGACCAGCGTCGGGATCAGCGTCGCGCGCAGGTTCTGCATGAACAGGAACATCACGAGGAACACCAGCACGCCGGCCTCGATCAGCGTCGTGACGACCTTGTTCATCGACACGCGCACGAACGACGACGTCTCGTACGGGATCTGGTATTTCACGCCCGGCGGGAAGTACGCGGACAGCGCGTCCATCGTCGCGCGCACGCGCTTCTCCGTTGCCACCGCGTTGGAGCCCGGCGCGAGCTTGATGCCCATCCCGGTCGCGGTCTTGCCGTTCACGTACGACGGATAGTTGTAGTCGTTGCCGCCGAACTCGACGCGCGCGACATCGCGCAGGTAGAGCGCCGAGCCGTCCGGCTGCGTGCGCAGCGCGATCGCGCCGAAGTCGGCCGGCGTCTTCAGCGGCGCGTCGGCGAACACCGTCGCGGCGATCGGCGCAGTGTCCGGCACCGCGCCGCGGCCGATGTCGCCGATCGTCACGCGCGCGTTGTGCGCGCGCACGGCCGACGAGATATCCGACGCGGTGAGGCCGTGCCCGGCCATCTTCACCGGGTCCGGCCAGATCCGCATCGCATATTCGGCGCCCCAGAACTGCACGCGGCCGACGCCGTCGACGCGGCGCAGCGCCTGCACGACGTTCGCCGACGCGTATTCGCCGAGCTGCACGTCGGTCATCCGGCCGTCGTCCGACGTCAGCGACACGACGAGCTGGATGTTGTCAGCGGCCTTCTCGACCTGGATGCCGTCGCGCCGCACGGGCTCGGGCAGCCGCGCCTCGACGGTCTTCAGCCGGTTCTGCACCTCGACGGCCGCGAGATCGGCGTTGACGCCCTGCTTGAACGTCAGGTACAGCGACGCGGCGCCGGCGCTGCTCGTCGCGGACGTGTACAGCAGCCCCGGCGCGCCGTTCATCTCGCGCTCGATCAGCGCGGTCACCGATTCCTCGACGACCTGCGCGGACGCGCCCGGGTACGTCGCATAGATGCTGACGACGGGTGGCGCGATGTCCGGGTACTGCGCGACGGGCAGCGCGCGTATCGCGAATGCGCCGCCGAGCATGATGAAGAGTGCGATCACCCACGCGAAGACGGGGCGATCGATGAAGAAACGTGCCATGTTGGTCTCGGTGAACCGGTCAGGTTTGACGGGCGGCCGCCTGTGACGCAGCCTTCGTCGGCATTGCCTGCTCGACGGGCTTGACGGCGGTATCGGGGGCGAACTGCGCGGCGTTGTCGACGATCACGCGCTCGCCGCCCGCGAGGCCGCGCGTGATGCGCCAGTCGCGTCCGCTCATCCGGTCGGCGACGACCTCGACGTCCTTCACCTTGCCGTTCGCGCCGACCACGCGCACCGACGTGCGGTCGGCCGTGCGCAGCAGCGCATCGCGCGGCACGAGGATCGCGCGCTGGTCGACGGCCGCGTCGAGCGCGATCCGCACGTACGCGCCCGGCAGCAGTTCGCGTTCGGGATTCGGGAACAGCGCGCGCATCGCGACGGTATCGGTGGTCGGGTCGACCGCGAGATCGCTGAACAGCAGCCTGCCCTTCAGCGGGTACGCGGTGCCGTCGGCACGCAACAGCGTCACCGTGACGTCGTGCTGCGCGATGCCCGTCGCGCGACCGCTCTTCACCGCGCGGCGCAACGCATCGACGTCGGCCGCCGGCTGCGAGAAATTCACGTAGATCGGATCGAGCTGCTCGACGGTCGTGAGCGGCGTCGCCTGGTCCTGGCCGACGAGCGCGCCTTCGGTCACGAGCGCGCGCCGCGCGCGGCCGGAAATCGGCGCGGTGACGGTTGCATAGTCGAGCTGCAGTTGCGCGCGGGCGAGTTCCGCCTTCGCCGAAGCGACGCCGGCCTTCGCCTGCGCGTCGTCGGCAACGGCCTCCGTGTGATCGCGCTCGCTGACCGCATGGTCGCGCACCAGGTCGTCGTAACGGCGGCGCTTGTCGCTCGCCGCGAGCGCGGCGGCCTGCGCCTTCGCGAGCGCACCCTGTGCGGCGTCGCGTGCGGCCTTCAGCGGTGCCGGGTCGATGCGGAACAGCACCGCGCCCTGCTTCACTTCCTGCCCTTCTTCGTAAGTCCGCGCGGTGACGATGCCGGCGACCCGCGCGCGCACTTGCGCTTGCCGATACGCGTCGAGCCGGCCGGGCAATTCGACGGTCATCGGCACGGCCGTCGGACGCACCGTGACGACCGTCGCGTGCTGAATGGCCTCCGGCGCCCTGTCCTGTTCGCCCTTTCCGCATCCGGTCACGAGCAGCGTGGCTGCGAGCGCGAACGGCGCCAGCCGAAGGCGGCGCCCTAGGGAGCGTTTGTTGTTCATGTATGACCTCGGATCGTTCGCCGCCGATACAATGCGGCGGCTCAGGGTGGCCGATTATAATCAGTCACGACTGATTAAATACATGTGGTTGCAATCCGACCGCGTCACTGTGTCAATTAAGCGACAGCGAACTGTAAGGAAATTCACGCCATGGCCCGCAAGACCCGGGAAGAATCGCTCGCCATCAAGCACCGGATCCTCGACGCCGCCGAGCTCGTCCTGCTCGAGAAAGGCGTCGCGCAAACCGCGATGGCGGACCTCGCCGAGGCCGCCGGGATGTCGCGGGGCGCCGTGTACGGCCACTACCGCAACAAGATGGAAGTGTGTCTCGCGATGTGCGACCGCGCGTTCGCACGCACGTCGGAAGGCTTCGACACGGTCGACAGCCTGCCCGCGTTCGCCACGCTGCGCCGCGCGGCGTCGCACTACCTGCAGCGATGCGGCGAGCCGGGCTCGATGCAGCGCGTGCTCGTGATCCTCTATACGAAATGCGAACAGAGCGAGGAGAACGGCGCGCTGCTGCGGCGCCGCATGCTGCTCGAGCTGCAGATACTGCGCATCACCAAGGCGCTGCTGCGCCGCGCGATCGCGGCCGGCGAACTCGCCGCCGATCTCGACGTGCATCTCGCGGCCGTCTATCTCGTGTCGCTGCTCGAAGGCGTGTTCGCGTCGATGATCTGGACCAACCGGTTGCGCGGCAATTTGTGGAACGACGCGGAAGCGATGCTCGACGCCGGCTTCGACGCGGTCAGGACGTCCAGCGCGCTACGCGTGCGTGCGCAAAAATTGCCTGCTTGACGAAAAGCCGCGCAATAAATGCTGATTTAACCCGATTTACCGCAGTGCGAAACGAATGAGCTGACCCTCTTTAAAATTTTTAACGTTTCGCGGAACATCGGTAGACTGACGCTGTCATCTTTCTTTAGCGTCTTCGTGGTAATCCGGGTGCGACCCGGAAAGTTCACGCCGCCGTTCGAAGCGGGCCTGCCCGCGAGTTGGGTCGAACGGAAACGACACAGGCCCCTGGCGGGGCCTGTTTTGTTGCACGCCCGTCGCCTGCCCCCGTCGCCACCCGGCGGACATGCCGCCGATGGCTCCCGCCCACACCTCTTTGAACCGCTTTCCTGGATGTGGACACCTTTGGTCAAGCCTGCCGCAACCCCTGATGCTTTCGCGCCCCGCCGCGCGCAGCGCCTCGTGCGCGCGCTCGTGCCGGCCGCCGTCCTCGGCGCCCTCGCCGCCTTCGGTCTCGCCGCCGCGCTGCCGGCCGTCTCGCAACTGCCGGGGGCCGTCGATTCGGGCACGGCCGCGCTGCCGCAGCGCGTGCTGTCCGACACGCCGTTTCCCACCGCGCAGCATTTCGTAACGAGCGAACTCGCGCGCACGATCGGCGAGCGCAACGAACTCAATGAACGCGGCGAGCGCAGCCTGCAGCCGGGCCTGTTCGCGCCGCTCAGCGCGCACCGCAACGACATGCTCGGCTATACGAGCCTGTTCCAGTTCGCGCCGCCCGAACAGCAGCACGGGATGCGCGCGGGCGACATCGAACTCACGCTGTCCGATACGCTGAACCGTCTCGACGTACCGCCCGAGGTGCGCATCCAGCTCGGCGATCTCGTCACCGGCAAGGTCGATATGCGCGCCGGCGCACGGCGCGGCGACTACTACCGCCTCGCGTACGACACCAACAACGGCACGCCGCACCTCACCGCGCTCGAGCTGCGCGTCGCGGGCCGCACGTTCGGCGCGATCTGGTTCCGCGCGCCAGGCGCCGACCACGGCGCGTACTACACGCTCGACGGCGCACCGCTCGAGGCGGCCGCGTTCACGATGCCCGTCAAGTGGACGCGCATCAGCTCCTTCTTCGGCGAACGCATCCACCCGCTGTCGCAGGCGATGGCGTTCCATACCGGCGTCGACCTCGCCGCGCCGTCCGGCACGCCGGTCAATGCGGCGGCCGACGGTGTCGTGTCGTTCGTCGGCACCGATCCGGGCGGCTACGGCCACTACGTGATCGTCGATCACGCGGACGGTTATTCGACCTACTACGCACACTTGTCCGCGTACGCGCGCGGACTGAAGACCGGCGAAACCGTGAAGCAGGGGCAACGCCTCGGCTCGGTCGGGATGACCGGCGCGGCCACCGGCCCGCATCTGCACTTCGAAGTGCGCGTCGCGAACGATCCGGTCGATCCGCTCGTCACGCTCGCGAGCGCGCAGACCGGGCTGTCCGACATGCAGCTCACGGCGTTCCGCCAGGAAGCGACGCAATGGCGCTTCCGCCTCGCGTCGATCAGTACGACGCCGTTCGCATTCGCGCAGACCGACGGCCCGCTGTGGGGCGACTTCGCGACCGGTCCGTCGACGCTGCGCGCGGTCTTCGATACGCACTACAGCGCGTCCTGACGCCGACGCACCGACGCACCCCGAACCTCATCACACCCGTCGCCGCTCGAGCAGCGGCGACGCGGCCCGCAGCGGATCTCCGCAAGCGACCGATCTTCATCGCCAGCCATGCGCCGCAGGCATCGCACGCGCCCGCCGTCACCGCGCGGGTTCCGTGCGCTCGGCCGCCGCCCGCGCGACGCGCTCCGCACGCGGGCGACGCGACAGCAGCCAGCGCGCCGCGCCGTCGAGCGACGTGCACAGCACCAGATAGATCGCAGCGACGAACAGGAAGATCGGTGCCGGATAGACCATCAGCCGGTTGTTCACCTGCGTCGCGACGAACGACAGTTCCGGCACGCCGACGATGTACGCGAGCGACGTGTCCTTCACGAGCGCGACCCACTGGTTGACGAACGACGGCGTCATGATCCGGATCGCCTGCGGCAGCAGCACGTAGCGCACGGTCTGCCAGCGCGTGAGCCCGAGCGACAGCCCCGCCTGCCACTGCCCGTCGCCTGCCGCGACGATGCCCGCATGCACGGCATGCGCGAGATACGCACCGCCGATCAGCGCCAGCGCGCACACGACCGTCGCGAGCCCTGGCACGTCCATGTGCAGCAGCATCGGCATCAGGAAATACGTCCAGAAGATCAGCATCAGCACGGGAATCGCGCGGAAGAAGCCGATGAACGCGAGCAGCAGCACGCGCAGCGGGCCGCGCGCAAGCGCCATCGCGACGCCGAGCGCGACGCCCAGCACCGCGGACGCGAGCGCCGACGCGATCGCGAGCATGAGCGACAGCGCGGCACCGCCGAGCGCGCCGTCCGGGAACGCGCCGACGAGCAGGTACGGCAGGTTGTCGAGCAGCAGCGAGAAGTCCATCGTCAGCGCCCCGCCCCGAGCCGGTCGCGCCATTGCGTGGCCGCGTATGCGCCGGCCTCGATCGCGGCCACCGCGGCGATGTACAGCACGGTCGCGACACCGAACGCGGCGAAGGTCTTGAACGTCTCGGTCTCGACCTGCCGCGACGCATACGACAGCTCGGCGACGCCGATCGCCATCGCGAGCGACGAGTTCTTCACGAGATTCATGTATTGGCCGAACAACGGCGGCAGCGCGATGCGCACGGCCTGCGGCAGCACGACGTAGCGCAGCGACTGCATTGGCGTGAGGCCGAGCGCCGCAGCCGCATCATGCTGCGCGCGGCGCACGCCGCGCAGCCCGGCTTCGCATTCCTCGGCGACGAACGCGGCCGTGTACGCGCTCAACCCGAACCAGCCCGCGACGAACTCGAACGACGGCCACGCGAGCGTGAACGGGCCCGCACTCAGTTGATGGCGCGCGTTCAGCCACGCGACCCACGTATCGGGCAGCAACGACGCGACGCCGAAATACCAGAACAACAACTGCACGAGCAGCGGCGTGTTGCGGAACGCGACGACGTAACCGGCCGCCAGCGTACGCGGCACGGTGCCGCGCGCATGCCGCATGACGGCGAGCAGCAGCCCGCCGACGGTCGCGGCGAGCGCCGACGCGGCCGCGAGGCCGAGCGTCAGCAGGAAGCCCTGCCAGAGCCAGGACAGATATTTGGGAGCCAACCCGAGCATGCCGTGGTGCGCGCGCGAAGCGCGCGATCGAAAAGAAACGGAAAGCGCCGCGACCCCTGCGCACCGGCGTGGCCGGCGGCGGAACGCGGCGCACCTGGCGTGGGACTCAGGTCTTGTCGCCGATGCGGAAGATGCGCGTGAGCGGCGTCTTCGTCGTGGGCCCGAACCACGCGTCGTAGATCTGCCCCGCGCGGCCGTTCGCCTCGAGGCCCTTCAGCGTGTCGTTGACGAAGCCGAGCAGGCGTGTCTCGCCCTTCGGCACGCCGACGCCCATGTAGTCGTTCGAGATCGTGAACGCCGGGATCTCGTAGTTCTGCTTGTCGGGCACGTTCGCGAGCAGGCCGATCAGTTTCGGCCCGTCCTGCGTGATCGCCTGCACGTTGCCGGCGCGCAGCGCGGCGAACGCGAACGGCGTGTCGTCGTACGCGACGATCGTCGCTTTCGGGAATTTCTCGCGCAGCGTGATTTCGTTCGTCGTGCCCTTGTCCGCGCCGACGCGCAGGCTGTTCAACTGGTCGGCCGATTTCAGCACGCCCTTCTTCGCGAGAAACTGCTGGCCCGACGAGAAATACGGGATGCTGAAGTCGACCTGCTTCGCGCGCTCGTCGGTGATCGTGAAGTTCGCGAGCACCAGGTCGACCTTGCCGGAAGTCAGGAACGGAATGCGGTTCGCAGGATTGGTCGGCTGCAGTTGCAGCTTCACGCCGAGCTTGTCGGCCAATGCCTTCGCATAGTCGACGTCGAGGCCGACGATGTGATTGCTCTTGCCGTCGACATAGCCGAACGGCGGATTGCTGTCGAAGGTCGCGACGCGCAGCACGCCGGCCTTCCTGATGTCGTCGAGGCGGTCCGCGTGCGCGACCGTGCCGGCCGTGACGAGTGCGGCCCCGACGAGCCACGTAGCGAGAGTGTGGATTTTCATGAGCACGACCTGATTTGTTTTGAAGGCCGCCGCGGATCGCGCGGCGGCCGGTTCGAGGAACATCGCGACGTTGTGTGTCGTCGCGAAGCCGCTAACGTATCAGCGCGTGCGGCGATTCCGAACCAACAAATGGTGCTTTGCTCTGCGGCTTTCGTGATGAGGCTTGCAGACGGCGGGCACCGCGCAACGCTTCGAAAAAAAAGACGCCCGCTGCACGCAGCGGGCGCGAATCCCAGTCAAGGAGGTGTCACACGAACTACGGGTTCAGAATAAAAGCACCGCCCGCGGCGAACAACGAAGCGATTCCGATATCGATATCGCGCGTCCCGCGATGAGCTTGCACGCGTCCATGCGAAGCCGTCGCGCATGAAAAAACGGCGCGCCGCCTGTGAGGCGGAGCGCCGTCCCGTTGCACGTTGCCGGTCGATGCGGGCAGCCTCGCGAGGCTGCCCCGCCGATCACGGCTCGTGACGCAGATACCCTACCTTGCTCGGATCGCGCATCCGCCACGACACGAGCAGCGAGATCGCGCACAGCGCGGTCACATACCAGTAGAAGGTTTCCTCGCTGCCCTTCGACTTGAACCACAGCGCGACATACTCGGCAGAGCCGCCGAAGATCGCGTTCGCGACCGCATACGACAGGCCAACGCCCATCGCGCGCACTTCGGGCGGGAACATCTCGGCCTTGATGAGGCCGCTGATCGACGTGTAGAAGCTGACGATCGCGAGCGCGATCGTGATCAGCACGAACGCGGCCGTCGGGCTCGTCACCGTCTTCAGCGCGTGCATCAGCGGCACCGTGCCGATCACCGCGAACACGCCGAACAGGATCATGGACGTGCGGCGGCCGATCTTGTCGGACAGCGCGCCGAACACCGGCTGGATCAGCATGTAGACGAGCAGCGCGACGGTCATCACGTTGCTGGCCGTCTTCGCGTGCATGCCGGCCGTGTTCACCAGGTACTTCTGCATGTACGTGGTAAACGTGTAGAAGATCAGCGAGCCGCCGGCCGTGAAGCCGACCACCGTGAAGAAGGCGCCCTTGTGACGCCACACGCCGCGGATCGTGCCCGCATCCTTCTTGTCGCGCGATGCGCTCGTCGACGTCTCGTCGAGCGATTTGCGCAGGTACAGCGAGATCAGCGCGGCCGCCGCGCCGCAGACGAACGGAATGCGCCAGCCCCACGCCTTCAGTTCGTCATTCGACAGCGCCTGCTGCAGGATCACCAGCACCAGCAGCGCGCACAGCTGGCCGCCGATCAGCGTCACGTACTGGAACGACGCGAAGAAGCCGCGCCGCCCTTTAAGCGCGACCTCACTCATGTAGGTCGCGCTCGTCCCGTATTCGCCGCCCACCGACAGGCCCTGGAACAGACGCGCGACCAGCAGCAGCGCCGGTGCGAGCGCGCCGATCTGCGCGTAGGTCGGCAGCACCGCGATCACGAGCGAGCCGCCGCACATCATCAGCACCGAGATCATCATCGCCGCGCGGCGGCCATGACGGTCGGCGATGCGGCCGAACAGCCAGCCGCCGATCGGACGCATCAGGAAGCCGGCCGCGAACACGCCGGCCGTGTTCAGCAGCTGCGTCGTCGTGTTGCCGCTCGGGAAGAACGCCGGTGCGAAGTACAGCGCGCAGAACGAGTAGATGTAGAAGTCGAACCACTCGACGAGGTTGCCCGACGAGGCGCCGACGATGGCGAATACGCGCCGCCGGGTGTCTTGCGCGGACAGCGCAGCTTGGTCGGTCTGGACGTCCATGGGTTGGTCTGTTCCTTTTAGTGCTTTCTGGGCGAGACGGCTGGGGGCCGCCGCGTGCGGTCGCACGTGGCACCGGTTCCGGCGCACGGCGCTACGGGATTTTAGCGAAATGTAAAGTAACAGGCTTTCCGGGTTCGTCCGGATGTAGAAAAATTTTCTCGCGCCACGCGTTCGTCATATGAAAACGCCAGCCGCGAGGCTGGCGTCCGGTGCAAACTATTCCCGGTCTCGATGCTCAGACACGCACCTCCGGCGGCACGTAGCGGCACTCGTAGCGCTTGCGTACGGTGCCGGCCTCGTCGACGCTTTCCAGGAACACGTCGAACTGCCAGAGCCGCGCCATGTGCTTGAGCACTTCGTCGCTGTCGTTCGACAGATGGCGGTTGTCGGTCATGAAGTGGCGCAACGTGAGGCTGCGGTCGCCGCGCGTGTTCACCGCCCACACCTGGATGTTCGGCTCGCGGTGATGGATGTCGTACTGCCGCGACAACGCCTGCCGCACGTACTGGTAGCCGGACTCGTCGTGGATCGCCGATACCTCGAGCGAATCGCGCATGTCGTCGTCGAGCACCGAGAACAGCCGCATCTCGCGAATCAGGTTCGGCGACAGGTACTGCGCGATGAAGCTCTCGTCCTTGAAGTTGCGCATCGCGTAGTGCATCGCCGGCAGCCACGGTGTGCCCGCGATCTCCGGAAACCACTTGTAGTCCTCTTCCGTCGGCGCCTCGCAGATCCGCCGGATGTCGCTCATCATCGAGAAGCCGAGCGCATACGGGTTGATCCCGCTGTAGTACGGCTTCGTGACCGGCGGCTGATAGACCACGTTGCTGTGCGAATGCAGGAACTCCATCATGAAGCCGTCTTCCAGCTTGCCCTGGTTGTACAGCGTATTAAGCAGCGTGTAGTGCCAGAACGTCGCCCAGCCTTCGTTCATCACCTGCGTCTGCCGCTGCGGATAGAAATACTGGCCGATCTTGCGCACGATGCGGATCACTTCGCGCTCCCACGGCTCGAGCAGCGGCGCGTTCTTCTCCGCGAAATACAGCAGGTTCTCCTGCGGCTCGGGCGGATAGCGCTCCTCCTGCTCCTCCATCTGCTCGGGCTTCTTGCCCGGCAGCGTGCGCCACAGCTCGTTGACCTGCGACTGCAGATACGCCTCGCGCTCGCGCCGCAGCGCAGCCTCCTTCGACAGGGACGGCTTCTGCGGCCGCTTGTAGCGGTCGACGCCGTAGTTCATCAGCGCATGGCACGAATCGAGCAGTTCCTCGACGCGGTCGAGCCCGTAGCGCTCCTCGCATTCGGCGACGTAGTTCTTCGCGTACACGAGATAGTCGATGATCGCGTGCGCGTCGGTCCACAGCCGGAACAGATAGTTGCCCTTGAAGAACGAGTTGTGGCCGTACGCCGCGTGCGCGATGACGAGCGCCTGCATCGTCATCGTGTTCTCTTCCATCAGATACGCGATGCACGGATTCGAGTTGATGACGATCTCGTAGGCAAGCCCCATCTGGCCGCGACGATAGCTCTTCTCGGTCGCGAGGAAGTGCTTGCCGAACGACCAGTGGCGATAGTTGACCGGCATCCCGACCGACGCATAAGCATCCATCATCTGCTCGGCGCTGATCAGTTCGAGCTGGATCGGATAGATGTCGAGCTCGTACTGCTCGGCGACCTGCGAGATGTGCGTGTCGTATTCCTCGAGCAGTTCAAAGGTCCAGTCGGACGGGCACGGCAGCGGCTTGCGTTCGGCAACGTTCATACGCGCTTCCTTCTGCCCGGCACCGGGCAAGTCGGCGGCCGGCGCCGCCGGCTCGGTCCGGCCGCTTTGCTGCGATGCGGCAGGGCCGGCCGTGTCGTCGCCGGAAGGGCGCGGCGCGTAGCCGCGCGACTCGTTGTGCAGATGGCGGGTCGTCATGACGTTTCCACCTGCTTTTCGAACAATTCGCGAAACACCGGGTAAATGTCGGCAGCCGATTCGACTTTTTTCATCGCGAGGTGCGGTTGCGACAGCGCCAGTTGCGCATACTCCAGCCACAGGTTCTGCTCTTCGGGTGCGACCTGGATATACGCGAAGTAACGCGTCTTGGTGAGGATATCCTCTTCCAGGATTTTGCGACACTTCGGGGAATCGTCGGTCCAGTTGTCGCCGTCGGACGCCTGCGCGCCGTAGATGTTCCACTCGGTCGGCGAGTAGCGCTCGTTCATCACCTTGCGCATCAGTTCGAGCGCGCTCGACACGACCGTGCCGCCGCTTTCGGTCGAATGGAAGAAGGTGTCCTCGTCGACCTCCTCGGCACGCGTGTGGTGACGGATGAATACGACCTCGATGCGCTCGTAGTTGCGCTTCAGGAACAGGTACAGGAGGATGAAGAAGCGCTTCGCGAGATCCTTGCGCTGCTCGTCCATCGAGCCCGACACGTCCATCAGGCAGAACATCACGGCCTGGCTCGACGGTTGCGGCTGCTTCACGCGATTGATGTAGCGCAGGTCGAACGGATCGATGAACGGGATCCGCCAGATGCGCCCCTTCAGGTGATGGATCTCGGCCTCGAGCGTCGCGATTTCCGCGCGGCGGTCTTCCGGGTCGAGCTTCATCGCCTCGAGCTGCGCTTCCAGCTCGCGCAACTCGTTGACGAGCGGCGAGCCGAGCGCGATGCGCCGGCCGAGCGCGCTGCGCAGCGAGCGCACGACGTCGATGTTGTTCGGTGTGCCTTCCGCCGACCAGCCCGCGCGCACGTTCTTCCAGCTCGGCACCGTCAGCAGGTGCGTCTTCACGAGGCGCGGCAGTTCGAGATCGTCGAAGAAATACTGCATGAATTCGTCGCGCGACAACTCGAACACGAAGTCGTCCTGCCCTTCGCCCTCGTTGCTCGCCTGACTGCCGCCGCCACCCGAGCCGCCCTGCGGACGCGGAATCTTGTCACCGCGCACGTAGTCTTCGTTGCCCGGGTGCACGTATTCACGACGCCCGCCAGGCCCGTGCCGGAAATTCGGCTCGGCGATGTCCTTGCGCGGAATCGTGATGCTTTGCGTGCTCTGGATATCCTTGATGCTACGGTCGCGCACCGCGTCGGACACGGCACGACGAATGTAGTTCTTGACGCGACGCAGAAAGCGTTCGCGGTTGGCGATGCTCTTGTTCTTGCCGGCCAGCCTGCGGTCGATGATTTGATGAAGCACTCCCGGTCTCCCGCTCGAAAATCGATCTGCCGGGGCACTCGCCGCGCATGCCGTCTGCCGTCATGCGGGCGGCGCCTCTGAAGGTGCCCGTACGGACTCGCCGTACGGGCGCGGTACCGCGCGCGTCATGACGACTTGCGCACGCGCAGGTACCAGTCGCAAAGCAGCCTCACCTGCTTCGGCGTATAGCCCTTTGCGACCATCCGGTTCACAAAGTCCTCATGCTTGCGTTGCTCCTCCGCCGACCCCTTCGCGTTGAACGAAATGACCGGCAACAGTTCCTCGGTATTCGAGAACATCTTCTTCTCGATCACGACGCGCAACTTCTCGTAGCTCGTCCACACGGGGTTCTTCCCGGCGTTCGCCGCCCGCGCGCGCAACACGAAGTTCACGATCTCGTTGCGGTAATCCTTCGGATTGCTGATCCCGGCCGGCTTCTCGATCTTCTCCAGTTCCGCATTCAGCGCGGCGCGGTCGAAGCTCTCGCCCGTGTCGTGATCGCGGAATTCCTGATCCTGGATCCAGAAGTCCGCATACGTGACGTAGCGGTCGAAGATGTTCTGCCCGTACTCCGAATACGATTCGAGATAAGCCGTCTGGATCTCCTTGCCAATGAAGTCCGCATAGCGCGACGCGAGCACATCCTTCACGAACGACAGGTATTTCTGCTCGGTCTCCGGCGGGAACTGCTCGCGTTCGATCTGCTGTTCGAGCACGTACATCAGGTGCACGGGGTTCGCCGCGACCTCGCTCGAATCGAAGTTGAACACGCGCGACAGGATCTTGAACGCGAAGCGTGTCGACACGCCCGTCATCCCTTCGTCCACGCCCGCGTAATCGCGATACTCCTGGTACGACTTCGCCTTCGGATCGGTGTCCTTCAGGTTTTCGCCGTCATACACCTGCATCTTCGAGAACAGGCTCGAATTCTCCGGCTCGTGCAGGCGCGACAGCACCGAGAACTGCGACATCATCTTCAGCGTGCCCGGCGCGCACACGGCTTCGGCCAGCGACGAATTGCGGATCAGCTTCTCGTAGATCTTCGTCTCTTCCGACACGCGCAGGCAGTACGGCACCTTCACGACGAAGATCCGGTCGAGCAGTGCCTCGTTGTTGCGGTTGTTGCGGAATGCCTTCCACTCCGACTCGTTCGAGTGCGCGAGAATCACGCCGTCGAACGGAATCGCGCCGAATCCTTCGGTACCCTTGAAATTGCCTTCCTGCGTCGCGGTCAGGAGCGGGTGCAGCACCTTGATCGGCGCCTTGAACATTTCGACGAATTCGAGCAGGCCCTGGTTCGCCAGGCACAGGCCGCCCGAGTAGCTGTACGCATCGGCATCGTCCTGCGCGTACTGTTCGAGCTTGCGGATGTCGACCTTGCCGACGAGCGACGAGATGTCCTGGTTGTTCTCGTCGCCAGGCTCCGTCTTCGCGATGCCGATCTGCCGAAGGATCGACGGATAGCGGCGCACCACGCGGAACTGGCGGATGTCGCCGTTGTATTCGTGCAGGCGCTTGACGGCCCACGGACTCAGGATGCTCTTCAGGTAGCGGCGTGGAATGCCGTATTGCTCTTCGAGGATCGGGCCGTCCTCGTCGTAGTCGAACAGCCCGAGCGGCGATTCGTTGACGGGCGAACCCTTCAGCGCATAGAACGGCACGCGCTCCATCAGTTGCTTCAGGCGCTCGGCGATCGACGACTTCCCGCCGCCCACCGGGCCGAGCAGGTAGAGGATCTGCTTCTTTTCCTCGAGCCCTTGCGCAGCGTGGCGGAAGTACGCGACCACCTGCTCGATCACTTCCTCCATTCCGTAGAACTCACGGAACGCGGGATAGACCTTGATAACCTTGTTCGCGAAGATCCGCGACAGGCGCGGGTCGTTGCGGGTATCGACTTGTTCCGGTTCCCCGATTGCAGCCAGCATGCGTTCGCCGGCCGTGGCGTACGCTGACGGATCGTTCTTGCAGAGCGCGAGGTACTCCTCCAGCGAGAACTCTTCCTCTCGCGTTTTTTCGAAGCGGTTCGCGAAGCTGCTGTAAATATCCATGCTACCTCCCTCGCCTGAGTCTGAAGACGTGCCTGCCTTCTATGACTGCGCAGAAGCAAGCGCGTTCGAATTCATCCTAAACCCTTTCTTATTTTTTTTCACGAACTCTTCGTATGAAGTTCGTCATTCTCGACAACACCGCTTGGACAACGCATTTCGACGCTTTACAATCGATCTCCCGAGCCGCAGAAACTGCATCCGCCACGTCTCGTCGAGCATCGGAACATCTCGTACGTTGGATGCCTCCGCCGTCATCGCCGCGCCCTTCACTCCCCCCTTCATCCCTATACGTTCGAGCAGACGTTTTCGACGACACGCCGCGCGCACCGTTACAAAATTTTTTCGCATCGTCCGGAGATACCCGTAGCGCGGATGCGCACATGCAACGCGCGCGGCGACGCACGCACGTTCACGCGCGCTGTCACATTTCATCAGCCGTCGAAACGACGACGCCCGCATGTCGCGGGCGTCGTGTGCTGCCTCGGGTGCTGCCAAATGGGGATAGATGCGCGGCGCGCGCGACTCAGAACGTTTCCCAGTCGTCAGCGCCGGCAGAGGCGGCCACCGGTGCGGGTGCAGCGGCCGCGGCCGCCGGCTTGCGAGCCGGCGCCGCGCGCTTCGGTGCTGCATCGCGGTCGTTGCGCGCCCCGGATGGAGCGGGCGGCGAAACCGGCACGACAGCCGGTGCGGCCACCGCGCGCGGCGCCTGACGCGCAGCGGCGACGACCGGCCCGGCCGCGTCGTCATCGATCCGGAACACCGACGCCGTTTCGCGCAGGCGCGCGGCCTGCTCATCGAGCGATTGCGCGGCGGCCGCCGCCTCCTCGACGAGCGCGGCGTTCTGCTGCGTGACCTCGTCCATCTGCGCGACCGCGCGCGCGACCTGGTCGATGCCGCCGCTCTGCTCCTCGGACGCCGCCGCGATCTCGCCCATGATGTCCGTCACGCGCTGCACCGCACCGATCACGTCGCTCATCGTGCGGCCCGCTTCGTCGACCAGCGTCGAGCCCGTCCGGATACGCTCCACCGACGCGTCGATCAGCGCCTTGATCTCCTTGGCCGCGCTCGACGAACGCTGCGCGAGGCTGCGCACCTCACCCGCGACGACCGCGAAGCCGCGGCCTTCCTCGCCGGCGCGCGCGGCTTCGACGGCCGCGTTCAGCGCCAGAATGTTGGTCTGGAACGCGATGCCCTCGATGATCGCGATGATGTCCGCGATCTTCGCCGAGCTGTCGTTGATCTCGCCCATCGTGCCGACCACCTGGCCGACCACCGTATTTCCCTTGTTTGCAATCTCCGACGCGTTGGCGGCCAGCGCGCTTGCCTGCCGTGCATTGTCCGCGTTCTGCTTCACGGTGCCGGTCAGTTGCTCCATGCTCGATGCGGTTTCCTGCAGCGCGGACGCCTGCTCCTCCGTGCGCGACGACAGGTCGATGTTGCCGGCGGCGATCTGGCGGGCCGCGGTCGCGATCGATTCGCTGCCGCCGCGCACGGTGCGCACCGTGTCGACCAGCCCGCGCTGCATTTTCGCGAGACCGTCGAGGAGCTGGCCCATTTCGTCGCGCCGATGCACCACGATCGAGCGTCGCAGGTCGCCCGCGGCGATCGCGTCGAAATGCGCGAGTGCGTCCGCAAGCGGACGGCCGATCGCACGACTGAGCGTCAACCAAGACAGCACCGCGGCAACCAGACCAGCCGCCAGCAGGACGATCGACAGCAAGCGCAGCGTTTCGAACGTCGATTCCGAATGATCGAAGCCCGACTGCGCGGCGCTGAACTGGAAATTGCGCAGCGCCTCGCTCGCAACCGCGAGATCGTTGTAAAGCACCTGGAGCTGCTTGGCGCCATCGCCGATCCGGTCGTGGTCGCCCGTCGCGACAAGGCCTCCGAACGTGTCGCAACTGCGCTGTAGCGCCTGCCGCTTCGCGGACACGTCCTGCGCGAGCCGGTCCTCCTCCGCATCGCGCGGCAGCGCGAGGTACTTTTTCCACCACGCATCGGACTGCGCGCGCATCGCGCGGCTACGCTCCACCGCGGCAGCCGAGTCGGGTGTCCCCGCCAGCAGCGCGGCGCGATCGAGCGCCAGACGCTCGCGCGCCGCGTACATGTCGGCAACGGCCACGTCGACCGCGCTCGGCATCTGGTTCGTGAAAATCTCCCGCGTCGCGTCGTTCGAGCGCGTCATCCCGTACACGCCCAGCATGCCGATCGCCCCCAGCAGTACCGCGAGAAACGCCATCGTCAAACCGATGCGTGCACGTATCGTCAGGTTTCCGATCACCATCATTCTTCCTGTATTGCGTCGTCATGAACGGGCAAGGCCCGTTTTTTCGAAACGGTGTTTCGTCCTGATGTATTTACGACCGGATGCTGCGCAGCTTGATGGCATTCACATCAATTTTTTCATCAATTCATCGGTTAATTACACATTTCCGAACAATAGGGTCGAAGCATCGCAGGCCTGCCTCGCGAAATCGCGTGGCAAGCATCGTGATGGTGCAATCGGGGGAGATGGCCGGCGCCTGCTTCCGCACGCGCCGGCCGAGAGGCGCGATCCAGCCCTATTCGGCCAGCTCGGCGAGGGTGGGAATCGACGGCTGCGCGCCTGCGCGCGTGACCGACAACGCCGCCGCGCGTTGCGCGAAGCGGATGGCCGTGTCGATGGGCTCACCTGCCGCGAGCCGCGCGGCGAATCCGCCGATGAAGGTATCGCCGGCCGCGGTCGTGTCGACGGCCTTGACGACGGGTGCCGGATAATGGCGCGCCGCGCCGTCGGCCGTCAGCGCGCACACGCCGCGCGCACCGAGCGTGATCAGCACGTTGCGCGCGCCGGCCGCGTGCAGCGCACGCGCTGCGGCTTCCGCCTCGGCCGGATTGCGCACCGGCAGCCCGGTCAGCGCGGCCGCCTCCACTTCGTTCGGGATCAGGTAATCGACCAGCGGCAGCCAGCCGTCCGGCAGCGGCGCGACGGCCGGCGCCGGATTGAGCACCACGGTGCGGCCGAGCCGCCGCCCGGCCGACAGCGCCGCGAACACCGCGTCCGGCGGCGTCTCGAGCTGGCAGATCAGCACGTCGGTCGCGGCCAGCGCGGCCTCGTGCCGTGCCACCGTATCGGTCGTCACTTCGCCATTGCCGCCCGCGACGATCACGATCGCGTTCTGGCTCGCGTCGTCGACGACGATCAGCGCGACACCGGTCGACGCCGACGCGCTCGTCGCGAGCCGCGAGCAGTCGATGCCTTCGGCCTCGAGGCCGGCCCGCAGCGCGGTACCGTGCGCATCCGCTCCGACGCAGCCGATCATCACGACCTGCGCGCCGAGCCGCGCCGCCGCGACGGCCTGGTTGCCGCCCTTGCCGCCCGCCGCCTGCGCGTATTCATGCCCGGCAAGCGTTTCGCCTGGCAGCGGCAGCCGCGGCGCACGCACGACGAGATCCATGTTGAGGCTGCCGACCACCGTCACGCGGCCGGCGCCCGCCGTACGCGCCGTCATGGGCGGCCGCCCGGCGCGGCCGGCTCGCGGTAGATCGCCGTCGATTCGCGCAGCACGAGACGCGGCGACACGACGCGACGACGGCTCGGCGCAGCCGTCGAACCGCCGCCGATCCGCTCGATCAGCGTTTGCGCGGCCATTTCGCCGAGCGCGCGCACCGACTGGCCGACCGTCGACAGCGCCGGGTACGTGTAACGGGAGAATTCGATGTCGTCGAAGCCGATGATCGAGCAGTCGTCCGGCACGCGCATGCCGCGCTCGGCCGCCGCGCGCAGCGCGCCGACGCCCATCAGGTCGTTGCCCGCGAAAATCGCGCTGGGATGCACCGACTCGAACAGTCGCGATGCCGCGTGGTAGCCGCCGAGGCACGAAAAATCGCTTTCCGCGATCGCGCCCGGCACGATGTCGATCCCGCGCTCGGCCATCGCGCGGATGAAGCCGTGCACGCGCATCGCGCTGACGGCCGTGTCGGTCGGCCCGGTGATGCAGCCGATCTTCGCGTGCCCGAGTTCGAGCAGGTGACGCGTCGCCAGGTAGGCACCGCGTTCGTGGTCGATCTGCACGAGGTCGGCCGCAAGCCCCTCGATGTTGCGGTCGACGACGACGAGCGGCGCATGCGCGTCCGCGAGTGTCTGCGCGAGCACCGCGTCCTCCCCGGCCGATGCGACGATCAGCCCGTCGATGCGCTTTTCCTGCAGCACGCGCAGGTAGTTGCGCTGCTTCACGGGATCGTCGTCCGAGTTGCAGAAGAACACGCAATAGCCGTTGGCCGCGCACTGGTCCTCGATGCCGCGCGCAAGCTCCGCGAAGTACGGATTCGTGCTGTTCGGCACGACGAGGCCGATGGTCGCCGTCGAGCGCGCCTTCAGCGAGCGCGCCACGGCCGATGGCACGTAATTCAGCTCGCGGATCGCACCCTCGACCTTCGCACGCACATCCGCGGACACCGGCCGCGAATTGTTCACCACGTGCGAGACGGTCGTAAACGACACGCCCGCCATGGCTGCCACATCCTTGATCGTCGCCATTTCCCGTTTCTCTCTGGTCTGCTTTCCGTGTAGTAGTTCTATCGCGCGCGCGCGCGCCGGCTGCGATACGTGTCGAGCACGACCGCGACCACGATCACCGCCCCGGTGATGATCCGTTTGGTCGGCTCGTTCGCGCCGATCTGCGCCAGCCCCGCGGCCAGCACGGAGATGATCAACACGCCGAAGAACGTGCTGATCACCGAGCCGCGCCCGCCCATCAGGCTCGTGCCGCCGATCACGACGGCTGCGATCACCTGCAGCTCGACGCCCGCGCCCGCGTTCGGATCGGCGGCCTCGAGCCGCGAGATCTGGAACAGCGACGCGAGCCCGGCGAGCGCGCCCATCAATGCGAATACGAGGATTTTATACGGACGCGGGTTAACCCCGGCAAGCCGTACCGCCTCTTCGTTCGTGCCGATCCCGACGAGATAGCGTCCGAACACGGTGCGCGTGAGGACGAACTGTGCCGCGATCATCACCGCGACCGCGATCAGGAACGCCGGCGAGATGCCGAGCGCGATCGGATTCGACAGGAAATCGAACGCGTCGCCGATGTAGGCCGTGCGCGAATTCGTCAGCTGGTATGCGACGCCGCGCGCGGCCTCGAGCACGCCGAGCGACACGATGAACGACGGAATCCGCCAGCCGACCGTGATCGCGCCCGTCAGCGAGCCCGTCGCGGTCGCGACCGCGATCCCGATCAGCGCGGCCGGCAGCGGCCCCCACTGCCATTTCAGCGCGGCCACGCTGACCATCGACGCGGCCAGCGCGAGCACCGAGCCGACCGACAGGTCGATGCCGGCGATGATCAGCACGAAGGTCATCCCCACCGACATCACGACGAGATCGGGGATCTGGTTCGCGATCGTACTGAACGTATCGTAGGTCAGAAAATGCGAACTCAGCGCCGAGAACAGCGCGATCATCGCGGCGAGCGCGCCGGCGAGCCCGAGATAGTTCGACACGCCGAGCCGCGTGCCGGACAGCGTACGCGCGCGGCGCCCCGTCACGGTCTGCTGCGCGCCTGCGTCGCTCGGGGATACGGGAGGCTGGGTCATTGCTGTCGTCCTGTGGTCGAAGTGCCGGAAGCCGCGCGCGGCGCGCCTTCCGCATCCGGATGCCGCACGCCGTCCGGCAGCGCTTCGCGGCCGAAGCCGGCGAACGCCGCGGCCAGCAGCGCATCCTGGGTCCAGTTGCCGCGTTCGAACACGGCGGTCATGCGGCCGGCCGACATCACGCCGATCCGGTCGCAGATCAGCATCAGCTCGCGCAGGTCGCTCGATACGACCACCAGCGCACGGCCCTCGCGCGCGAGCGCGCCCATCAGCGTGTAGATCTCGAACTTGGCGCCGACGTCGATCCCGCGGGTCGGTTCGTCGAACAGCAGCACGCCCATGTCGCGCGCGAGCCAGCGGCCGATCACGACCTTCTGCTGGTTGCCGCCCGACAGTTCGCCGACCACCTGCGCGGCGCCGTGCGTGCGGATCCGCAACGCGTCGATCTGCTGCTCGGCGAGCGCCGTCTCGCGCGTCGTATCAACGATGCCGCCGCGCGCGAGCCGGTCGAGCTGGCCGAGCGACACGTTCGACGTGACCGACTGCGACAGCAGCAGCCCTTCGCCCTTGCGGTCCTCGGTGATCAGCGCGATGCCGTGCCTCACCGCGTCGACGGGCGAGCCGATGTGCGCCGGTTTCAGCGGATCGCCGACCGCGATCATCCCGGCGTCCGGCGTATCCGCGCCGTAGATCAGCCGCAGCAGCTCGGTGCGCCCCGCGCCGATCAGCCCCGAGATGCCGAAGATCTCGCCCGAGCGCACTTCGAGCGACACGTCCTGCACGGCCGTGCCGCGCGTCATGCCCGACACGACGAGTCGCGGCGCGCCGATATGGCGCGCGCCGAGATCGATGTGCTCGCCGAGCTCGCGCCCGACCATCAGCGTGACGAGCCCGTCGGACGTCGTCGCGGCCATGTCGCCGACATGCACGAGCCGGCCGTCGCGCAGCACCGCGACGCGCTCGGCGACGCGCGCGAGCTCCTCGAGCCGGTGCGAGATGTAGACGATCGCCACACCGCGCGCCTTCAGCCGGTCGATCTGCTCGAACAGCAGTTCGACCTCGCGCGCGGTCAGCATCGCGGTCGGCTCGTCGAGGATCAGCACGCGGCAGTCGCCGATCAGGTTGCGCGCGATCTCGACCATCTGCTGGTGGCCGATGCCGAGCGCGCCGACCGGCGTATCGGGGTCGACCGCATCGAGCCCGACCTGCGCCATCGCGGCACGCGCATCGTCGCGCAGCCGCGCGCGATCGATGATGCCAAAGCGCCGCGGCAGACGGTTCAGAAACAGGTTTTCGGCAACCGTCAGCGTCGGCAGCAGGTTCAGCTCCTGCATCACCATGCGCACGCCGAGCGCCTCGGCCTGCGTGCGGCTCGCCGGCGCATAGGCCTGGCCGCCGAGCTGCATCGTGCCGGTCGTCGGGTCGACGAGCCCGCCGATGATCTTCGACAGCGTGCTCTTTCCTGCGCCGTTCTCGCCCGTCAGCGCGAGCGCCTCACCCGGCGCGAGCATCAGCGTGACGTCGGCGAGCACGGGTTCGGCGTAGGTCTTGCCCACGCCGGAGACGGACAGCACGGGAACAGCTGAACGGGAGGGTTGGAAGGTCGGTTCCATCGCGATCCTGGTTGCGGCCGCGCGCACGCGGCGCGCGGGTATGACGCTCACTAGTGCATGTGCATGCAGTGGCCGTGATCGCGCTCACACCGGATAACGGCCGCCGCGCCGGATTCTTGAGGGCGGCGGCCGCACCGGCGCGGCGTCACTTCGTCACGAGATCCACCGGCGTCTCGACCACACCGGTCATGTCGGCCTGCTTGCGATGCTCGGCGATCGCCTTGAGCGCCGTGTCGATGCCGAATACGGCCTGCTTCGCCGCGTACTGGTCGGCGGTCGCGATCACGCGGCCGTCCTTCAGCATCGGCTTGATCGCGTTGATGTTGTCGTAGCCGACCACGAGCACCTTGCCCTGCTTGCCCGCCGCCCGCACGGCCGACACGGCGCCGATCGCCATGTTGTCGTTGCCGCACAGCAGCGCCCGCAGGTTCGGGTATTCGTTCAGCATCGCGGAGGCGACCGCATTGCCCTTGTCAATCTCCCATTCGCCCGACTGCACCGACACGACCTTCATCCCGCCCGCCTTCATCGCATCCTGGAAGCCGGCCGTGCGCTGCTGCGCATTGGTGGTCGTCGACACGCCTTCGATGATGCCGACCTGGTCGCCCGCCTTCAGCCGCTTGGCGAGGTAGTCGCCGATCTTGCGCGCGCCCTTGCGGTTGTCGGGGCCGACGAACGGCACGTTCAGGTTCTTCGACTTCAGCACGTCCGGATCGAGCCGGTTGTCGATGTTCACGACGATGATGCCCGCGTCGACCGCCTTCTTCACGACCGGCACGAGCGCCTTGGAGTCGGCCGGCGCGAGCACGATCGCATCGACCTTCGACACGATCATCTGCTCGACGATGCGGATCTGGTTCGCAGTGTCGGTCTCGTCCTTGATCCCGTTCGTGATCAGGTCGAACTGGCCGGCGTTGTGCTTCTGGTATTCCTTCGCGCCGTTTTCCATCGTCAGGAAGAACTCGTTGGCGAGCGACTTCATCACAAGCGCGACCTTCGGCTTGCCCGCGGATTGGGCATGGACGGCCGGTGCGGCAGCGACCGCGACGGCGGCAAGCGCGGCGGTCAGGAAGCGACGGCGAAAGCGGACATTCATACATATCTCCTGGCGACTGGCCCGACGGGCCGGACTGTTGTTTTAATGCGAGCAAACGTTTGCGCCACACTACCCGGGCATTGGCCATCGATGCTGCTTGTCGGTACCACGGAATGGAAGCGAGGCAGACGGCCGACTGCCTGGCGCGTGCTGTCGTCGACGCGCCACCGCCGGCGGGGACGCCGGCGGAGTGAGGGCTATGCTGTACCGTTTCGGGTCGACGCGCAACCCGTCTGATCAATATTTAAGGGTTTATTCGGAGCGCGCGATTGCGCGCTCCGATTGCGGCGCGTTACACCGGGTGCGGCGGCGCCGCTTCGTCGCGGCCGCCCAGCGGGGGCCTGCCGCGCCCCCGAAACATCGCTTGCTCGATCAGACCGCTTCGCGCAGCAGCCCGGCGATTTCGGCTTCGTTCAGGTGCGGCGCGAACATCTCGATCAGCCGGTATGCATACGCGCGCAGGAACGCGCCCTTGCGCAACCCGACGCGCGTCGTGCTCGCCTCGAACAGGTGCTGCGTGTCGAGCGCGACGAGCCCGGTGTCGCGTTGCGGATCGAAGGCCATCGCCGCGACGACGCCGATTCCCATCCCGAGCTCGACGTAGGTCTTGATCACGTCCGCGTCGATCGCGGTCAGCACGACGTCGGGCACGGCGCCGGCCTGCGCGAACGCCTGGTCGATGTGCGAGCGGCCCGTGAAGTCCTGGTCATACGTGATGATCGGGTACTCGGCGATTTCGTCGAGCGTCAGGTTTTCGCGGCCGACCAGCGGATGCCCCTTCGGCACGACCACCGTGTGGTGCCACGAATAGCACGGGAACGTGACGATATCCGGATAGCGATCGAGCGCCTCGGTCGAGATGCCGAGATCGGCTTCGCCGTTCAGGATCATTTGCGCGATCTGCTGCGGGCTGCCCTGGCGCAGCGCGAGATGCACCTTCGGGAACACGTCGGTGAACTGGCGGATCACCTTCGGCAGCGCATAGCGCGCCTGCGTGTGGGTCGTCGCGACGACGAGGTGGCCGCTGTCCTGGTCCGCGAACTGACGCGCGACGCGGCGCAGGTTCTCCGCATCGAGCAGCATCCGCTCGATCAGCTGGTGCACGGCCTTGCCCGGCTCCGTGAGCCCCGTGAGCCGCTTGCCGCGCCGGATGAAGATGTCGACGCCCAGTTCATCCTCGAGATCCTTGATCTGCTTCGACACGCCCGACTGCGACGTGTACAGCACGTTAGCGACTTCCGTCAGGTTCATGTTCTGGCGCACGGCTTCGCGCACGAAACGCAATTGCTGAAAATTCATGGGTATGCCTCTTGGGCTGTCGTTGTTCGAATGTGATCCGGAGCGGTATCCGCCCTCTTCTCATTACCGGGTATGGGCGTCAGTGTGCGGGAAATACGCGAACCGCGCGCGGCACGGCCGTCGCGCCGTCGCCGACCTGCAGCGCGAGCGCACGCCACGCATCGCGATCGAGCTCCGCTTCGAGCGCGCCGCCCGTGCGCGCCTCGAGTTCGACCCGCACCGAGCCGCCGAGCGGGATCACGCGGCGCACGTCCACCGCGATGCCGTCCCGATGCCCTTCGCCTGCCGGCCAAAGCTGCAGGTCGTGCGGCCGCACGTACGCGTTCGCGGGGCCCGCGAAGTCGGCGTCGACCTCGATCGGCGCAGCGGCGCCCTCGGCGACGAAACCGCGCCCGGCGACCGTGCCCGGCAGCCGGTTCGCCGCGCCGAGAAACTCGTAGACGAACGCGCTTTGCGGATGGTCGTACACATCCTGCGGGCTGCCGACCTGCTCGACGTGACCGCGGTTCAGCACGACGATCCGGTCGGCCACTTCCAGCGCTTCCTCCTGGTCGTGCGTGACGAAAATCGTCGAGATGTGCAGGTCGTCGTGCAGGCGGCGCAGCCAGCCGCGCAGTTCCTTGCGTACCTTCGCGTCAAGCGCGCCGAACGGCTCGTCGAGCAGCAACACCTTCGGCTCGACCGCGAGCGCGCGGGCCAGCGCGATCCGCTGGCGCTGGCCGCCCGACAGCTCGGACGGATAGCGCTGCGCGAGCCAGTCGAGCTGCACGAGCTTCAGCAGTTCGTGCACCTTGTCGCGGATCACGGCCTCCGACGGCCGCTCGCGGCGCGGCTTCACGCGCAGCCCGAACGCGACGTTCTCGAACACGGTCATGTGGCGGAACAGCGCGTAATGCTGGAACACGAAGCCGACCTGGCGATCGCGCGCGCCGACCGACGCGACGTCGAGCCCCTGCAGCACGACCTGGCCGGCGTCCGCGTGCTCGAGGCCCGCGATCACGCGCAGCAGCGTGGTCTTGCCGCAGCCGGACGGCCCGAGCAGCGCGACGAGCTCGCCCGGCGGAAAGTCGAGCGATACGTTGTCGAGCGCGGTGAAATCGCCGAAGCGCTTCTGAAGGTGACGGACGGTGATACCCATTCTGGTTGCCTCTTTACGATTTCGACGAAATGGCGGCGGCGGGGCCGGCATGAGCGGGAACGTCGTCGCGTGCGCCGGCCAGTTCGGCGGCGAGGTGACGTTCGGCGAGCAGCTTCAGCGCGAGCGTGACGAGCGCGAGCAGCGCCAGCACCGACGCCACCGCGAACGCCGCCGCGAAGTTGTATTCGTTGTACAGGATCTCGACGTGCAGCGGCATCGTGTCGGTCACGCCGCGAATGTGGCCGGACACGACCGACACCGCACCGAATTCGCCCATCGCCCGCGCATTGCACAGGATCACGCCGTACAGCAGGCCCCACTTCACGTTCGGCAGCGTCACGCGCCGGAAGATCTGCCAGCCCGACGCGCCGAGCACGCGCGCGGCCTCTTCCTCGTCGGTGCCCTGAGCCTGCATCAGCGGGATCAGCTCGCGCGCGACGAACGGGAACGTGACGAAGATCGTCGCGAGCACGATGCCCGGCACCGCGAAGATGATCTGCACGTCGTGATCCTGCAGCCACGGCCCGAGCCAGCCCTGCGCGCCGAACAGCAGTACGTAGACGAGACCCGAGATCACCGGCGACACGGAGAACGGCAGGTCGATCAGCGTGGTCAGCAACGCCTTGCCGCGGAATTCGAACTTCGCGATCGCCCACGATGCGCATACGCCGAACACGAGGTTCAACGGCACCGCGATCACGGCGACGGTCAGCGTCAGCTTGATCGCCGACCACGCGTCGGGATCGGCGAGCGATTCGAGATAGAAGCCGACGCCCTTGCGCAGCGCCTCGAAGAACACCGCGGCGAGCGGCACGACGAGGAAGAACGCGAGGAACGCCAGCGCGACGCCGATCAGCAGCCAGCGCACGGCGCGCGGCTCGCTGACGGGGTCGAGCCGATTCGAGGCACGGCCTTGCACGGCCGACGGCGGGGTTTTCAGCACGACGGTGGCCTCCTGGTTCATTGCTGGCCTCCTGTTGCGGCGGCGACGGTGACGGTCGCCGGCGCGGGGCCGCTCGCGCCCTTGCTCGTGCGGCGTTGCAGATACCACTGCAGCGAGTTGATCAGCAGCAGCATCAGGAACGACACGACCAGCATCACGACCGCCAGCGCGGTCGCGCCCGCATAGTCGTACTGCTCGAGCTTCGTGATGATCAGCAGCGACGTGATCTCTGATTTCATTGGCACGTTGCCGGCGATGAAGATGACCGACCCGTACTCGCCGAGCGCGCGCGCGAACGCCAGCGCGAAGCCGGTGAGCAGCGCCGGCAGCACGGCCGGCAGCACGACGCGGCGGAACGTCAGCCAGCGCGATGCGCCGAGGCACGCGGCGGCCTCTTCCTGCTCGCGCTCGAAATCCTCGAGCACCGGCTGCACGGTGCGCACGACGAACGGCAGCCCGATGAAGGTCAGCGCCACCAGCACGCCAACCGGCGTGAACGCGATCTTGATGCCGAACGGCGCGAGATACTGGCCGACCCAGCCGTTGGTCGCATAGACGGCGGCAAGCGAGATGCCGGCGACCGACGTCGGCAGCGCGAACGGCAGGTCGACGATCGCATCGACGAGGCGCTTGAACGGGAACGTGTAGCGCACGAGCACCCACGCGACGAGAAAGCCGAACACGGCGTTGATCAATGCGCCGCCGAGCGCGGCGGAGAACGTCAGCCGGTACGACGCGAGCACGCGCGGCGACGTGACGGCGGTGACGAACTGGTCCCACGACAGCGTCGCGGTCTTCATGAACGTGGCGGCGAGCGGAATCAGCACCACGAGGCTCAAATAGGCCACCGTGATGCCGAGCGTCACGCCGAAACCGGGCAGCGCGCTCGGCTTGCGAAAGGTGTACGTCGTCATCGGATGCTCTTGCTGGGTCGATGCTGCTCATGGGTCCGACGCAAACCGCCGGCGCGATGCATTGCGCCGGCGGCCCGTCGGGGATGCGGCGCGCTCTCGTGGCGCGCCGCTGTCGTTATGGCTTGCTGCGTCGCGTTACTGCGGCTTGTAGATCGAATCGAACACACCGCCGTCCGCGAAATGCGTCTTCTGCGCATTCGTCCAGCCGCCGAACGTGTCGTCGACCGTGTACAGCTTCAGCTTCGGGAACTGCTTCGTCAGCTCCGCCGGCACGTTCTTCGAACGCGGCCGGTAGTAGTTGCGCGCCGCGATCTCCTGGCCCTGCGGGCTGTACAGGAAGTTCAGGTACGCGTCGGCCAGCTTGCGCGTGCCCTTCTTGTCCACCACCTTGTCGACCACCGCGACGGGCGGCTCGGCCAGGATGCTCACGGACGGCACGACGATCTCGAACTTGTCGGTACCGAATTCCTTGACCGACAGGAATGCCTCGTTTTCCCATGCGATCAGCACGTCGCCGATTCCGCGCTGAACGAAGCTCGTCGTCGCGCCTCGCGCGCCGGAATCGAGCACGCCCGCGTTCTTGTACAGCTTCGTGACGAATTCCTTCGCCGTCTGCTCGTTGCCGCCCGGCTTGTGCACCGCATACGCCCACGCGGCCAGGTAGTTCCAGCGCGCGCCGCCCGACGTCTTCGGGTTCGGCGTGACGATCGAGACGCCCGGCCTGGTCAGGTCGTCCCAGTCCTTGATCCCCTTCGGATTGCCCTTGCGCACGAGGAACACGATCGTCGACGTGTACGGCGATGCGTTGTCGGGCAGGCGCTTCTGCCAGTCCTTGTTGACAAGTCCCTTGTTGGCGAGCGCGTCGATGTCGTAGGCGAGCGCAAGCGTCACGACGTCGGCCTGCAGGCCGTCGAGCACCGAGCGCGCCTGCGCGCCCGAGCCGCCGTGCGACTGCTTGAAGTTGACGGTCTCGCCCGTCTTCGCCTTCCACTCCTTGCCGAACGCCTGATTGAAGTCCTGATACAGCTCACGCGTCGGGTCGTAGGACACGTTCAGGAACGTCACATCGGCCTGGGCGTGCGTCGCGACGCCCAGCGCCGCCGCCGCGCCCAGCGCGAGTGTTGCGATCAGGCGGCCCGCTCCGCCCACCAGCCCCGTATTGCGCTTGCCCATCCTTGGTTCTCCAGTGTTGTCTGTATTGCGATGTCGGGCCAGTCTAACGAACGGGTTACATGATTAAAAATAATCGTTCTTCATTTTTTAATACTCAAAAGTGCTAACGCAGACGGGACGGACGGTTGCGGCAGACAAACCGGCGTCCGGACGTCGCGAAATCGCGCCGGAACCGGCGTGATCGCGTCGAACCTCAAGTAACACTTGAAATTCGCGAAGTACTGTATAAAAATACAGCTCACTGTCTATCCATACAGTTCAGCCATGACCAAACTCACCGCCCGTCAGCAGCAAGTGTTCGACTTGATCCGCCGCGCGATCGAGCGCTCCGGTTTCCCGCCCACGCGCGCCGAAATTGCGGCAGAGCTGGGTTTCAGCTCGCCGAACGCGGCCGAGGAACACCTCCGTGCGCTGGCGCGCAAGGGCGTGATCGAGCTGGCCGCCGGCGCGTCGCGCGGCATCCGCCTGCTCGGCATCGACGACGCCCCGCACCAGTTCACGCTGCCGCACGCCGGCCTGATGCAACTGTCGCTGCCGCTCGTCGGCCGCGTCGCGGCCGGTAGCCCGATCCTCGCGCAGGAGCACATCTCGCATCATTACGCGTGCGATCCCGCGCTGTTCACCAGCAAGCCCGATTACCTGCTGAAGGTGCGTGGCCTGTCGATGCGCGACGCCGGCATTCTCGACGGCGACCTCCTCGCCGTGCAAAAGCGCACGGAAGCGAAGGACGGCCAGATCATCGTCGCGCGTCTCGGCGACGACGTCACGGTCAAGCGCCTGATGCGCCGGCCCGGCGGCCTCGAACTGATCGCGGAGAACCCGGATTACGAAAATATCTTCGTCAAGGCCGGCAGCGCGGAGTTCGCGCTGGAAGGCATCGCCGTCGGGCTGATCCGCTCGGGCGAACTCTGACAATCGGTCTCGCTGAGGAGAACATCATGGAACGCCTTTCCCGTCTGCTGCCTTTCCGTCAATTCGGCCGCCTGCGTCACCTGCGCGGTCGCACCCCCTGCGCGCCGCTGTCAGCCTCGGCGCCCGTGGTGAGCCAAGAAGTCGCAGTTGAACGGCAGGCGTCGCTGCTGCCGTCAGCACTTCCCGCATTCGCGCGGGTCTCGCTGAACGCCGGCCTGAATCACGCGGAACCGGCGCGCCGTGCGCCCGTGCGCGTCTATCACGGCCGGTCGCGCCTGATCATGGTCGGGACGATCGATGCCGTGTGCCGGATGATCGATCGCTGCATCGCCGAGGAACGATCGGCCAAGCACGGCGGTCTCTGATTGCGGAACGTGTCCGCACCGGAGGCATCGTGACTGGATCTTCGGGCCGCGCGTGGCGGCTCAAGCCATTGCTGATCGTCGTGCTGGCCATCGCCGTCCTGGCGGCGATCGGTTATGCGTACGCATCGCCGTACGTCGCGCTCGGTCGCCTGAAATCGGCGATCGATGCGCGCGATGCGCAAGCGGTCAGCGAGTATGTCGATTTTCCGTCGCTGCGCATCAGCCTGAAGCAGCAGGTCACGGAAGAGTTGATGCGCCGAATCGACGCAGTGAAGAAAGACAATCCGTTCGCGGTGATTGGCGCGCTGATCGGATCTGCGTTGATCGGCCCCCTGGTCGATGCCTATGCGACACCGGAAGGTGTAGCGGCGCTGATGAGCGGCATTCCCCCGCGCGGCAATCCGGGCGAACGACCGCCCGAATGGTCGGGCCCGCCGTCAGGCGCTGCGCCCGACAATGCACCGGCCGCGCCGCCGGTCAATCCGGCGAGCGCCCCCGTGCCGGCCAGCAATGCCACCGCCTCCGCCGCATCGGCGCCAGCCACCGCACCCGCACCGGCCAGCCCCGGCGAGGCGACCCATCCGCGGCAAACGAGCGCCGGCTACCGGAATATCGATGAATTTGTCGTGACCTACCAGCGCAGCGCGGACGGCACGCGCTATGCGGCAATCTTCCACCGCTTCGGCTTGTTTTCGTGGAAGCTGTCCGCGATCGACCTGCACGCCTGAGCGGCCGCAATCGGCGTGGATGCCGCTAGCGGCACTGCGCGCGACCGGCGCGAATCGCGATACGACCCGGCCGGCCACACAATCGTTGCGTCACTTGCCGCTCGCGGTGGCCGCTTCGCGTTCGCGTGCGATCTCGGCCTTTTGCTCTTCCGCCGACGAACATGCGACCAGAATGCTGCAGTTCACGCGATCGAGCAGTTGCGTGTTGCCCGAACCCATCCACCATCTCGACAACCCGCTGCGGCACCGATGGCCGACGACGACGAGGTCGGCCTTCAATTCCGTCGCGAGGTTCGCGATTTCGTCGATCGGATAACCGAATGCGAAATGGCCTTCGGCCTGAACACCGCGCTCGCGCAGCCAGTTCACACCTTCCTGCAGTATCTCGCGCGCCGTTTCCTCGAAGCGGCCGCACGCGACGTCGGTCAGCAGCCCTGCGCTTTGCGCGATGCTCGAGCGCATGTCGACGACCGACAGCAAATGCGTTTCCGCCTTCAGGTCCAGCGCAAGATTGGCACCGCACCGCAATGCCTTGCGTCCTTCGAGCGTGCCGTCGTAGCAAAGCAGAATCTTGTTGTAGCTAGCCATGAGACCTCCCTGTCGCGACTTCGTACCCTATGCACTCATCATGGTGCGCCGCAATTCCGGACGCAAGGGATGGAAAACGCTGATTCGCCACGCGGGGCGCGTCGGCGATGATGCGGTGCACGATCCGTGCGCGCATGCACCGTGTCGCGCGAGCCTGCCCTGAAGAGACGCAGCCGATGCACTAGAATGGCCCGTCCGTGCCGTCGACGCGCGTTCGCCTCGGTCATGCCCATGTGACACGCATTCACCCGACCCGTTCGCCGGCCGGCATGCCCGTCCGACCGGCCGCGAAACGCGTCCGCGTCCGCTTACAACGACAACCTGCCCATGTCCGTTGCACCGATCGATTTCCGGAACGTCGAAAAGCGCTATGGCGACAAGCTCGTCGTCAACGATCTGTCCTTCCACGTGCAGGCCGGCGAATGCTATGGCCTGCTCGGGCCGAACGGCGCCGGCAAGACCACGACGCTGAAGATGCTGCTCGGCCTCGCGTATCCCGACGCCGGCACCATTTCACTTTGCGGCGAGCCGGTTCCGTCACGCGCACGGCATGCGCGCCAGCGCGTCGGTGTCGTCCCGCAGTTCGACAACCTCGACCCCGACTTCACGGTCCGCGAGAACCTGCTCGTGTTCAGCCGCTATTTCGGCATGTCGGCACACGCCGCACGCGCGCTCGTGCAACCACTGCTCGAATTCGCGAAGCTGGAAAACAAGGCGGATGCGAAGGTCGGCGAATTGTCGGGCGGCATGAAGCGCCGTCTGACGCTCGCACGCGCGCTCGTCAACGATCCCGACGTGCTGGTGCTCGACGAGCCGACGACGGGCCTCGATCCGCAGGCGCGGCACCTGATGTGGGAGCGGTTGCGGTCGCTGCTCGCCCGCGGCAAGACGATCCTGATCACCACGCATTTCATGGAAGAAGCGGAGCGCCTGTGCGACCGGCTGTGCGTGATCGAGGAAGGCCGCAAGATCGCCGAAGGCGCGCCGCACGCGCTGATCGAATCGGAGATCGGCTGCGACGTGATCGAGATCTACGGACTCGACCCGGTCGCGCTGCGCGACGAACTGGCGCCGTTCGCGAAGCACACCGAGATCAGCGGCGAGACGCTGTTCTGCTACGTGACCGATCCCGAGCCGCTCAGTGCGCGACTCAAGGGTCGCACGGGGTTGCGTTATCTGCACCGTCCGGCCAATCTGGAGGACGTGTTCCTGCGGCTCACGGGCCGCGAAATGCAGGACTGATCGATCATGGACGTACGCAACTATTCCGCCGCCGCGCCGTCCGCACCGCCACGCGAATCACGATTCGCGATCGCGCTGCCCGCAAATGCCACCAACTGGATTGCCGTGTGGCGACGCAACTACCTCGTGTGGCGCAAGCTCGCGCTCGCCTCGCTGTTCGGCAATCTCGCCGATCCGATGATCTACCTGTTCGGGCTGGGGTTCGGACTCGGCCTGATGCTCGGCCACGTCGACGGTGTGTCGTATATCGCGTTCCTCGCGGCCGGCACGGTCAGTTCGAGCGTGATGATGTCCGCGAGCTTCGAATCGATGTATTCGGGCTTCTCGCGAATGCACGTGCAGCGCACCTGGGAAGCGATCATGCACACGCCGCTCGCGCTGGGCGACATCGTGCTCGGGGAGATTGTCTGGGGCGCGAGCAAGGCGCTGCTGTCGGGCGTCGCGATCATGCTCGTCGCGGGACTGCTCGGCTATGCGCGGTTTCCGTCGATGCTCGCGGCACTGCCCGTGATCGCACTCGCCGGCCTCGCGTTCGCGAGCACGGCGATGATCGTCACCGCGCTCGCGCCGTCCTACGACTTCTTCATGTTCTATCAGACGCTCGTGCTGACGCCAATGCTGCTGCTGTCGGGCGTGTTCTTCCCGATCACGCAGTTGCCGCCGGTCGCACAGCACGCGGCACACATGCTGCCGCTCGCGAACGCGGTCGAACTCATCCGCCCCGCGATGCTCGGCCGGCCGGCGACGGACATCGGCCTGCATCTCGCGGTGCTCGCCGGCTATGCGGTCGGCGGATTCGTGGTCTCCGCGTGGCTGTTCCGGCGGCGGATGATGCGCTGACGGCCGGCGCGCACGGCGCCCGCTCGATGCTGCGATGAAATGGCGACGACGTTACTCGTCGTCGTCGCTCCACGGGATCTCGACGTCGGTCAGGAATGCGACGGTCGCCAGCGGGCCGCCTTCGTGGCGACCGAGCTTGCCGTCAGCGCGGTGCCATTCGACGCGGAACTGCGTTCCCGGATCGTCGGCGACGAGATAGACCGCGCGCAGCTCTTCCGCGTCGGCCTCGTCGACCGGACCGTCGAACGACACCAGCATCTTCTGCGGCCACAGGCCGTTCACCGGATCGTAAATGCGGTCGCCTTGCGGAATGTCGATGCTGGCCTCGACGCCGATCGTGGCGGAGGCTTCGATGATCATCGTGCCGAGCGCGTTCAGCACGGCAGTCGCCCGCGCGGAATTGGCCTGGCGGATCGCGAGATCGCCGCGCGTCAGCGCCTTTTCGAGTCGAGGATGAATCTTCGGTTGGGTCATGCGTTTTCCTGTTTGCTTCTTGTAAAGGGCACCGCACGCGTGAAGCGGCGGCGCCGGATGAATACGGCCGTCGCACGGCGGGATCGGTCGGCGCGCGGCACGGCAGCCATCGCGCAGGCCCGCTCGCCTTCCCGCCCGCGTGTCCGTCAGAACCCGAACGCGATCGCGAGCAGCCCGCTCACGATCCCGAACACGACGACGAGGCCCGTGACGATCGCCAGCATGTAGGGCTTGAACGAACGCGCGAGCATCGCGAGCGACGGCACGCTGATCGGCGGCAACGTCATCAGCAGCGCGGCAGCCGGGCCGACGCCCATGCCGAGCGACAGCATCGCCTGGATGATCGGCACCTCGCCGGCCGTCGGGATCACGAACAAGGTGCCCGCGACCGCGAACGCGATGATCCAGCCGAGATGATTGCCGATGTCCGGGCCGATATGCGGGAACAGCCACGCGCGCGCCGCGCCGAGCAGCAGCACGAGCACGATGTATTCGGGCACGAGCCGCACGGCCATGCGTGCGAGCAGCTTCATCCAGCGGACGAACGGATTGCCCGCGGCGGCCTGCTCGGCTGCCAGCGCGGCGAGTTGCGCGTCGTCGACGCTGCGATCCTCGGGGCGCGCGACACGGTTCAGCAGATAGCCGATCCCGAATACCATCGCGACGCCGAGCACGAGCCGCAGCGCGCTCCAGTGCCAGCCGAGCACGAAGCCCATGAACACCAGCGCGGCCGGATTCAGGACCGTGTTGCCGAGCCAGAACGCGACCGCGCCGCCCGGCGACGCGTGCCGCGCGCGCAGGCCCGCGACGACCGGCGCCGCGCAGCACGTGCACATCATGCCGGGCAGCGAAAGCAGGCCGCCCGCGGCGACGCTGCCGAAGCCCGTGCGGCCGAGCGCACGCGCAACCCAGTGCGCCGGCAGCAGCGCCTGCACGGCCGAACCGAGCAGCAGGCCGAGCACCATGGCCTGCCAGATCGCCTTGCCGTACGCCCACGCGTAGTCGAGCGCCGCCTTCAGCGACGGCTCGGGAGCGCTCGCCGACGTGCCCATCAGGATCGACTGGCCGATCGAATGATGCTCGGCGGCGACGAACGCCTTGTTGTAATACGGGAACCATTTCACGTAGAACAGTCCCGCGACCGCGATCAGCAGGAAGGTCATCCAGCCGAGCGCTGGACTGGGTTGAGGGCGTGTGGTCGTCATCGTGTGGTGGTCGTAGGGTTGTTGTCGGTGTCGGCTCGCGCCGCCATGCCGGCAGCGGGCGATGCCGGCAGCCCGGCCAGCGCGAGCGCGTCGAGCAGCGCGCGCGCCTGCTGGCGCCCGTCGGCCGCATTCGGCCGGAACGTGAACGTCAGCACGCGGTTCGGTTTGTCGTACGACGAACGATAGGTGCGTGCATACGCAGGATCGTAATGCTTGTCGATCAGCGTACGGAACAGTTCGGTGCGCTCGTTCGCGTCGATCAGCGCGTTCCAGCGCGCGACCTCTTCACGGCTATGCAGGCCGATCAGTCGATCGAGCTGCGACTTGAACGTGGCCGGTTCATCGAACAGATGGGCGTAGTCTTCGAGCAGGAAAGCGATCCGTTCGTCATGCGCCGCCTCGACCTGCACCCACGGCCCCGCGCGAAACGCGTCCAGCAACGCGAGCGGCAGCTGCACGAGCCCGATCTTGCGGCTTTCCGATTCGACGAACACGGGCCAAGCGGGGTCGAAACGCTCGAGCGTACCGACGAGCCCCGAATCGAAGGACTTCTGCGTCGGCTGCGGCACACCCGGCAGCGCACCGAGCAGCGAGCCACGGTGACACGCGAGCGCCTCGAGATCGAGCGTCTGTGCCTCTTCGTCGCGCAGCGCGTTCAGGAGCCGCGTCTTTCCGCAGCCCGTGTGACCGACGAGCACGATGTAGCGAAACCGGGTCGGCAACGTATCGAGCGTCGCGCACACCGAGCGGCGGTAAGCCTTGTACCCGCCTTCGAGTTGGCGCGCCTGCCAGCCGATCAGGTTGAACCAGGTCGTCATCGAACCCGAACGCTTGCCGCCGCGCCAGCAGTAGATCAACGGTCGCCAGTTGCGCGGACGGTCGGCGAACGTGGTGTCGAGATGGCGCGCGATGTTGCGCGCGACCATCGCCGCGCCGACGCGCGTCGCTTCGTACGGCGACACCTGACGGTACATCGTGCCGACGATCACGCGCTCCTCGTTGCTGAGCACGGGCGCGTTCATCGCGCCGGGAATATGGTCCTCGGCGAACTCGAGCGGCGTGCGCACGTCGATGATCTCGTCGAACTCGCCAGCGCGATCGAGGGTGACAATCAGGTTCTTCAATTTGGCGTCGAACAGGGGCGATGCGGCTCGGCGAGCCGCACGGGAATGGAAGGCGGATTCGCGATTATCTCATGCCCGGGCGTCTCGGGCCGCGCACGGCAACCGGCGGGGGCGATGCGCTGCTCATCACGTCGATCAGATGGTCGCGAAACGCGCGCACCGACGCGGGAAGATCGCGCCCCGCCATGGTCTGCACCTGGATGCTGCGCTCACGCAACTGGGGATTCGTGACGGGCACGGCGACGAAGCCGTCCGCGTCGAAACGGTCCCGCACCGACAGCAGCCCCGTGAACATCACGGCGCCGGTACGCTGCGCGTAGCGATACATCACCGCGGTGTTGTTGCTGGTCAGTTCCGGCTCGAGCATGAGCCCGTCGAGCACGCACGCGATGTCGATCAGCTGGCGCACCGTCGTGCCGGCCTCGGGCAGCACATGCGGGTGCCGCGCGACATCGGCGAGCGACACCGAATCGCGCGCCGCGAGCGGATGGTCGCGCAGCACGAGCGCGAAGACCGGCGCACGCTCCGTGTGTTCGACGCGCACGCCCTGCTCCGGCGCGAGGCTGAACGTCAGCCCGATGTCTGCATCGCCGTCGCGCACGCGCCGTGTCGCCTCCGCCGGCGACACGACCCACACCGAGAAATCGACGCCCGGGTGGCGCGCCTTGAAGCTTGCCAGCACGCCTGGCAGGAAGTCGATCGCGAACCCCTCCGAGCAGGCGACCTTCAACAGGCTGCCGTGCAGCGCCTCCAGCCCGCCGATTTCCTTCATCACATGCTCGGCCTCCAGCAGGCTACGCTGCGCGAAGCCCAGCAGCCGTTCGCCGGCCTCCGACAACGCCATCCCGCGCGGCCGGCGCTCGAACAGCGGCGCGCCGAGCTCGCTCTCGAGCTTCGCGATCTGCCGGCTGATCGCCGAGACGGCCACGTGCAGCCTCGTGGATGCGTCGCTGATCGACCCGGTGCGCGCGACTTCGACGAAATACCGCAACGCAAGACCATGCAGGAAAACCGCCATCGTTCTGTCCCCGGGCCCGTCGTCCAGGCCGCTCCGCTTTGCCTTTTCGGCAAAGAAATGTTCGAAATTCGATCATTGTGACAAAAAAAACGGCTTTCTAGAATCGATCGCACTCCGGGCCGTGCGCGCCGCGCCCGCCGGAAAACCGATACAGGAGACACGTCTTGAGCCGTACCGCCGCCATCCAGCACGCGCTGAACCAGTTCGAATCGGGCGCGGTCTTCGCGACCCTGAGCCGCCGCGTCGGCCTGCGCACCGAAAGCCAGGACAGCGGCTCGAGCGCCGCGCTGCGCGCCTACCTGACCGACGAGATCGCGCCGGAGGCCACGCGTCTGGGTTTCACGTCGCGCATCATCGAGAACCCCGTCGATGGCGGCGGCCCGTTCCTGCTGGCGTCGCGCCACGAGGACGACGCGCTGCCGACCGTGCTCGTCTACGGTCACGGCGACGTCGTGCGCGGCTACGACGCGCAATGGCGCGCGCCGCTGTCGCCGTGGACGTTGACCGTCGCCGGCGATCGCTGGTACGGCCGCGGCAGTGCCGACAACAAGGGTCAGCACACGATCAACCTGGCCGCGCTGGCGAGCGTGCTCGACGCGCGGGGCGGCCGGCTCGGCTTCAACGCGAAGCTGCTGATCGAGATGGGCGAGGAAACGGGGTCTCCGGGCCTCGACGCGCTGTGCCGCCAGGAGCGCGACGCGCTCGCGGCCGACGTGCTGATCGCGTCCGACGGACCGCGCGTCACCGCCGAACGTCCGACCGTGTTCCTCGGCTCGCGCGGCTCCGTCAACTTCAAGCTCAGCCTGCGCGCACGCGACGGCGGCCATCACTCGGGCAACTGGGGCGGCCTGCTGCGCAACCCGGCGACCGTGCTCGCGAATGCGCTCGCGAGCCTCGTCGACGCGCGCGGCGCGATCCGTGTCGCCGGGCTACGCCCGCCGCCGATCCCGGCCGCCGTGCGCGCCGCGCTCGCCGACCTGTCCGTCGGCGGCGGCCCCGGCGATCCGGCGCTCGACGCCGACTGGGGCGAGCCGGGCCTCTCCGCCGCCGAGCGCGTGTTCGGCTGGAACACGTTCGAAATTCTCGCGTTCAAGGCCGGCAATCCCGACCATCCGGTCAATGCGATTCCGCCCGTCGCATACGCGCACTGCCAGTTGCGTTTCGTGGTCGGCACTGACTGGCAAGCGCTGCATGCGCACCTGCGCGCGCATCTCGATGCGCACGGCTTCAGCGACATCGAGATCGACGTCGAACGTGGCGCGCCGGCGACGCGCCTGTCGCCGGACGATCCGTGGGTCCATTGGGCTGTCGCGTCGCTCGCGCGCACGACCGGCAAGAAGCCCGCGATCCTGCCAAACCTCGGCGGCACGCTGCCAAACGAAGTATTCGCCGATACGCTGGGGCTGCCGACGCTGTGGGTGCCGCACTCGTATCCGGCGTGCTCGCAGCACGCGCCCGACGAGCACTTGCTCGCGAGCGTCGTGCGCGAGGGACTGCAGATGATGGCCGGCCTCTTCTGGGATCTCGGCGAGGCCGCGCCGCCTGTTCGCCACGCGGCACCCGCCGCGGCCGGCGCCGCCCTGTAACGCGCTTTGCCCCTTTCTCGGGACCTGCTCACACGATGAATACGACCACCCTGACCTCGCAGGACGCCGCGCGACCCAGCGCCGCGAAGATCCGGCGCATCATCTTCGCCGCGTCGATCGGCAATGCGCTCGAATGGTTCGACCTGATCGTCTACGGCTTTTTCGCGGTGACGATCGCCAAGCTGTTCTTCCCCGCGACGAGCGAGGCGACGTCGCTGCTGCTCACGCTCGGCACGTTCGGGCTGTCCTACCTGATCCGGCCGATCGGCGGCTTCGTGCTCGGCGCCTACGCGGACCGCGCGGGCCGCAAGGCGTCGCTGCTGCTGTCGATCGGGATGATGATGGCCGGCACGCTGCTGATCGCGCTGATGCCGACCTATGCATCGATCGGCATCCTCGCACCGCTCGGGATCATGCTGTCGCGGCTGATGCAGGGCTTTTCCGCCGGCGGCGAATTCGCGAGCTCGACCGCGTTCCTCGTCGAACACGCGCCGCAGCGGCGTGGCTTCATGTCGAGCTGGCAGTTCGCGAGCCAGGGCCTCGCGACGCTACTGGCATCGGGCTTCGGTGCGCTGCTGACATCGACGCTGAGCGTCGCGCAACTCGAAAGCTGGGGGTGGCGCGTGCCGTTCCTGTTCGGTCTCGCGATCGGCCCGGTGGGGCTCTACATCCGCCGCTACGTCGACGAGGGGATCGAGTTCAAAACGCAGGCGCGCTCCGAAGCACCCGTGCGCGAGCTGTTCGCGGACCAGAAGATGCGCGTGCTGCTGTCGATCGGGGTGCTCGTGATCTCGACCGCGATCAACTACATGGTGCTGTACATGCCGACGTATGCGATCAAACAGCTCGGACTGCCCGCGTCGACGGGCTTCGCGGCGACGCTCGCGACCGGCTTCGTGCTGACGCTCGTCACGCCGCTGGTCGGCCATCTGTCCGATCGCACCGGGCGGATCCGCGTGATGGTGGCGGCAGCCTTGCTGATGCTCGCCACCGTATGGCCGACGTTCGCGTGGCTCACGCATCACGCGTCGTTCGCGACGATGCTCGCGGCGCTGATCTGGATCGGGCTGCTGAAGGCGACGTACTGCGGCGCGCTGCCGGCGCTGATGGCCGAACTGTTTCCGTCGCAGACCCGCGCGACCGGCCTCGCCGTCAGCTACAACACGGGCGTCACGCTGTTCGGCGGCTTCGCGCCGTTCGTGATCACGTGGCTGATCAGCGCAACCGGCAACCGGCTGTCGCCGGCGCTGTACCTGATGGGTTGCGCGGTGCTGAGTCTCGTCGCACTGATGGTCGCGCGCACGCGGCTCGGGATGCGCTGAGCCCGCTCACGAAGGAAACCACGGCGCGGCAATGCGCGCCGGGCGCGGCGCGGTCCGTCGCGGCACCGTGCCGCGCGGGCCGCTCACCGTTTACGGCGCCGGGTTCGGCTGCAGTTCGTGCAGCGCGTCGATCTCGGCGAGGATCTCGTCGGACAACGTCACGTCGATGCTGCCGATGTTCTCCTTCAGTTGCGCCAGCGACGTCGCGCCGACCAGGTTGCTGCGCACGAACGGCCGGCTGTTGACGAACGCGAGCGCCAGCTGCGCGGGCGACAGCCCGTGTCGTTTCGCGAGCGCGACGTAGCGCGACGTCGCCTCGACGGCCTGCGGCTTGCTGTAACGCTGGAAGCGCTCGAACAGCGTGATGCGCGCGCCGGCCGGACGCGCGCCGTTCTCGTACTTACCGGACAGCCAGCCGAACGCGAGCGGCGAATACGCGAGCAGGCCGACGCCATCGCGATGCGTGAACTCGGACAGGCCGTTCTCGAACGTGCGGTTCAGCAGGCTGTACGGATTCTGGATGCTGGCGATGCGCGGCAAATCGAGCTTCTCCGCCGCGCGCAGGAACTGCGCGACGCCCCACGGCGTTTCGTTCGACACGCCGATCGCGCGGACCTTGCCGGCCTTCACGAATTCCGCGAGCACGCCCAGCGTTTCCTCGATCGGCACCGTGTACGCATCGTCGACCCACGGATACGCGGGGCGGCCGAACGTCGTCGTGCTGCGATCGGGCCAGTGGAGTTGATACAGGTCGACATAGTCGGTCTGCAGGCGCTTGAGACTGCCGTCGAGCGCCTCGGTCAGGTTCTTGCGGTCGAACTGGTTGCCTTCGCCGCGAATATGACGCGGATTGTGCGGCTGCCGCGCCGGGCCCGCGATCTTCGTCGCGAGCACGATCCGGTCGCGCTGCGCACGATGCTGCGCGAGCCAGGTGCCGATGTACTGCTCCGTGCGTCCCTGGGTATCGGGCTTCGGCGGCACCGGGTACATTTCCGCGGCATCGATCAGCGTGACGCCCTGCCCGAGCGCGAAATCGATCTGCTCGTGGGCGTCGCGTTCAGAATTCTGCTCGCCCCACGTCATCGTGCCGAGACCGATCAGGCTGACCTCGATGCCTGAATCGCCGAGTATGCGGTATTCCATGCTGTTCCTGTCGCGTCAGTGGAAAGCAGGAACGCTATCACATTGAAGCGAGCGCTTCAGACGGCCGATGCGTTCGCTTACAGGCCGCCTTCGATGTGCGCCCGACCCTCGCTCATTCGCGGTACGGCGGCTGTCGCGTGTGCGTGCATGGTCCCGATGATGCCGGACGGCCGGGCTGGTATCAGGACGCCACCCGCTGCGTCATTGCGGCCGCTGAATGAAGCAAGTCGCCGATGCGTGCGCGACGATCTTGTCGTCCGGCGTCTTCAGTGTGCCTTCCGCGACGCCGAGCGAACGCGACAGGTGAATCACGCGCCCCTCGGCGATCAGGTCGACGTCGCGCGGCACGGGGCGCAGCATTTTCACGTGGAGGTCGACCGTGCCGTAACCGACGCCCGCGTCGAGCATCGAATGCACCGCGCAGCCCGTGACCGAGTCGAGCACCGTCGCGGCGAACCCGCCGTGCACGCCGCCGAGTGGATTCAGGTGCCGGCCGTCCGCACGCGCGGACATCTTCACGTAACCGAGCTCGACGCCCAGCGGCCGCATCGGGATCGTTTCCGAGATCGACGCGAGCGGCAGATCGCCCGCCGCGGCCGCGCGCAGCAGTTCGAGACCGGACAGGGAAAGCGGATTCATCGGGTTGTCTCCTGATTGAAAGCGCGTCGCCGCGCGAGTAAGTTCTAAATTGGAACTTATTATTGACAACCGCACCGGGCTTGTCAACGCAACCACCGCCCGTTGCAACCGAAGGCAAGTTCTATAATCCAACCCGCTCTTTCGCTGAACCGCCGCACGAGAATCGATCATGAAATGGGATGACATCGGCACGCTGAACTGTTCGGTCGCGCGCACGCTCGCCGTGCTCGGCGATCGGTGGACCATGCTGATCCTGCGCAACGCGTTTCTCGGCTGCCGCCGCTTCGATGCGTTCCAGACGCAACTGGGCCTCACGCGCCACGTCCTGGCCGAGCGGCTAGCGCGCCTCGTCGACGAAGGCGTGCTCGTCAAGCGCGCGTATCAGGCGCGCCCACCGCGCTTCGAGTACCGGTTGACGGAAAAAGGCCTCGACCTCTACCCGGCCCTGCTCGCGCTGATGACATGGGGCGATCGCTGGAAGGACGACGGCCAGGGGCCGCCGGTGCAATTGCGCCATCGCACCTGTGGTCAGCTGATGCACGCGGTCGCGGTGTGCTCGGCGTGTGGCGAGCCGCTTGACGCGCACGACGTGCAGCCGGAGCCCGGGCCCGGGTGGATCGCACGCGAGGCGGCCGGACCACTCGATGCCTGACGCATGGCGCGAAGCGGGTGTCGTGCCGCATGGCAGCGCCGCACGATCACGGAGCCAATGCAGTTACCGCTCGGCACGATGAACGTCATCACGTCGACCGCGACGGACCGTCACACGATGTCGCGCATTCGCATCCGCGCGTGACCGCGCCGCCGTGTCTGCGTTACACTCACGGCCCGCTGTCTCAAAATCATTCGCTGTCCAAGATGTTGTCGCGCCAACGCCTCGCCGCTGCCTGCCTCGCCGCCTCCCTGCTCGCCACGCCCTTCGCCGCCTTCGGCAAGACGCAAAATGAATCGCTGCTGCAGCAGGCGATCGACTTCATCGGGCGACTTCTGCCGGCCCCGACACATGAGGCGCCCGCCACGCAGGTTGTCGAATCTGCGTTCTCGCCCGATGGCGGTGCCGAGGCGCTCGTGCTGAAGGCAATCGGCGCCGCGCGCACCTCGATTCGCGTGGCAGCCTACTCGTTCACGTCGCCGCCCGTCACGCGCGCGCTGCTCGCCGCGAAACGGCGCGGCGTGAATGTCGCGGTCGTCGTGGACGACAAGGGCAATCGCGCGAAGAGCAGCAAGCAGGCACTGAACCTGCTCGTCAACGCGGGCATTCCGACACGCACGATCGACGCCTATGCAATCCACCACGACAAGTATGTCGTGGTCGATGCCGAGCATGTCGAGACGGGCTCGTTCAACTACAGCGCCTCGGCAGCCAGCCGCAATTCCGAAAACGTCGTCGTGGTCTGGAACAATCCGCAACTCGCGTCGCGCTACCTTGCGCATTGGCAAAGCCGCTTCGACCAGGGTACGCCGTACCGCTCGACGTACTGACCGTTCGTACGCGTGCGATCGTCAGACGCCGTTCGCATGCGGCGCGGCCGACGCGCATCGTTGCGCGCATTCGCGCCGGGATGTCGTCGATGATCGGTGCGCATAGCACGCCGGTCAATCTGGCCGAATGGCCTGCATACTGGGCGTGACGGCGCCGCGATCGGTGGAATCGGTTGATGAAATCAGTGGATGTCGGGCGATCGCTCCGCGATCTGCGTGGTCGCGACACACCGGCTCGCATGCGCACGCGCATCGCTGGCCGAAGACTTCGGTCGATCGCGAGTCCCGCCCGGCAGCGCGCCGAGCACACAGTCCGCACTGAAGGTCAGCGTGTCCTGGACCATCGGATAGAGCAGATACAGCGCCAACGCGAGATACCCCGCGTACAGAATTCGAACCATGGTGCGGTGGATGAGCGATTGATCTTGCCCTGTTTACGGCATCGCGCCGAAGAGCTTGAGCCGCCGGGCATCAAATTGCATGCCCGGCAGCGACGCACGACATATGAAGCGTTCGCGTCGCATCGACATGGCAACTCCGCACAACACGGCGTGCAGCGCAATGGCGAATGCGCGATACTGTTCGGCGTGCGCGGCGATATCGACACGAATGCGCCGACGGGCTTGCGCACGCGCCGAGTGACATACAGACGATCGATAACCGGCTCCGCAGCCGGGACCAGAGACAAAAACCAATGCAGATTGCTTCCAAACCGGTCGACGAGGCGGCCCGGCTCGAGACGCTTCATTCATTGTCGATCCTCGACACGCCGCCGGAAGAACGGTTCGACCGCCTCACGCGCCTCGCGCGCCGGCTGTTCGACGTTCCGATCGCACTCGTCAGCCTCGTCGACGAGAATCGCCAGTGGTTCAAGAGTCATCCGGGTCTCGACGCCACGCAGACCTCGCGCGACGTCTCGTTCTGCGCACATGCGCTACTCGCGGACGACACGATGGTGATCCGGGACGCGCGCAACGACGATCGCTTCCACGACAATCCGCTGGTCACCGGCCAGCCCGGCATCCGCTTCTACGCGGGCCGGCCGCTTGCCGCGCCAAACGGCGCACCCGTCGGCACGCTGTGCCTGATCGACACGCGGCCACGCGAACTCTCCGTCGACGAACTCGCGCTGCTCGGTGATCTCGCGCACATGACCGAACGCGAAATCGCGGCGCTGCATCTCGCGACGACCGACGAGCTGACCCAACTGACGAACCGGCGCGGCTTCGAGATTCTCGCGCGCCACGTGCTGAGCCTGTGCGAGCGCGTGGGCCGGCACGCGGTACTGCTCTTCTTCGACCTGAACGACTTCAAGGCGATCAACGACCGCTTCGGCCATGCCGAAGGCGACCGCGCGCTCATGGCCTTCGCGGACACGCTGACCGGTGCACTGCGCGACAGCGACGTGATCGCCCGACTCGGCGGCGACGAATTCGTCGTGCTGTTGAGCGCCAGCGATCCGGCCGACGTCGGCGAGCCGATCGAGCGCGTCACGCAGGCACTCGCGCTGCGCAACGCGGCCGACGCACGCGGCTATGCGATCCAGTTCAGTGTCGGCTACGTGGCATACGATCCCGCGCAACATCGCACCGTGGCCGACCTGCTCGAATCGGCCGATCGCCACATGTACGACGACAAGCAGCGCCGCAAAGCCGGCGGCGCCTGAGCACGGATGAACCGCTCGCCGATACGCGCCGCCGCCGCCGTAAGCCGCGTTCGGTCCGATACGCGCCGTTCGGTCAGCTTCCGCAGGGGGGCGCGCTCGCCATCGCTTCCGCGATCTGCTCCGGCGTCAGGTCGCGCTTGTGGGTCGCAATCGACCAGCGATGGCCGAACGGATCCTCCACCTGGCCATAGCGATCTCCCCAGAACATGTCGGCGGCCGGCATCCTGACTGTCGCGCCGGCCGCGACGGCCTGCGCGATCGCCGCATCGGTGTCCGGTACGAACAGGTGGAGGCAGACCGGCGTGCCGTTCAGCGTCTTCGGCCCGAGTGCGCCGTGCTCCGGCATTTCATCGACGAGCATCAGTGTCGAATCGCCGATTGCGAGGCACGCGTGCGCGAGCCGGCCGTCCGGGGTCGGCAGGCGAAACCGTTCGGTCGCGTTGAACGCACGCTTGTAGAAGTCGATGGCGGCGGCGGCGCCTGCGCAGATGAGATGCGGTGTCAGCGTGCGCATCCCTTCCGGGATCGGGTTGACGGACGTGGCCATGGGTATCGCTCCTTCAGTCGGTTATCGTGGCGGAAATCGGGACGGACGCACGATGCGCACGCCTCCGATGCTACGACGGGCGGACTCGACGGAAATCGACACGCCTGCAGACATTTTTTTTCAGATCTGCGGTAGGTCACGCAGCGTACGCGACTCGCTAGTCGCATCGATGTCGAGTTCGATCCCTTCCGACGCGTCGCGATAGAGCACGCGCTTCAGTCTCGGCCCCACCGCCGTCCCGTCCGCTTCGTCAAACACTGCGCGAACGTCGTTGCCGGCTGCAAGCGCGCGCGCAACTTCCGCCACCAACGCCTCGCTCGGCGTCGCCGCCCACGACCGGTCCGCCGGATTGACGGCCGCCCAGCGCACGTGCGTCACACGCGCGCTGAGCACGTCGATTCGGACACCATTCACCGCGAACATCGACATCGGAATCTCCTTCGAAACGATTGCGGCCGGACGAACGCCGGACGATGGAAACCGGCGATGGCGCGACAGCACGCGAATTTGACCGCCGCCAGACCAGCCTGACGCACGATCATCCCCGCACGCGGCTTCGGCCAACGCGATTTTCGATGATACATTGGGACGCTTTGCAACCGTCAACAGACAATCGTGCACGGGAGAAACACATGACCGACGCCTGGGGAACCTTCCCTGCCAGAATGGGCGACCATCAGGCCTTCATCAGCTTCAATCACGGCTTTGCGGAAATCGCCGAAAGCGATCCGCGCACGTCGCTGTTCAGCGTGCGCGTCACGTTCGCGCATCCGACGCCCGACGGCCTGCCGAGCAGCGACGAGTTCGCCGGTCTCACGAAAGTCGAAGATCTGCTGGACGCCGCAGTGACCGCGAAAAACGGCGTGCAAGTCGGCCGCATCACGGTCGAAGGCAACCAGGATTTCCTGTTCTACGTGCCGTTCGACGAGGAAGCCGCGGCCGGGATCGTCGACTCGCTGGCCGAGCACACGACCTACGCGCTTCAGTACGCATACCAGGACGATCCGGACAAGGAAACGTACTGGCGCACGCTCTACCCGACCGACGACGACTGGCAACTGATGCGCGACATGCGCGTGCTCGATGCGCTGCGGCAGAAAGGCGACGTGAGCGACGCGAGCCGGCGCGTGATGCACTGGGCTTACTTCCCTGAACCGAGCGACGCGCACCAGTTCGCCGACTGGGCCGAGTCGAAAGGTTATCTGGTCGAATCGGTCGCGCCGACCGAGGACGGCAAATCGGCCGTGAGGTTTGCGCACGAAGGCACGATGGTGCTGGCCGACATCACGCACCATACGCTCGAGATCAATCGCGAGGTACGCTCGCTCGGCGGCGAATACGACGGCTGGGAAACCAGCGTCGAGCAGGCGGGCTGATCGCGCCGTCACGCGCGTTGCGCGCGTGTCGGACCTTGACGGGTTCGGTACAAAAAACATCCCGGCAGCGCGACTGTGCGCCGCCGGGACCAAGGCATCGCCGGCCGTAACCGGCAATGGGCCCAAGCAACCGCTCAGGCACGAGGAATGCGATTCATGCGGCTCGGGCGAACGGATGCCGTGGCGCGAGACGCCGCCTGCCGAACGCCTGTCCGTTTCCGCCGACGCACCGTGCATGCGTCGTGCGAGGAAAAAGCCCCCGCTCCTGCGCGAGCGAGCGGGGAAATGGTTGACCGGGCCGGGGTAGAACGGTCAACCGGCCAGATTGTGATCGTGCCCCGTGCAACCGTCTGTGCGGCAACTCACCCTTTCATACGGAGAGTCCGTGTGCCTGGCGCAGCATGCAGCACGTCACGGTCCAAGCGGGACGCCTGCGGCCGGTGCGGCAATCACGAGGATCACGGGAAGCGACACGATGGCCCCGATCATCATTACGCCGTCGGCCGCCAGCGTGACGGGGGGCGCGAGCACGCGCAGGGCCTTGCCGCCCTTCGTGAGGCGATCGTCGACCTCAATCTTGCAGGTATGGGAAAACGACCACGTCTTGCCCCGCTCAAAACCGCCGGCCCGATAGCGCGTACCGTTCAGCGCGCCGTCCATGCTCAGTTCGTTCCAGTCGAGATTGCTGACGATTTCAATGACGACCTCACTGACGATTTTCGCGGTTGAAGCATCGGCGGCAGCAGCCTGCGCCGCAGGGATTTCGATCAGTGGCGCGCCCTGCGGGCTGACCAGCTGTGCCAGCCAGTCGACGAGATTGGCGCGCGCGTCGTCCTCGTCGGCGAAGTCATTGCGTTTCAGAAAACGTTCGAACATGACCGACGCGAACGTCTTGCCTCGCGAAATGGAATCCAGCTGCCAGTCGACCACGGCGACTCGCCCCGTTTCCCGCGTTTCGAGTGTCGACGTGAAGCGGTAATCGAGATATTCGATCTCAAGTTTCGGGGACGTGACTTTCTCCGGCCAATCCGCCCGCTCGGTTCCTATGACGCGCTGCGCCGGTCCGGCTTCACGCGCTGCGTGAATCTTGTGTGAATCCGGGGCTGCTCGTCGTTCCGTGCAGGCAGTATCGCGATATTCTCGCGAGCTATCGACCTCGACTGAAAATACATGGCCGTCGCGTCCGGTATCCGTTGCGTGATCGATTCCGCGCCGCGGTCGTTCGCGCGTGATTTCGCCCTGTCGAATCCGGATATCCGACTGCTCCGCGGCTGCGGCCGTGCTGCTACACTCCCGCCACAAAAATCGCTTGCCCCCCAAGGAAACAATGTCACTCGCTCGGGCACAACATGATGGTGTCGATGTCTGGATCATCCAGCTTTCGGGGCATGCCGCCTATGCCTCCACGCATCTCAAGCGTGTATTCGCATCCGACGACTCGCGACATCGCGTCGTGACGGTCGACCTGACGAAACTGCTCGCCTGCGCCGATCGCGACACGACGGACTATGTGTTGCCATCGGTTCAGTACTGGGCGCCCGGCAAGGCCGCCGGCATCCGCGACTTCCTCGACCCGGCCCAAGCCCGGATTCCCGAGATGCCCTTCATCACCTTTCGCGAGACGAGAACGCGGATGCTGTTCGGCATTCCGGGGCTGTCGAAAGTCGGCGTCGCGTCGTTCCGAAACGGTCAGCATCGCGCGCGATATCTGGCGTATGCCGGGGCAACGAGCCTGCCGGTCGAGGTACATGAAACGGAGGCGGATTTGCTCATGCGGTATTGCGGCGAGTGACTGGCGCGATGCGCCATCTTTTCCGTCTCTTGCGGAATCGGTCGTGCAACGTGCGAACGCTGGACCCGGTGCCGGCAGGCCGTCAGGTTTCGATCACATAGATCCGGTCAGCGACTTCCGTCGAGCCAATGAAGCTCGTTTCAGCGCCTGCCAATCGCATCCATTGTGCTCGTCGAAGCCAATCGCGCTGACATTGCCCTCAAGCCCCGAAAGATGAACCCTGTCCGCACCGATATTTTTGACGGTGGGTTGAATCGCGAGTCGCACAAGATGCTGCACGAGGGCACCACTGGCAAAAAAATGTCCCGACGCCTTCCGGGTCGTCGGGACCGAACGGCCCTGCAAAGCTGAGGGCACGAGGAATCGAAATATTACACCAATGTAAGACTGTCAATCTTTGGTGGTTTATGCCAAGTCACTGGCTTATTCCGCCAATCTGCAGGTTTCAGCTCAGCATCATGTGATGCCCGAATCACTGGCCGACGTTCGAAGAGTCAACACACAATGAGTCGGCGACGGTTTAGTCGCGTCTCAGTTTGCCCTCGGCTTCCTCTTGACGCGCAAATTGAACCTCCCACTGCCTCAAGCTCCAGAGGTGCCAATAGCGCGGATGAAACACCATCGTCCAGAAAGTAATGTTGCACGGCAGGCCGATTTTCCGGCAGATTTTTGCCATTTGTTCCGTCCGGAAATGATGTGCTACCAATGGTGCTGCACATGCAATTATGAGTAACTCGAGCCAGAAGTTCTGAATCATATTTCAACTGAATGTGTCGGACTGGAAGAGCCACGATTCCCGGAGATGGTTCGCGACGGTTTTTTTCATGGCCTTTGTATCGGCGCCTCTCGGTCGCTGCATTGTTTCGAAGATCAAAATTTGCGATCGACCGAACATCAGCGTGAATCCCGTCAGGAGGCGGCTAAGACGCGCAACGCCGGGTATGTTACGACGGCAGTTCCGCCCGTGATTTTCCGGGTCCACAGGATCGAGAGGGGCTTCAGGAGCAGGTAGAACGGGAGCAGCGCCATGCGCTCGCAGCGATCGATGCGGATATCCTTGAGCGTGCAGCCCATCACACCAAACACATAGATCAGTTGAAGCGGCGTGAACGGACTCACGTGGCCAGAACCGGGCGACGCCCCGTGAAACTGCGAGCGCGAATGCAGATTCGAAACATTCGGCGTTGAAACGATGATGATGCCATTCTGCCGCGTTACGCGGACCAACTCCGAAATTGAATTCGCCGGATGCAATACGTGTTCGCCCGCTTCAAGGCAGGTGACTGCACCGAGCTACGACGGAATCGTCGTAGCCATGGATGTCTGCCTGCACTACATCATGGCCGAGCGCATTCAATGATGCGGCGAACACGCCGGAACCTGACGGTATATCGAGGATTCTGGTCTTCCCGTGGCATCGGGCTGCGAAATACTGGAGCACCTGCTTCATGTATTCCGTTTGACCGTGAAGGTAGTAGCTGTGGTCGCGATGTTTCATTTTATGGTGCTGGCGGCGATAGGTATAAGTCTGTATACCAGCCGACAATCGCGACTCATATTAGATATGTCTGAAAAGTGATTCGTTTGACAGAAAAATGGGGGCGATCTTACTTTTCTTGGTATCGCCTTCGGGTGTTGTGCTTCAGCGAACCGCGTTTTCGCTGTATTGTCGCGTGCAGCAGAGACCGATCAGCCGAGGCAAGCGACGCCTGGCCGGCGAGATGCAACGCTCCACGGTTGGCCGTGCAATATTCGTTGCGGCTCAACTAGTGACCTGCTCCCACCAATCCGACGGACCACCTGAATACCCTCAAGCTCAAGGCGTCGTATTACTACCAGCGCAAGTACGGTGCCACGCTGGGGTACTTCTCGACGACAGGAAATGCGGATGCGGGGCTATACGGCGCCGTTCCAGTGACAGGGAGTGCATATGGCTTGCCCGATACGCGAGGCATCATCCTCGAACTCGACTACCTGCCGATGCCGCAAGTGAAGCTGTCCGTGCAGTACACCTGGTTCCTCAAGTTCAATGGCGCACGATTCAACTATGACGGAAGCGGACGGAACGCCAGCGATAACAACACGCTGTATCTGCTCGCCTGGCTTGTCTTCTGACCCGCGAGGTAACTCATGCGCACGATTTTCTGCCGCTCTGGAGCCGTCCCGACGAACTTGCTTCGCTTGCCGATGTCGCTGGTGCGGGCTCTTGGCATCCTCGCGATCCTGATCGGGATGCCATCAACCACGCACGCCGAAGATGGCGCGCGCCTCGCCACCCAGCTTTGCGCTGCTTGCCACGGCGTACACGGGCATAGCGAATCGCCGATTTTTCCCCGGCTGAGCGCTCAGACACCGGAGTATCTGACTGCGCAGCTCAAAGGATTCCGTGAACATGCGCGCGGCGAAACGGATGCCCGTTCGTACATGTGGGCAATCGCGTCGCAACTCGACGATGCGACGATCGCATCGCTGGCCGACTATTACTCGCACCAGGAGCCGGTGCGCGGTGCACCGGGCGACGCGGCAACGATGTCGAAGGGACAGGAAATCTTCGAACATGGCGTGCCTGATCGCGGAACTCCCGCGTGCTCGTCGTGCCACGGCGCACAGGGCCAGGGAATCGGCCAGTTTCCGCGCCTTGCCGGCCAGCACAAGGAGTATCTGCTTCGTCAGATCGAAGTCTTCAGGAACGGAACACGCGCAAATGCGCCCGTCATGACCGCTGTCGCGCATACGCTGGACGCCGATCAAGCGAAAGCCGTCGTAGAGTGGCTGGAGTCCCATTAGTCCTCGCCGCCCCTCGTTGACGGGCGGAAGTCGGATGGCCGCTCGCGACATCCGTAATGAGATGCTCGCGATTTCGGCCAAACGACAGTTCGCCCCGCGCCGCTTGTGCTATAGCGCGTACTGCAATGCCAGGTCGAAACCGATTACGACCAGCGAGCAGCCGAGGCCGGCCAGGACGTTTCCGACACGATGTTCGAAATCGTGATGGCGGCTGATCCAGGCTCCAATCAGGAAAACGCCTTCGAAGACGACCTGAAGCGCAACAAACACGAGCATTAACAGGAACTCGTAGCCCATGAACCGAAAGTTCGAGAAGTTCACGCCGTATTCGGCGACCGACCTGCCCACCCTGAGCACTTCATATGCCAACAACAGGATCGGAAAGACGTAACTGGCGACGTAGGTGGGAACACTTGCGTGCCGCAGTTCCAGATGAAAGTGGTGAATGGCTTGCATATCTCCTCCTGCGTCGGCTTCCGGTACTCAAAAGCCTTCCTGCATTTCGTGGTGGCAGATCCTGCTGATCCGCATGTGCATCACATGACCGGCCGTCCATCGAACGACGCGACTGAACAGCCAGCGTCCTGATCCGGGATGGTTTGGACGATCATCGAGAACAATTTGCCCAGATCTTCTTCAAGCTTTTCTCCGTCGAATGGATCGCGATTGGCGCCAAAGGCGGCGTCGATCTCTGCCCAATCATCCATTGTCAACAGACGTTTGGCGGCCGGCAGAATCAGTGTCTCTTCCAGACACCGGTGGTCCGCATAGAACTCCGCATAATCGTCCATCAGCGCGCCCAGCGTACGAAGCGCTGGCGCGCCCTTCAACTCGTACCGGGTCAGCGCGTGCTCCAGATTTCTCAACTTCAATTCGCCTCGATCGTGCTGTGACTCCAGTTCATCAAGGACGCTGTCGAACTCGTCGGTTCGATCCCGCAATGGCCTGAACAGGTAGCGATCCTCTTTGGGATGGTGTACCTGTTGCGGGTATTCCCGAATGTAGTAAAGCATCGCCCGAAACACCATGAGGCCCGGAACGGGTGCCCCTGCAACAAGCAGATGGACAAAGCGCTGCATGCCCCCGATCACGGTAAGCAACTGGTCGTGCTCCTGGAGGATGACGGTTATAGCGCTACGCGCCCTAAGCAACGGCATCTCAACCTCCGCACCGGAAGGTGAAGTTTGTTTGCGAATCAGCTTACTGACTCACCCCGACAGCGAGCGAGAAAGCCTGTTTCGATACTTCAATGTTGGTCATCCGCCGCCTGACATCAAAGTGCACCAACACCACCGCGTTGATGGAGATCAACGATCTGTGCGGGCATCATCACCGGGATGTGTTCCGATGGCGGCCTGCGCCCCTTTCAACCGACTATAGGGCAAATGATTCCTTGGCATTTGTCTGGTCTTTATCAGATGCATCATCTGTTCCTTGACCCGGCGAAACCTCAACGGCAGCTTCCGAGGTACTCCAGCCTTTCGCTCAACCAAGCAAAGCAGCCGCGGCGGTTTGACACCGTTGTTGTCATTCGAGGCCGATTGCGTCCTGCTTTGGACGAATGACGACGCGTTTAGCAACGTCGACACGATGCTTGATTCCTCGCCTTCCCCGTCGCGCCTAGGTCGGTCCATGTCTCTAAAGCGCGGAGAAATCCCGGGCGCCCCGCGAGGGATGAACGGCGGCCACGCGCTCGGCGAGCTTTGCATCGTAGCTCGAGTGCACATGCACGCGTTTCTTGTCGGGAAACGCATAGACGTATGCTTTGCGCAGCGCGAGCGATGCCTCATGAAACCCGGACAGGATCAGCTTCTGCTTGTTCGGATAACCGGCGATGTCGCCTGCCGCGAAGATACCTGGCCGTGAGCTTTCGTAGTACGACGTATCGACGACGATCCGTCCGGCCTGCACGGCGATCCCCCAGTTGGCGATCGGACCAAGGTCCGCGACAAGTCCGTAGAGCACGAGCAATTGATCTGTGTCGAGGCACACCGAGCCACCGATCTGGCGAACCTCGATCGATTCGAGTATCCCCCCGGGCGCATTCAGCCCAGCAATCGTGCCAACCACGAAATCCATCTCGCCCGCCGCGACCGCCTGCTGCAACCGGGCGATGCTCGAGTCCGTCGCGCTGAAGCCGTTCCGCCGATGAACGAGCGTGACGCGCCCCGCGACCGAGCGCAGCGCCAGCGCCCAGTCGAGCGCGGAGTCGCCACCGCCCGCGACCACGACGTTTTTTCCTGCGAAGTCGTTCACGTCGGAAACGCTGTAATGGATGCATCGGCCTTCAAGGAACGACGCCTCGTCGAGTGCCAGCCGTTGCGGCACAAACGCTCCGTTGCCAGCAGCAATCAAGATCGCCGCGGCGTCAAACGCATACCCTTTGTCGGTGCGAGCGAGCCATCGACCGCCCTCGAGCCGGTCAAGCGTCTCGATACGCTGACCGAGATGCATCGGAGGATCGAAGGGCCGGCATTGCTCGACGAGGCGATCGACAAGATCGCGTGCAGTGCACGATGGTATGCCAGGAATATCGTAGATCGGCTTGTCCGGATATAGTGCGATGCACTGGCCACCCGGGCGCTCGATCCCGTCAACGATCCGGCACGACAGGCCGATCACGCCTGCCTCGAACGCGGCGAAAAGGCCCACGGGACCTGCACCGACAATCAGCACGTCGGTTCTTAAAGGACTCGCAAGCGAGGAATTTTCCGGTGATGTCACGTGTCCTCCTCGTGAATGTCATGCGGGGCGCAGCACTACGCCTGCATTTTTCCCATATCGAGCCGGTACAAACTCGCAACGACGCCATTACCGCACCCGTCGACTACTCCAAGGTTCAAGGAACGCGGCCCCGCCGGCTCCAAGCCGTCATCGCAAGTATCCATTTGTATCATGGCGTGATATACATGAATACATCGACGTGGAGCAAATCCCTGCGGTTTCCTCTCGATAAAGCGAGAGCGAGTGATCTATGACGCGATGTGACTGTCGTAGCACCTCGGGCGAAATAGACCCGACCCGTTTTCTACATTGCGCCCAATTTTTCGCAGAACGGCCGTGGCTGCGAGTGGTGGGGGCGTCCGATCAAGGCGAACAATGAATTTAGGGCGCGGGTGACCGGATGCTCCGTTTGGAATACCGTCGGTCTGCAATCGACAGGAACGAAGTGACGGGGAGATAACGCGCGCCGAATACGCGATCCGTTCCACAAAGGAGGAACATCGTGAGTAGAACAAGGACGTTTGAAATCTTCCGCTACGATCCAGACCGGGATGCCAGGCCGTACATGCAAACGTACGAGATCGAGGTGCCCTCGACTGACAGGATGTTGCTGGATGTCCTTGTCCGGCTCAAGGCACGGGACGAGACGCTCAGCTTTCGGCGTTCGTGCCGTGAAGGCGTGTGCGGCTCGGATGCAATGAACATTAACCGCAAGAACGGGCTCGCCTGCATCACCAACCTCAACGACCTTCCCCGCCACACGGTCCTGCGTCCGCTGCCTGGGTTGCCGGTCATTCGCGACCTGATCGTGGACATGACCGCATTCTTCAAGCAATACCACTCGATCAAGCCCTACCTGATCAACGACACGCCCCCGCCGGAGCGGGAAAGGCGCCAGACGCCTGAGGAACGCGATCAACTCGACGGTCTGTACGAGTGCATCTTGTGCGCGTGCTGTTCCAGCGCATGTCCCTCGTACTGGTGGAATCCCGATAAATATGTCGGTCCTGCCGGGCTCCTGCAGGCCTATCGCTTTCTGGTCGATTCCCGTGACGAGGGTACGAGTGAGCGGCTGGACAATCTTGACGATCCGTATCGCCTCTTCCGGTGCCGGACGATACTGAACTGCACGGACGTCTGTCCCAAAGGCCTGAATCCGGCCAAGGCGATCGGGGAGATCCGCACCATGCTCGCGCGCCGGACGATCTGAGTGACGCAACCTGACGCTGCGATACTTTTATGGCAATACCCCGTGCGACACCGGGGGAATTGATCGACGTTCGACCGCTCAGTGATGCATTGCCGGATTCGAAATCGATCACCCTCATGCGGTCGGACCACTTGGAGGTTGTTCGGCTCGTGCTTGCAGCACGCAAATGTCTGTCTGCGCATGAGCAACGATCGCAGACTATGGGTTTCGATCCGGGAACCGCTGGACATACGAATTGACCAGGGTGATCCACGCACTGACGTATGGGAAACTTGCATCAGCTTTCGCGGTTTCCAGGGAGGAGCGAAGCAATGAAAAAAATCATGACAGCGGCGGCAGGCGCGCTGATCGGTGTATCGATCGCGTTTGCAGGGGAGCCGGAGCAGACCACGTCGCACGAGGACACGATGTCGAACCACGACATGACATCGCACCGGGCGGAGGTGGCCCGCAAGGGTGCGACTGTGATGCCGTTTGATCTGGCGCGGACCACCCATTTTTTCGACGATACCGGAAGCGGTGGGATTGAGACAATCACGGCGAACGACAAACACGACACCAGACAGGTCGCGCTTATTCGCTCTCATCTGGCAATCGAAGCTCAACGTTTCCGCCGCGGCGACTTCGCCGATCCTGCGGCGATTCACGGCCACGATATGGCAGGGCTCGCCACCCTGACAAGGGCGGGTGAGAAGCTTCATATTGAATACAGGAGCCTGCCCTCCGGAGCGAGCCTGACTTATGCAAGCAACGACCCGGACGTGATTGCCGCTGTTCATGCGTGGTTCGCGGCCCAGCGTTCCGACCACGCCGCGCACTCCCATCTTCCCAAATAGCTCGGGCGCAATGTAGCCACCGACCATCGGCTGCGCGGGGACGTCGGTAACGAGAACGACATGATCCAAGGACAAAAGTCCGTTGTCTGGGCGAAGCCGACGTTTGAACGTCCACGTGAAAGTGTGGGCCAACGTCTGTTGCTGGCTGACCTCCGTCGGTACTGAGCCCCTTGACCGCCAAGGCCGAACGCACCGAGCACACCAACCAGTTAATCAAGGCCATCGGGTCGGACGGGCGGCACTTCTTCTATAACCCGCAGCACGACCGTTACGCACGCATCGAGCTCGACAGCCGAGGACGCGTGTGGTTCGTCGACGATTACACCGGTAAGCGCGTCTGTACGCACGACACCCGTGGCCGCTAGCGCAGCTTCACGCACGGCGGCACGCTGCGCGGTCTGGTTGAGCGCATGCGCGACTACGTCACCACCGGCTGGCAACTGCCGCGCGACGTCATTGCTACGCCGTACATGGGCGACGACGCGGGAGATAACGTATGGTGTTATGAGCGCGAGGCCGCGGCCGCCGTGCGCGACGCCGCATTTATCCTGCCGATCATGGCGCCCGCGCCGTGGCCCAGCGATACCCCGCGCGACTACTACGTCATCTGCATGCACCGCACAATGCGGGAGCACCGCCTCTGGAGTTGCCCCTGTGATCCCGGACAAAGCATCACACTAAGGTTGCCGAATCCATTGAGCGCCGGAACTCGCGAGGCGAGCGATACTTCAGTGCGCTATGGGGATGCTTTTCGTTGTAGTGCTCGAACGCGATGGCCACGTTGCGTGTGGCAGTCGCTGCGCCGGCTTCGGCACGAAGGCAACGTAGTCGCGCTTCATCGTCTTCACGAAGCTCTCGGCCATCCCGTTACTTTGGGGCCTGCACACCGGCGTGGTCAATGGCTTCAGGCCTAGAGCCGCTGCACACCGGCGCGTATCGTCGGCCGTAAAGCCCGAACCGTTGTCGCTCAGCCACTCGATTTCGGACGGCGAATGCAATTCGTTGCAAGAACCGATTTTCCACTGCAGCCAACATCCCGTCGCGCACGATGTCGCCGCTGTGGCCTGCCGTCGTAGCTGCCCCGCTCATCGCTTCGCGGTCGCAGCAGTCCGGCGCGAACGTCACTCGCAGCGGTTCGTCGCTGTCGCAGCGAAACTCGAAACCATCCGAACACCACTGCTGATTACTGCGCGGCACGCGCCACTTTGCCATCGTGCCGACGCTGCTGCGGCCTAAGCGTAGCTGGACGACGTTGCATCAGCAGACCATGAGTGCGCATGATGCGATAGATGCGCTTCGCATTGAACGGCACCTGTCCGGCAGCAATGCGTTCATTGCGTAGCGAGCCCCACACCCGACGATAGCCATAGCTGGGCAAATCGCCGACGACTCGGCGGATTTCTTCGACCACGCTCGCATCGTCGGTCTGTCGCGATTGACGGCCATCGCGCCACGTCGTCGGACCCGACAGCCATGCCGAAACGTTCGAGCGCGACACGCCGAGAACTTCATAAACCAGTTTCACTGGTCGTCCTCCGGCAGCGAGGGCGAGTGCGCTATCCATTTTCTTGCTCGGCCATACTCGACTGCTTCGCGGAGAATCTCGATCTCCATTGTCTTCTTGCCGAGCATCCGCTGCAGCTCGCGAATCTGCTTGAGTGCATCGGCCAGCTCCGATTCCGGGACCACTTCCTCACCAGCTTTGAACGCTGACAGGCTCCAGCGCTGGTACAGCTTGCGCCAGTGGAACAGCAGGTTTGGTTCGCGCCGTGCTGGCGCGCAACCAGCGAAACCGACTTCCCCGGCTCGAAACGTTCGCGAACCATCGCCAGCTTCTGCACCGCCGTCCAGCGCGGCCGACGCTCCGGGCCCGTCAACACTTCCATCACTTCCTACCTGGTGTTAGTCAAAAGCACAGTCTTATGCCTGCCTGCTAGTTTAAGTGAGAGGCTATGTCCGGTGTTTCAGGGGGCTGCTCCAATTGCCGCGAACGGTATCTGGCTTCCACTTGACGGCCTTGTGCGCGTGCTGATTGCAGTGCGTCTCACCATCCGCAACAAGCGCACCGCATCCCCGGTGCTTGCAGGGCTTCGTCTGTCGGGCGGGCATAGACGTACCTCATGCGGATTGGACGCGTAAACGAAAAAGCCCGCGAGGCTTTCACCATGCGGGCTTCAACAAATGGTCGGGTGATGAGATTCGAACTACCCACTCCAGCCGACAAGGCCAGGCGGCCGCTCCAATCCAGGCCAGTGCCCAGCCAACCAGGCAAGCCTCTCGAGTCGTCTTCGGCCTCTAACTTACACCCAGCCTCAAATGCTACTCGATCATGTGATGGCACAAAGCAAAAAGCCCGCTTGCTGTCGCAGAGCGGGCTCCGGTATTGGTTGCGGGGATAGGATTTGAACCTATGACCTTCGGGTTATGAGCCCGACGAGCTGCCAGACTGCTCCACCCCGCGGCCGAGATTGTAGGCGAACTGGCGCATCACTGCAATCAAAAAAGCCCGCTTGCTTTCGCATGCGGGCTTCGCTTGGACGCACATCGCGCCCGACGTCGTCAATACAACGAAACGCGAGCGAGTTTACAGCCCCAAAGTTGATTTACTCCTGGATCAGGAATCGATTCCGATTCTTGACATCCTTAATCCAAGCCGGCGCACGGCCACGGCCCGACCAGGTCGCGCCAGTCTTCGGATCGCGATATTTCGCCTCCGCCGGAGTCTTCGGTTGCTTTGCCGACTTGCCACGACGCACTCCGAAGATGTCCTTTTCGGTGATACCGTACTCCGCGACCTTGGCACGAATGTCATCAATAGTGGATTGCATCTCAGCCCGGCGCGCAGCCTCTGCTTTCTCGGCTAATGCCTCCGCTTGGGCTTTCAGTTCCTTGTAGGTCGCCATGCATTCCTCCAATTGTTGTGTCGTGCATATGATAGACGCTTTGGCTTAAGCGAAGGAGCACATCGATATCCTGCAAGTGCGGATTCCAATGGAAACCTCGGTTACCCACAGGAAATCGCACAACTTCAATTTCAGAGGTACGACACCTGATCGCAAGTACGCTCGTCGACCAGACCGAGCTACTCGGCCCACTGCCGACGAAGTCGCAGAATTTTTGCAAGCCGGTCTCGACAAAAACTACTTCTTGCTTTCGACGAATGTACTGCCGTTGTAGCGATACTCACGGGTGGCGGGACCAGCATCGTCGATATTGGTCCATGCAATCTTGAAACCCGGGGAGCCGTCTAGCCATTCGATCGCGAGGTACGGTGAGCGATTGTTCACGTCGGTGTCGAGCGACACGCTATTCAAACAGCTTTGCACGGGCATCGCATACTTCGAGGCGGCGACATTTCCCTTCATTTGGAGGACGTAGAGGGTACCCTCCTCTCCTGAGCCGCAGAAGCCCATCGGATTGTTGCTGGACGACTGATTCACAACAACCAATACGAATTCCTTCCCGTCGGCGACCTTCGAGCTCGCCGATGGGAATCCGATACTCGACGCAGAAGCTACGGCCCGACGAAGTGCGAGCGGCAATTGCACCGTCGCTGAGCGATGGTGTCCAGCATCGACCTCAACCAAGTGCTTACCGTCTTGTTGCATCTCACGGCCATTCGATAGCCGGATCGAATTGGGTGCTGCAGTCTCTGCGAACGCGCTTGCGGCAATCGAAAGTGCCGCTGCACACAACCACCACTTAGTTTCGGAGAATGTGATCGGCATAACAAATACCTGAATAGGTCCATCGATGGCCTTTGCTCTGACCGGCCTTCATCTTTTTGTACTTGTCCTTGTCGCGCTCATGCAACTCCTACGGTGGACACGAATTGCCCGGCTCGACGCGTCGATCGGCACGATCACGACGCAGGACCATCATCACCAGGTGACATCGAACCTTGTGAAGTCGCGCGGCACGAGCCGCGAAGGCGTGCCGCGCGACGACCCGCTGCACACGGTCAGCGCCGGCGGCACGCATCCTGCCGAGGTGCGCGCGCGCCTGATCAAGTACTACAGCGAGGGCGGCCAGTGGCAGGACGCGCGCACGTCGCTGCACACGTTCCCGACGCGCGATCGCATCGGCCTGGTCACGATCCACGGCAAAGACGACGCGATCGTCGACATCGGCATGCGCATGCTCACACCGCGCGAGCTGGCCCGCTCGCAGGGGCTCCCCGACAGCTACGTGCTCGACCCGGTCGTCAACGGCGAGCCGCTGTCGAAATCGGCGCAGGTGCGCATGATCGGCAACAGCGTGTGTCCCGACGTCGCGGCCTGACCACCGAGGACCACATCATGACCACCCCAAACGAAAATAGCCCGCTCACGCTGAACGCGAGCGGGCAAGAAAACAGAACAGCAATCGAGGCACGAGGACTGTCCTCAGGAGATAACGGCACGCCGGCCTAGAACCTTAGGCAAGGAAAGGGCCTAGCTCTCGAATTGACGGCCAAGGACGCAGATCACTCGGCGGGACCAAGCAAAACATCAATCGCCGCCTGACCCGCGATCTCGGCCACGAGGTATGCCCAGCGTCGGGTAAATGGGCCGTTTCGAATCTGTATCCGATGTCCACGCGCACCAAGGATACCGAGATTGTCGTGACCCTTTATCTGGAAGGTGACGTCGTACATGTCCGGAGCGGATGAGGTCAGTTGGACATCAATTTCAAAGCCGCGGTACTGGATTGTTCGCTGCATGACAACCTCCGCAATATGACTGGGAGCCTAGCACGAATGCAATACAACGCTCCGACGTCCTGAGGACCACACCATGACCACCACCGACATCGATGCGACTCACGTCTCGCGCTACCTGCGCATCGAGCGCGCGGCTGCGCCGGTGCGCGCCAACCGCGAAGTCGCGCTGCTTTCGAACCTGATCGGCCTGGCGATCGACCGCGGCGAGGCGAAGCACAACCCCTGCCGCGAGGTTCGGCGCAACGAAGAGCAGCCGCGCACCGAGCCCCCCCCGAGCCGGAAGACTTACAGGCGTTCGCCGCCTTGGTCGCGTCGCTCGCCGGCCAGAAGGCGGTGATCGGCATGGCAGCAGAGTACGCGGCGCTCGCGGGCAGTCGGAAAGTGGAATTCCTCGACCTTTCCTGGCCGCATATTGACGAGGCGGCAGGCGTGATTCGAGTGAAGCGGGCGAAGCAGCGCGGAAAGAACCGCGGCGAAGTCATCGAGCACATCGAGATCACGCCCACCCTGTCGGAACTCGTTGCGCGCCAGCGCGCCGCTCGGCAGGACGACTGTCTGTACGTGTTCTCCAATCGCTACGCGAACCACTACTCGCCGGCCGGCTTCAAGACCGAGTGGTCGAAGCTGATGAACAATGCGTTGGAATTGAAGAAGATCGGGAGGCGCTCACGTTCCACGACCTGCGCGCGTATTACGTGACTCGGCACAAGGCGGAACGTGGCGAGTTGCCGGATCCGCATGCGAATCCGGCGACGACGGCGCGCGTCTACGATCGAACGAAGATGGTGAAGCGGGGAGGTATGTAATTCCCAATTAGGGAATTCCAAAACAAAAACGGCACTGTCTTTTTGGACAGTGCCGTTTCTAACTACTGGATACCGCTTGGAATTCTTTGGGGTGGCTGATGGGACTCGAACCCAATTAGGCGGGGTGCCAAGGGGGGCGCCGGGGACATATGCCTTTGTTTTTACTATGATTTTTGAACTCTCGCGGCGATCTATCCCCCTTCGATCCCCGCGGTTGTCCCCGAAATTGTCCCCGAAGCGGTCGCGAACCTAAATATTCGCGCACCCTGATCTGCCCCTTCCACTACCGAGTAAAGACAGGTAACGTTTCACGGACACAACAACCGGGGCTACGGGGCAATGGAGTTCTATTGGGTAAACGTCGGGCTGACGATCAATGAAGTACTCAGCGGCAATTTTCTCTGGGCACCACAATACACGATCACGCAATCGGGCAAGGAACAGCACCTAGAGCACTGGGACAATGTTGCGAAAGTCAAAGCTGGAGACTTGATCTTCTGCTGCCACAATCAGCGCATTTCTCATATTGCCAAGGCGGCCAAAGACTCGTATTGGGCTCCCAGACCTCCGAGTCGCTCCTTCTCCGAATGGAATGCCGGCGGGCACCGTGTCGACGTCCAACTGATCGAACTGAACACCCCGATGCTTCGTGACGAAGTCTCGGGCGAGTTTATGTCGCGGTTTGACGAGCACACGTCACCATCCCTGTTCACGAGAACCGGCACGCTCAAGCAGATTTATATGGCGCACTTGCAGCAAGATGCTGGTGCCTATCTGCTTGAGTCATCGCAGATGATCGAACGCTTCGAAGACGCGCTGGTAACCGACGGTGGAAACGGGAAGAAGGTATCGAAGACGACGCGCGATGCGATCGTGAAAGCCCGAGTCGGCCAGGGAAAATTTCGGGCAGATCTGCTCAAGAGATGGGACAACCAATGTTCGCTCACGGGCCTTGCAAACACCGACCTTCTCATCGCCTCGCACATCCACGCTTGGAGCCTCAGCACGAACGACGAGCGGATCGATCCTGACAACGGGTTGCTGCTCGCCCCACATATTGACCGGCTGTTCGACAAGGGGCTGATTTCGTTTGACCAGGATGGTGGCCTGTTGGTAGGACCGAAGCTGTCCAAACGCGACCAACAGGTCCTCGCGCTCGACCGGTATCCGGCGCTACGTAAACTCACAGAGGGCAACAAAACCTTCCTGGCACGCCATCGCGACCGATACAAGTTCGATTAGATCCATACCGGATTTGAAGGCCGATTCGAATGTATGCAAGATCAGTTGACAGGTCGTAAACTCGCGAACTGAAGCCGGTCTGGGCATTCGTCAATGCCGTAGATGCTTATAGTGATGCGTCATTCGAAGGCAGGAAAACACACACCCACTTCGCTGAGAACTCAAGGCATCTGTCTACCGGCTTGGTAGCGATCTTCGAGCGGACGTAGGGCCACATTCGTCGACCTCCCTCGAAGTAACGTTAGGGCTTACCGCACATACCTACTTCACAAAAGTTACGCCGAAACTTACGCTCCGAATCCTACGAGCCATGCATCGCGCGAGGTCGACCGCCCGCCTCATGTCGGGCGGCCGCGAGTAATCGATACACCCCTTGATGTCGTTAGGAAATGCCCCACCAAAACTGAGAGCGATATATGTCCATTTTATTCATTGGCGTCCACGTCCTCGCCTCCCACATCGCTCTCGAGTCGGAGGATGTTTTCAGCTTCTCTGACAAACTATCATACACCGCTTTCGTAATGCGAGTCGGATAATCACTGCTGAGAGAGTTCAATTTCGCTGCGTAATTTGCTGCACGCCCCACCCAAACAAGATCATTGTCACCCCGCACCCCAGTTCGAACTGCGCGCAAGTCACTGACATCGACACCAACGGTATGCTTAATTGAAAAATCTGTATTCCATCTCTCTTTCATACTGGGCTCGATGACATAAATCACAGCCCATCTCAATTTAAGAGCAGCCCGTACCGCACGATCGCATTTATTGTCGCCAATGAAGATCGCCATTATACGATCACCATCATATGCCGTGATATCCCCACTTTCACTTCTAACAATCTTCGCAGCGCAATGCAGGAATGCCTTGTAAATTTCCGCGCTAAATTGCCATTTCTTCTGATCGACCATGTTCGTCGACCCGTCTAAGTCAGCGTAAAATACAACCGCCTTCTCAAGCAAAGTTGCCTTATTACCAAGACCAACATCACTAGGAGTGGGAACAACTCTCCCCGTAGTTTCTACCCACTGACTTTTGAAGATTACATTGACCTCAGACGTCAAATCATCTTTTAGTGACATTTCAAACCCCTTTTACTGAGGCCCAAGATTTTTGATATGGGTGCGCAATGCATTGACGGCTGGCGCGATATGTGAGGCCTCGTCTTTGCCGGGCACATATCGATAACCGATTGTTGTTACGCCTGCCACATCACTCGGAAGTTTCACCTTTTCATCGCGCGGTTCCATCAGAATTGCTCTCGACCGCCCGAGGCGCCCCATAAAAAGCCCAAGTTCGAATATAACGTTGTCCCGCGGAACCGGCCATTCTTTGTCGCGAATTTCCGCAATATCATCGCCATGCGCAATTGCAATTGCAAAATCAGCTTGATCAACCTCACCTTCCAATGTATCCAAGGTGTAGTTAGTTACCTTGAAAACACCATCACTCCAGATAATTACATCAAGCGGATCATGCTCAAGTCCATTATGGATAAGACGCGCCACAGGCAATGCCTCGACCGAGCAAATAATGAAAATTCTAATTCTCTCATTTGTCGACCGAACAAAAATATTCCTCTGCAGAAGTCGATGGGACAACTCTTTCGCAATAAATTTATAAAGCGTTGGAAATTGCGCACCAAGCTCATCGAACTGAGCTTCACTTATCCTTGCAACAAGCGATTTTTGAGTCGCGGTTACGGTGGCGGATCGTTCCTGAGTCGGTTCGACTGCGGCCATCTCGCCAACGTGATCGCCAGTACCGCGCGTGGCCACCTTTCGTCCGTTTACATAAATCGAAAACGAGCCAACCAGAATAAAAAAAATGTCGTTTGTATAGTCACCTTGCTTGATAATCGATGTTCCATCATCAACTTCAATAAGCTCGGAGATATCAGCGAGTCGCTCTGCAAGCTCGACATTTCCCTCCAAGAGTCGCTGACTCTTAAACGCTTCAACACGCAACCGGCGGCCCGCGTCGCCGGCGAAACGATTCATCATGGTCGTCCTCGATTTTTAGTTAACCGCTCGCGTATATTACGATGCCTGTCTCGGACAGTGTTATACGATTAACTACCCACCTGCAGGCCGTTCGCACGTCAACCCTGCGCAAGCTTAAATTTTGATGAGCTCCCTGTCCCTGTCGGGGGACCCAGCGATACCCCATTCCCGCCTTATGCAGCAAGCCTCTCCGTCGAATTTGGCGTAACCCCGAATCACTTTGGCTCGGCCGCTATCTCATCGGCCGGATAGAGCTGCAGCATCGCGCGCGCGGCCTCGATATTCAGCGTCGTCAGCCATTCCTCCCTGTCGTCCGGCCGCAGGATCACGACCGACCGCTTCTCGTCGCCAGACTCGTGCATCCGCGAAACGTTCGGGTGATGAGGCTCAAACCCACGACGCTAGGAATCACAATTCTTGCATATTTTCCATATAAATCAGTGAGTTACACAAGAATTTTGGAACATGGGTATCTACGTAATCCTTACGTGACACGAGGACCATCCTTCATCTTCCAATAATATCCCCCTGCACACACCAATCTTTCATCTCGGGACAATTCGTTGATACTGACGCGACGCTTAGGGATATCCCGGATATCCCGGATATCTGGATTCGGCGTTTTCCTTTGCAAGCTCGGCGCGGGTTTTACCTACTAGAACGCAGAATTTCTCAAGAGATTCATCGAGTTCAGCGATATTAATATCACTACCACCTTCCTTTCTTATTAGTTTAAGACGAGACAGCACATCTATCCCCTCTTTCGAAAGATCGTCCCCGATTATTTTCTTGAGCTCATTCGCCGTTTCTTCGTCACCATGCTGAGTTACGAACCCCTTCAACTTTGCTCTCTTCGCCGCCCCAGCAAGTCGTTTTGCCACTTCAGAAATCGGATAAAAACCATTTTCCACATATTCGTCTGCAAGCGCGTTCATGCGCTGATCGAAAACATTCTCACGGCGAATTTCTCTGATCTGCTCCGCCCGCTCCGCCTTCGCCTTTCGATTTTTTAATGCATCAAACGGAACCGTTATAAGTGCCATTGTCAGCGCGAAGCAGACAAGCAGCGATATAAACAGGACACAATATACCGGCGCCCTAGCGATTTGAATCCATATCGACGTGGCTCCAGTAATTTTTTGCCACAAAGATGGACCATCTGATGACGAATCGGCGTTAGTTAGGTTAATCGACTTAATTCCGGCAACCTTCCCTTGAACCTGAACATCTGGCCGAGCATTATCCGCACCAAGAATCAAGAAGTTTATAGCGATCGAATCACCCGGCTCCATAATAATTGGTGAAATCTCAATGTAATCGCCGACGACGATCACTTTTACATAATTGGCGAGATATGTATTCGAAGCCATGATGGACGGACGATCAACTATCTGCGCCCCCCTTACGATGAGTCGAACTGGTGCCGCAGAATCGAAATCGTCCTTTTTTATCCCCACATTCCCATCATTTCGCAACGTAACTTCCGTCGACCATAGACTCTTTTTCGCCTCGCGAAGATTTACACCATCATAGGAGATATCTAATCCACCGACCGGCTTGACCACGTCGAATACTGGAGACAAATTGCTAATCGCCGCATTTAATATAGGTTTCTTCTCGTAGAAGAAACTCGAATACACAGCAATTCCGATACTGATTAACGCGACGGCCGCCATAACTCCCGGCGACTTTATCCAATTCCAAATTTTCGATAATAGCCCAAGTTTCACTGAGGTCCCCCGTGCGCAACGCCGATCTTGTTATGACACTCTCCGGTCTGTAGCACTCATATCCGAAGCTGGGCATCATATTAATACCTGCGGCGACGTTACGTTACGTTTTCACTGCTTCCGTTAGCATTTCGTCAGCGTTGTACAGCGTCAACATCGCGCGCGCGGCCTCAAGGTTCGACGTCGTCAGCCACTCTTCCCAGTCGTACGGCCGCAGGATCACGACGGCCCGCTTCTCGTCGTCCGGTTTGTGCATTCTCGAGAAGATCGGATGCCCCTCACCGTTGACAGTGATCATCGACATCGTGTGATGCTCGATGCCATCCTGGCCCTGCAGCGTCCGCCAGATCCCGGCGACGCACATCGTTCGCCAATCGGCCAGCCCGATCCGATGCCAAACGTTCTTCCCCGTCTCGTAGCACGGTTCGTAGATCCATTCCGCGGGAATCAGGCAGCGCCTGCCGGCACGCCAAGCTGAGCCGTATAGAGGCGACTTCCCGAGATTATCGTCGCGCACGTTCATCGTGCTGCGCATGATCGGCGGTTTCCTGCCCTGTTCCTTTGCCTTCTCGATATTCGCTTTCTGCAGCGCGCGTGGCCAGAAGCCGAATCCTGCGACCAGAGGTTCGATTCGCCCATCGACGCTCGCGACGATTGGGGCCAGATAGTCTTGGTAGATCTCGGGTTCCCACGGGAAATGCCGGTAGATCTCGCTGAACGGCTCGATCCGCAGTTCTCGGAGCTCGTAGTCCTCGTGCGGCGCTCGGTAACGTGTGCACATCGCTGGACACCTCCAATGTGACAGACCGCAAATTACTGGCGCTTCTGGGCAAGACATCCCCATCCGTCATATTCCAGGCCGTAGAGCATGCAAAGACATGCCATGAAACCGGAAACGGACAAGATATTGTGTTGCTGGATGGGCATGTTGATCACCACCAGGATACGATAAATTTCTCCTAACTGATTGAGAGACGCTCGGCCGTACTGATGGTCATTGACGAAGCTTGCAACGATCGATGCCTTCTCCGCGGATGAACCACGTAGCAGAAATTCCACGTCACGCGGAATGCTGAAGTCGTCCCCGTCGGCATCCAGCACGCGCAGAAGCTCGACGTCAGCGACGGCAGTATCCATCAGCGTTGCGACTGTCGACACGATCCGGTCCCCTTTTTATCTCAGACCTAAATTGATCGTATCACCACCAGCAGCTTCATCCGCTCCCTATTTCAGCGACTTGACATCGGCATCGTGCAGCGCGATACACTGTGTTTTTATACAGTGGTGGCGACGTGATCAAGCCGCAGTGGGCTTACATCTGGGAGTACGGGTTCCAGGGCGACAAACAACGCCTGAGGACCCCGGTTGAGCTCACAAAACGTGAATTCGAGTGCTGGATCGAGAACGACGAGCGATCGGTCTTTCTCGCCCCTTACCACCCGATCGAGGCGACTAGGATCGATCGAAATCGGGTGCCTCTCACGGATCCGCGCTTCAAGATGAAGGCGGCGATACCCGAGTTCGATGCGCCAACGGACGCCGAGCTACGCGCGCTTTGGCGCGAGTACACCGACCTTCAAGTGCGCTGGCTGATACTTGAGATCCGCGCGCTTCGCAAATCGCTTGAGCGGGTCGAGGAATGGTACGTCTACACAGACAAGAACGTAGCGAACAAAGGCGATCTGGCCGGCGCGCAAGGTCAGCTGTATCGCCTCATGCATCTGCTTAGAGCAGAGATGACACGCGCCGGTATGCGCTAATGCGTGTAGGTCTAGACCTGACCTCTCGGTCAGAGTCAGATCAGGTCTGAGATTGCTTGGACGTCACCTCATCAAGGGCCGTGATCGACCCTTCTCTGTCGTTCCACTCAGGCCGCCGTAGCGACCGCTATCGTGTGTAAAGCGGCCTCTGCCTGCCCGCGCGGGCGGCTTTTGCGCCATTGCAATGAGCCTCGCCCATCAGTCGTCCACGCGTCATCCAGAGGTTGCTCGGGGCGAACAGCGTATGCAATTGCTGCGTGTTCCTCATCGGCCGCGATAGCGCACCTTCAGATGCCACCGTGCGCGGCGATGAACATGGCGACGGCCGACCGGCAATAGGATTCGATTTCGTTGTCGTCCTCTGCTCTCGCCTCATCGAAGCGTGCGATAAGTAGAAGATCGGATCCTTTGAAAAGCGCGGCAAACAAGCGGGCGGACTGGAGAGCATCGGGCACGTTCAGCATCCCTTTAGCGTGCAACTGACGCAACACGGCCTCGATGTGGGCGATGACATGGGCCGGCCCGGCTTCGTAATGGAGCTTGCTTAACGCCTTTTGATTCGTCTTGTCGGCCAAAACCATGGCTTCGACACTGCGGACGTCCGGGCTCAACAGCGTGCGAAGCAGGGAGGCCCCGACCGCCACCAGCTGATCTTCGGCCGAACCGTCAACACCTTCAGAAAGGGCCTGCGGTGCAAATTGATCGCAGCGTGCCACCATGGCCGCGCTGAACAGCGCCTCCTTGTTCTCGAAGTGCCGATAGATGCTCAGCTTGGATATCTTCGCCCGCTGCGCGACCTTGTCCATGGTCGTCGCTTGAAAACCCAATTCCACGAAGAGTTCGCACGCCGCGTCGACGATCGTTTGGCGAAGCGCCTCGTTGGCGGGCCGACCGCGCCGGCCCTGGCTATTTTCGGTCACGACAATTCCAGTACTTGACAGTATTAAAATTCGTGCATTAGGATACCACTCAGTATCGCAATGTGCAAGCCAAGGGCAGGTTTCACCCGGTTGTCGAGATCCGGTTTCCCCGGGCAGCCCGGCGATATCGAGCGGCATTGTCGAGCCGGCCAATACAGCATGGGCAACTTTTTCGCCAATGCCGAAGCCCTGCTCGCTGACCGTCTCAAGCGCGTATCGCCGAACGATATTGCACACCACGCTCGGCCCACCCTCCCTCCACAACACGGAGCCCATCACCATGAATGACGTCATCATCATCGGTGGCAGCTTTGCCGGCCTCGCCGCCGCCCTGCAGCTTGGCCGTGCTCGCCGCAAGGTCACTGTTCTCGATACCGGCCGGCCGCGCAACCGCTTTGCAGGCCACTCGCATGGCCTGCTTGGCCACGATCACAAGCCGCCGCTGGACATCCTGGTCGAGGCGCGGCAGCAACTGGCGCGCTATCCGACGATCAGTCTCGTCAATGCCCGGGCCGAGAGCGTGTCTGGTGCCATCGACGATTTCTGCGTCGTCACTGACGATCACGAAAGCCTGAGGGCGCGCCGCTTGATCCTGAGCTATGGCGTCGCCGACCAGATGCCTGAAGTTCCGGGCTTTGCCGAAAGCTGGGGCACGTCCATCGTGCCCTGCCCCTATTGCGACGGCTTTGAAGTCGCCGGCCAGCATTGGGGCCTCGTCTGGTCCAGCCCGCAGTCGTACCAGTCTGCCAAGTTGTTCCGCGATTGGACTGACAAGTTGACTGTCTTCGCCGATGGGCATGACATTGCGCCCGATATCCAGACCGATCTGGCGCGCCGCAACATACCTCTCGTCGATGGCCGGATCATCGAGGTCGCCCATCAGAAAGGCCACATCACCACCGTCAATCTCGATACCGGTCGCAACGTGGCGGTCGACGTCCTGTTCGCCAATCCGCGCAACAAGCCGTCGGCAAGCCTGCATGAATCACTGGGCCTCGCCACGGTGGATACGCCCACCGGCATCGTTCTCAAGGTTGACGAGCGCCGCCAAACCAGCATGCCCGGCATCTACGCCGCTGGCGACCTCGCCACGCCCTTCTTGCCATCGGTTACCCAGGCATCCTCGCAGGGCGCGATGGCGGGCATCTTCGCTCAGCAGTCGATGGTGGTTTGAGAGCACAGATTCCCTTCTCTTGTCGTCGCCGCCTTCGAAAAGGTTGGCGTAGATCGACGCGGTGATGGGTGGATCGTCGAGTCAAGGAGATGACATGGCAAAGCAAAGTGCGGATCAGGTGGCTGACTGGAATGGTCAAAGCGGAGAGCGCTGGGTCGCCAACCAGGCCCGGCTCGACGCTCTGGTGGCGGTGTTCGGCCAGGCCGCGATCGAAGCCGCCGCGCCCGCGACGGGCGAGCGCGTGCTAGACATCGGCTGCGGCGCGGGCGCGTCGACTCTGGCTCTGGCAGCCCGCGTCGGCGCGGGGGGCCAAGTACTGGGCGTGGACATATCCGAACCGCTGATCGATCGAGCGCGCGCGCTTGCGCGACACGATACGCCGGCCCTGTTTCAGGTGGCCGACGCCAGCAGCGCAGAGCTGCCCGAGGGCGCGTTCGATATCCTGTTCTCGCGTTTCGGCGTGATGTTCTTCGACGATCCGACAGCGGCGTTCGCCCATATGCGACGCGCACTCCGGCCGGGCGGCCGGGTCGCCTTCGTCTGCTGGCGCGGTGCGGCTGAGAACGATTGGATGCGCCTGCCGGTGGGCGCGCTCAAGGGCATCCTCCCGCCGAGTGCGCTGCCCGATCCCGAAGCGCCCGGCCCGTTTTCGTTCGGCGACCGGGAGCGCGTGGCACGCATCCTGACGACGGCCGGCTTTACCGATATCGCTATCTCGCCCTTCGACGCGGTCGTCCCATTCGGCGAGGGCGAAACGCGGGACGCTGCGATCGACGACGCAGTGAAGATGACGCTTGAGGTCGGCCCGCTCTCGCGTGCGCTCGCCGATCAGCCCGACGACATCCGCGCCCGCGCCTCGGCCGCGGTTCGTGCCGCCTTCGCGGGCCTCCCCGGCGACCGGTCGGTGATGATCAACGGCGCGGCGTGGATCGTCATGGCACGCAATCCGGCAAGCTGACAGGTTACGTCGACCAATGTGTCGAAACCGGCAACTCCTCGTGTCTCGGGGAGGGGTTACGTTGAGCGCCGAACGGCCGGAACGCGGCGCTGATTGGCCATTGAGGGCGAAAAGAGCAGTGACTCTTGATGGCCGAACTGAGTCAGACCATCTGACGCTGTCTGCTTGGTCTGGTCCAGCCTTATATAGCTAATGTGCCACAGCCGTCAGGGCGTCGTAGTCGCGCTCGCACTGCCGGCCGGCGATGCCTCGCTCGTCAGCGATTCGCGCGAATTCTCCCGCAGCCTCGTCAGTCCGGCCGAGCACGTCGGCGAGCAAATCGAGGGCGTTGCCGGTTGCCGGGCCTCTGGCCGAAGGGGCGGAACCGCGCGATCGCTCGACGAGTTCGGCAACTTGCTTGCGCAGGCCGTCAGCAGTGGAAGCAGCAGCGGCAGCAGCAGCGCGCGCTTGGTCTCGTTTTTTCGAAGCATCTTCAGCGTCCTTCTGTTGTTGGCGAGCGATCCGGTCGCTCTCGTTACGCTCAGTGACGAGATCCCGAATTCGCTGCGCTTGCGTTTCAACTGTGTGAGATTGGTCGGAGTCGCGATGCCCCTTCGAATACCCGCCCGCAGCACCAACGAACACTGCGGCGATAACGACCAGCCATAGGCGAGGATCGAACCAGGTCATACGCCGCTCCGCATCATCGATGCGAGGCGCTTTGCGCGATCCCCGACCTGCCGCGCCCACAGGCTGTCGAGCATTTCGGCTGAGGCCGTGCTCCAGTCGCGGCGTTGCGCCGCCGCGAGAAATTTGCGAAACCCGAGCAGCTTCCCTTGCATGTTGAACGCCATGTTCATCATCACACGCTGGCGCACCGGATCCAGCGCTCGCCACCACGGCAGATTGCGGTCGAGCCATGCCTCGGTCTCGGCTCGATCGTTCTCATACATCAGATCGATCTCGCTGTCCCGGAAACCCTTGTCAGTCAAATTGCGGCCGATACCGCCTGACACCTTGCCTACCGTGTCGGTGTAGATGCGGTACTTGCGCCCTTCGTCGCGCATCAGTTCGGCCTTCAGAGCGGCCGCGTCGTAATTACCCATTCTTGCTCTCCCCAAACAATTGTTTTGCCTTTCTGCGCAGCAGCACCTCAAGGTACTGCGACCCGACGATGCCAAACGCACTCCCGAGGCCGAGCAACGCGATCGGCGGCAGATCCGGGATCTGCAACAGCGCCAGGCCGGCGACCATCGACGTCGCCGAACCGAGCACCGCACGCCCAGCTACGAGCCGAAACGTCAGCTGTTCGCTACCGACCAAAACCTTCGCAATTCCAATCAGTCCGCCCATGAGGATTAACTCCAAGATCGTCTTTTCGTGCTCTTGCATTACTACTCCCCGATTCCTGCCCCGTAAAAAGAAAGGCCGCCAAATTGGCGGCCCGTCACACAATCCCTGTCGCATCCAGCACCATGAACATGTGATGCCACTGCTCTTTAAATCCCGTAAAGTTTGGCTTCCTCCCGCCTCCCCACATCGAGGTTCCCCATGCGATCGTGTCGCCAGTCACACGAATCGACGTCATCTCCAGACCGGCAGGGTCATAGCTCCAGCCGACATGCACGGGCGCGATAGCCGAAATCAAAACAGGCCTGCCGTACGATCGTGACTTCCACTCCGGCCTGGGCGCCCCAATCGTCACAAATCCGGTGCCAGGCACGTAGTGATCGACGATCACATCAAGTACACGAAGGAACGGCACCGACGTGTCCGCGATGAGCTTCGTATCCGGCGCAAACACCTGAAACCCGAAACCACTATTGACGGGGGGTGTGCGATCGAACAGAAAAAAATAGACGACGCAAGGGCGCTCAGTTGCGAATCGAATCGTATAAACGCCACCGTCGACGCTCACGTTCCAAACCGAAATCCCGACGCCATCAGATGCGTACACGCCATACATCGGCCCGACTGTGGAGTTGAACGAGAATGCGACGCTCGGAAGCGTCGTGCGGAACGGCTTCCCCACATCGTTGACCGCAAGCGGTAACGAAGTGTCTACCGCCTGCCCTGACATCGCCCGCACCATCTGATAGTTCGGTGTCCTCCCATCGATCTGATAAAGGCCGCTGTCCGTAAATGCCTGAAATCCTGCGTCCATCAATACACCCCGAAAACAAGCCAACCAGGCACCGGCGAGTATGCGTTCGATCCGCTGCTATTCCCGCTGTACGACCAGCTGATTCCGAATGCATCGATCGCGACAACCGGCGTAGGCTCTGCACCGCCGACACGCCGAAAAATCCATTGCGGCATGAAGGCCCAGAACGGCGTGCCCCCTGACAAATCAGCCGGATTGGACCCCACGCCGCCTCCCGTGTACACGATCCCAACGACCCGCCCGGCCCGCGACGTACCGTCGAGGACCATGCGGCCTGCGCCATCCCAAACCCAGAACCCCGCGTCCATTACCCCCATACCCCCCAACGAACACGCAGAACGCCGTTTGCGTCATACACGCGCCCGCCATTGCTATCGATCACCGTGCGGTTGCCGCGACCATCGGTCGAGTTGATTTCGAACCAGCCGCTCTTGTCGAGCCGCCAGCCCTGCTGCCCCGCGATGTAGTTGTCGGACTGGATGTAGCTGCCGATCATCGCGTTCGTGATCCAACCCGAGCCGATCAGCGCTTGGCGCAAGAACACCTGCCCGCCCTGCACCACGAACGGAACGATCGACGCGCCACCGTTATTCGGGTCAACTACCGCGAAGCGGCTCGCCGACACCAGCACCTGTGACTCGACAATGCCCTCGTTGTTGTTGACACCAATGCCAATGCCGGCGATGTAGGTACGGCCGTCCGTCGTCACCTGCGTCTTGATCTGGTACGAGGCGGAAACACGGCCATTCAGATCCGCATACGACTGCGCAACCGTCTGGACCGCCGCAGCGTTCGCCTTCGCCTGCGCACGAACGGTCGTGATTTGCTCGGCCTGCGCACTCACCGCATCGACGCGCGCCTGCTCCTCCGTTCGAATATCGGCATACAACCACGCCTGACCGTTCTGCATCTGGGCAGAGACCGAATCAATTCGCTGCCCCAGCGCCATATCTGCCTCGGCGCGCGCAGCCTGCTCCGAATACACGCCGGCCATCACGGCAGTCGAGCCAGCTGCCTGCCCGGTATCGCCCGCCATCGGTCCGCTGATCTGCGCCGAGACCTGGCTGACTTGCTTCGACAGCGCCGAGTCGGCATCGGCTCGCGCGGACGCCTCCTCGCGAATGGCCGCCGAATTGGAATCGACAGTTGCTTTCAGCGATGAAATCGAATCGGCATTCGCCTTGTCGCCAGCCGCACGCGCGCTCTGCTCCGCAACGATTGCTGCCGCGTTATCGCCAGTCGTCGCCGTCACAGCATCGACACGTTTGCCCAGCGCCGTATCTGCATCAGCCCGCGCCTGCTGTTCTGACGTGATCGCCGCCTTGTTCGCACCGACGTCGGCCGTCACCGCATCGACACGCTTACCGAGTGCCGCGTCGGCGCTGGCGCGCGCAGCCACCTCTGACGAAATGGCAGCCGCGTTGTCGTTCGACTTCGCGACAGCAGAGTCGATGCGAGTCGACAGCGCGCCATCCGCATCGGCTCGCGCCTGCTGCTCGGCTGCAATCGCGGCCTTGTTCGAACCGACGTCGGCTGTCACTGCATCGACGCGCTTGCCAAGCGCCGTGTCGGCTGTCGCGCGCGTAGTCGCCTCCGACGAGATTGCCGCGGCGTTGTCGTTCGACTTCGTGACGACGGCATCGATACGCGTGGAAAGCGCACCGTCGGCGTCGGCCCGCGCTGTCGCCTCCTGCTTGATCGCGGCCGCCGCATCTCCGACACTCGCCGTCACGGTATCGATTCGCTTGCCAAGCGAGTCGTCAGCCGTTTGTCGAGCCGTCTGCTCTGCCGTGACGGCTGCCCCGCGCAGACGTGCTTCTTCGGCCACTGCATTGGCCCGATCGGTGGCCTCTTTCGCGATCGCATCAGTGCGGTCCTTCACCTCCCTAGAAATGGCTTCCGCGCGTGCCTGTGCCTCGCCCGCAACGGCCGTCGTTCGATCAGCGACTTCCTTTGCTATCGCATCGGCGGTGTCCGAAACACCCTGCTGAATGCCAGGGATCGCATCGATCGGCTTCCGCAGATCCTCACCAAGTGCCGAGTGTGAAATTCGGCCCTCGAAATACCTTTCATACTCCGATTGATCTGTCGAAGGCTGCCCCTGCACACCCGGTCCGGACGCCGGGTACCACGGCCCAACATTGCCCGACGTATCGACGAGTCGAGCCCAGAAATAAAACACCTGCCCGACTGCGAGCCCCTGCATGAACGTCGACGCCTGTGGATACGCGTAATCCGAAAGCTTGATTGCGGCAGTTCGATCCGGCGTGCGGCTGTACCACACCTCCGTGCGCTGCGTATCGCCGGCAGTGCCATCGGCAGGAAACGTCCAATCGAGATTGATTCCGTAGACGACGCTGGCCGCCTTGAGCGATGCTACCGCCGGTGGCGGCGTCGTTTTCCCCTTCAGCTGCGTTTCCGCGCTGACGGTCGGCAGCGACGTGACACCCATCACGTTCTGCGCGCGCACGCGGGCCACGTAGCGCCCCTGGTAGATTCCCGGCACCTCGACCTGCAGTCCGCCGGTCCGCGCACTCGTCACCCACTCGCCGTTATCCTTGCGCCATTCCGGCAGGTACGTCACAGCGTTGTCCGCGGCATCCCACGCGATAACCATCGTCGTTTTCGAAATGCCCTGGTCGACCGCCGAGTAAGTCGAGATCCGCACGTTCGTCGGTGACGCCTGCACCGATGGCGGAATGATTGTCGGCGGCCGCTGCTGGATCTGTGCGCCATCGTCGATCGCCGCGTATTTCCCCGGCTCGTGCATTGTCGCCGTGATCGTGTACTCGATTCGGCCTTCGTCGTCGCTTTCCTGCACACCGACGACCCGATAGAGCTGCGCCGCGACCTCGCTGTTTTCCAGCATCCACACGGCACCAGGCACAGGATCGGCATCGAATCGCCCCGCCAGTGTGAGCACATCGCCATCGACAGACTTCACCGCTCGATACTGCGCAATGCCGGACGGCAGGATCGCCGTGAAACGATCACCGGGCGCCACGGTCGGCGCCTTATCCAGCGTGACGACATTTCCGGCCGCAGACCGAATCCGGCCACCGATGCGTCGCCCCGCCTTCCGCGGATCGGCAATCGCGATCACCTGCCCAGGCCCAGCCAGCACACCATCCATGCCGACCTTAAACGACACCGTGCCAGACTCGTAGCGTGACGTCAGAAGAAGCCAGCGCCCAAGCCGATGCGCCTGCGCCTGTGACGTGCACCCGAACGCCGTTACCTGCGTCTTGATGACGCCGTAGCGCGCGATACCATCATCGTCCGGCACGTATTCGACCACCTGCTTGTACTGATTCGTCGGGTCGTTGTAGCTCACGAGCGCAACGGTGTATCGCGTCTTGCGCTCACTGCCGACGTACCGAAACGCACCATCAATCACGTTCGCAGCCGTATACACGTAGACCGGGTCCGAGGGCATATCCGCCGACGCGACCACCGCACCCGGCCCCCAGTACGCCATACCGCGAAACACGCCGGCGATGTCCTGAAGTACCTTGAACGCGTCGGCCGCCGACTGGATCACGCAGTTGCACGTGAAGCGCGGCTCGACACCGCCCCGGCCATCCGACACCATGACATCGCAATAGCGCGCGATCTCGTACAACCCCCACTTATCGATCATCGACGCGTCGACGGCCTTACCGAGCCCGTAGCGATCATTCAGCAGCAGGTCGTAGAAAATCCATGCCGGATTGTTCGTCCACGCCAGCTTGAACGTCCCATCCCATGGACCGGAATACGTCCGCGTCTCCGGATCGTAGTTGGACGGCACACGAATGATCAGGCCACGCACGTGATACGACCGCACCGGCACCTGCGAGAATGACCGAGCGTCGAACGTCATGCCGACGAGTGCCGTCATCGGATAACGCATCTTGCGGTCGATCACCTCCGTGATCGCTTCGATGTTCACGGCATCGGCGATCAACGAGCTGTGCGCGTTCGGCGTGATGCGTCGCACGCGCACCAGCCAACCGGTTTTCGCGCGCGGCAGCTCGATCCGGTGCGAACGCTCATAGAGCGACGTCGTCTTGCCGTCGAATGCCCCCTTCAGCACTTCGGCATACGACCCGCCATCGACCGACAAATCGATCGCATATTCCACTCGATAGCCGAACACGCCAGCCGACGGATCGCTTTTCTGAAGCGCAGGCACACCGAATCGAATACGAACCGCCGTAAGCTGAGTGTTCTGCACCTGCCGCACCCACGGCGCGTCAGACATCAGCGGAACGCCGATAGCCGATTCACGTTCAACCGCCGGAAAGCCCGGCATGAATTCCTGATCCAGCGTGCCCGTGCGAACGTCGACGCTGTAATTCTGGAAATTGACCGAGCCGTCAGAATTCTGGATAGGCGTGCCATCGAGAAACACCGACTGCATGCCCTTCACCAGCCCGACGATCGGGCCTTCGGAAATGATGTCGAGCACCTTCGCGCGCGCGACGGAATGCAGGTTGTCCGGCGATTCTCCGCCCCCACTACCGCCTCCCCCGCCCCCTTTCGCGCCGCTGATCCGCTTCAACCCGGATTCCGCATAGATCCTTTTCACAGCTGATCCTCTGTATAGATGCCCGAGCTCGCGACCTTCGAACCGACGACCATCTCTCCGTACACGGGCGGCACCGGTTCCCCCTGGGCGGCACTGTTCACCGCGCCGTTGAAGTAGTACGACGTGCCGTTGTCCGCGACACCAGCCAGCCCGGCTTGTTGCGGACTCAGCATCTGCGTGATGCCACCGAGCGCCATCGATACGCCCAGGCCGATCAGCGTTGGTTGCTGGAACACGAAGCCAACCACTGCCAACGCAGCGCCGAGAATCGTCTGGAATAAGCCGCCGCTCTTGCTCCCGATAATCACGGGCGCGATACGAATCGCGTCATCGCCCACCGGGGCGCCGAGATCGTCTCTGCTCAAGTTCCGGCGACCGTTGAATACCGCAAACGTCAGCCCTTCCGCGCGCGCCTCGAGCAGGAAGCGCTGAAAGCCGGGAATCAACACGGACAGCGCGCGCACCGCCTCGGCAGTCGAGGACACGGCCAACCAATGAACCCGGCCGAACCGAGCCCCCGCGATCCCGTAAAGCTTCACCTCACGCAATTTCTCGTTCAATCGGCACCTCCCACGTATCGCAGCACCGTCGTTAAACAGTCTCGCCACATCGAGCCCCACACAGCGCGACATGACAATCGCCCGTACATGTGATGCGCGAACATGCCGTCACCGAGATACACGCCGGAGTGATTCGGCACACCGTTCTTGCTACGGATTTGCATCAGCAGCACGTCGCCCGGCTCGGCCTGTGCATCGCGCCCCAAGTCGAGAAATCCCGCGTCCTGGTAGTGCGCGACGTACAGGTTCGAATACCCGTCGTTCCACCACCCATCCTTGCGCGCGAAATCCGGCAGCGAGACCCCGCGCTCGGCGAGATACCAGTCGCGCACCAGCGAATAGCAATCGAGCACGCCATGCACATACTCCCGGCCATACAGCGGCGCAACGTACCCGCTCGGGCCGAACTCGCACCAGTTGTCTATGCCGATCGAGCCGTTCACCTGCACGCCGAGCGAGACGATCACCCACAGCGGGATGCCTGCGCGTTCGCACATTGCGCGGTCGCCCATGCTGGGCTGCGCCACACCGTTCGGATGTGAATGCACTAGTGCGAGGACTGCACCCATTTCCTCGGCATCCGCGTAATCCTCGGCTGCGAGTGAGAATTGCTCAGTTGGCGCCTCCGCCGTGTTTCGGCCTGGCAAATACACCTCACCGGCCGCCGTTCGCACGACGAGCCCGCAGCACTCGCGCGGGTACTCGGCGAGCGCATGTTCTGCAATCGCCTGCTTGATTCGTTCGTCCATAAAAAAACCCGCCGATTGGCGGGTCCGTGAAGTGAGGTTGTCCGACGGTCTAGGCGAGCGTGTCGCACAAGAAACCGCCGTGGGGCAGTGGATTGTTCATGCCATACCGGCATTCGCACCCGCTGATTTTCTGGCTACACCGATCGAGCGCCGGATCGCTCACGGGTTTGTCGTTCTTGTCGAAAAACACCATCGCTGTATATCCGCATTCCGGCCCGCGATAGCGCCATTGGCACATGCCAACGATCTGTCGTGCGGGCACCTGTTGACTGCCAAAATCAAGCGGCGACGACAGCGTAAATTCGACCTGTACGCCTGGCTGCTCGTCGCTTTTCTGCTCGATCCTCCATTGCTCGACGGGCCACTGCTCATTCGGATCGGCCGTCGGGTTGTTCCCCGCCACACCAGTTCCCGACCACATCAGCACGGCCGCTTTCACCGGAGCAGCCGCCAACTGCACAATGCCGGATTCGTTGATCGTGTAATCCGTCATCGACGCGGGAGACGCGCCGGTCGGGATATACGTCCCCGTTTCTGCACCCTGCACCTGCATTGCACCCCATACGAGCACATCTGCACGCGCCGATCCCTTGTTCGCGCGCAGGTCGAGGCGAAAACCTCGCACGGTATCCATGGCCGGTGCCGCGTGCTCGAAGTACGTCCACGTCGGCGTGACGTTTGCGATGATCGGATAGGCGTTGTGAAAGCTCAGTTGCAGTTGATACGTGGAGACGTCATCGAACGATCGCAGCCACACTCCCTGCGCAAAGGTCTGCCCCGTGATCGTCGATTGTCCTTGCGACAGTTCGCTGCGATCGTTGTCGCTCGTACCCGCCCCACGATCGAAAACGACCCGACACGCACGCCCCACACCATCCGGCGCCGGCCCAGCATTCGGCGTCACGACAGGAGCGGAGCCGGTTCCCGAACCCAGCTTCGACCATGCGGGCTGCGCGAAATCATCCGAGAAGCGAATGGTGTTCGTACGCGCCGTCGAGTACAGAAGCCTGTTCCCCTGCCAGTCGCTGCGCCGGATCGCCGTCACGTTCACGTCGCGAACGACAGACAGGCCGCCCGGACCGGCGAGCTGAAACGCGCGCGTCGCACCGTCACCGATCCCGAACTGTTGGTTCACCGCTATCTGGTCGACCGGGAAGTTGATCGCGTCGAGGTACTTCGCAAGCGTTCGGCGCCGATAGACTCTCGCCCCGACCAGATCGCCCAGCGCGATGCACAGCGCCGTGATCGTGCCGTTGACGTCGCCGACCGTCAGCGTCGGCGACGGTTGCCGCGCATCTGACGTGCGCGCGAACCCGCCCGTCTGAATCGGCCACGGTTTGTACTCCTTCCCTTGCCAGAAGATCGACGTCGACTGCAGGTGTCCGTGGAACCTCATCACGTCGCCACCGATCGCCGCACAGTCGACTTCGAATAACTCAATACGCCGGCCGGGCTCGAGACTCTGAATATCTGCCGTTATTGTCATGCTCGGCTCCGAAGCTCTGCGACGCTGGCTTCCACCTCAGCCATTCTCCTGAGCAAACTGCGCAGAACGGACGAATGGATGGGAATCACCTGGTCGTAGTTGAGTGAAAATCGAACGCCCTCAGGACTCGTCCACCCATCATCATCGACGGTCTCGTGAACACGCTGGTCGCTTGCCAAACGAAGTAGTTCGGGAAAGCCGGCCTTTCCCACCGCTTGCGCCAAAAAACCGAAGTTCTGCACTGCGTCCGGCCCACCTTCCTCGCCAACCCAACGGAAGGACACCGGGTCGACATTCCGCACGAAATCGATCGCACGATTGGGGTCGATCTCGGCGATGTCCGTCTTGAGGCGAGCATCCGACACCGCATCAAACTCGGCCGCCACGATTCGTCCATTAGGGCAGTGAAGCGCGACGCCGACGTTGCCGCCCGCGCCGGTACTCACTCCGGCCCCGCCTTGCGACAAGTAGCCATAATTCGGTAGGTACACTACCTTAGCGCCGTTGAGCTGGAGCCATCCACCCAGCGTGGCGCCATCGATACCCTCGTGAACAATACGATATGCGTTTGCCCCCATCGAGCGACCACCTACTTTCCAGTAGTTGTCGGTGTCCAAACCGAAGTACGCAGCGAAATTGCCCTCGCGATGAAACTGGACTACAGCGGACGCAGATGAATTTCTGTTGTTCGCTATCGTCAGGCATGCGTCTTGTCTAGCCGCATCGATGCCAGCAATGGTCGGCATAGTTCCACTCGCAAAGTAGGTGCCGGCAATATCATTGCTGGCTCTACGTGCGATGTAGTTCGACGGATCGAGATTTCCGCTATCCCACGGCACCTTGCCGGCAAACGTCGGTCTACCAGCCAAGGCCGGCGCCCCAGCCAAATATGCGAGAGTCGCCTCCTGCGAATACGCCGAGATCGACGTGCCGAGTTCGTATTTCAGATTGGCGTACGACGCCGCACCAACCGGCCCGGCTGGCGACGCAGTGACGCCGATGCGAAACCGCATCTTGACTGTTCCCGTCGGCGCAGTGCCGGTCGCCGTCCGAAATGTCGGTGCATTGCCGAAGGGCACAACAGCCGGGGAAATCACGCTCAACAGCACATTCGACGCGTCGACAAACTCAACGCCGATCGCCGCGCCACCTGCCGTCATGCCGGCCGATCCTACGATCCCCTGAATCGCGACCTTGAGCCCGGGTGTAGCAGGAAGGTAATCGCTGTAGTTGTACAACGGCGAACCGTTGAGGACGACCGCGTTCCTGAAGAACGAACCGTTCCCGCCACTCGAATCCCGATCGGCCGTGAAGTTGCTGCCGTTCCAGCCGATATTCCCGAGCTCGCCAGAACCGTTCACGAGCAGATTGGCGCCGGCCATGCCGCCGACCTTCCCGGTCGCGGGCAAGTCGCCAGCAACACCGCCGCCGACGGATAGCGTTCCGCCGACGCTCAGAGCACCATTGATCGACTCATCGTCGCCACTCGCGCGGCCTCGCATGAGCACCCGCCACGTTTTCACGCCATCGGTATCAAACACCGCCGCCTCGCCGGGATTCAGCCCCGACAACCCAACCGTATCGCCGGATCCGTCGCCCGGCGCAAGAAGCACACGCTTCGCGCCAATGTTGACCAGCCACACGACCGAGTCGGCCGCATACTGAGCTGCCCTTCCCAGCTTGACCGTGCCGCCTGCCGCAATGTTGATGCTCACCCGCTTGCCAATATGCGCATCGCCAAGGGCTTGATTTGACGTGATCGGCACGGCTGAGACAATTGCGGCCTGTGCATTCAGCACATCGACGTTCGCGTTGAACTTCGTGTTTGCAGCGCGCTGATCATCGCCACCGACACCAGCTGGGGGCGTGCCAAGGTTTGCTTTTTGAAGATTTGCCATGCCCATTCCTACGGTGCGAATGTCTGTTCAAACTGTGCGGTGATCGTGTACGACTTGCCGTCCTTTACCGGCTCCGAATACTTCTCGCACACGAACCGCCCCTGCTCGCGAAGTGGCGGCGCCCACAAAAACGAGATCGCGCCGGCATGTGCGTCGAGGAACGCCAATATCGCCGTGATCTTGGCCGCACTGCCGACGAACCGCAGGTTGTATGTCGACGACCGATTGTTGAGGCCGTCGGCCGCACGCTGCGTGTACCCATCGCCGAACTCGGCTTTTCGCACATGCAGCGTCGTGTCGCCGCCGAAACCTTGCACGGTCGGCGACCAATTAAATGTGTCGGTCATCACCCCATCCCGTTTTTCAGTTTCCAGAGCGCTCCACCTTGGCGGCTCTCAGTGGCGATGAGCCCCCGCACCATCTGTGTGAGTTTCTTCACGAACTCGGCGCTCGCCATCATCTGCGACGCGTCGCCGGTGCCACCCTCGATCGTCACCGGGATATTCAGCTCGACCCCTCCGCCCGGCGCGCTGAGCGCACGACCCCCAGCCGAGCCGCCGCCAACGAGCCCGCCGTTCGCAAATTTCGCGAAACCGAGATCCTGCCCGCTGTTGATCGCCTCGAGCAGACGAAGCACGCCCGGCTTACGCACCGCCGCGGCCCTCACCACGAATTCCTCGTTCGAAAGCCACGCGGGGATGCTGTCACTCGTCGACGTGCCGGGCCCGGTAACACGCCCGCCCGTGGCGAGGTGGAATCCGTAAGCATTCCCACCGCTACCCGCAATTGCATCCGTCAGGCCGCCACCGATACCGCCCAACAGCGACGACGAACTGAAGCCACCAGCCGCCGACGCGCCCAGCCCCAGGACAGAACCAAGGGCGCTAAACACCGGCGCCATCGCAGCCCGCGCAGCGAACCGCGCCAGATCTGCAATCATGCTGTCCACGAGCCCGCGGAAATCCAGCTTGCCGGTTGCCGCGAACGATGCGACCGCATCCTCGAGGTTGCGAAACGAACTGGTGAATGCTTCTTCCGCCCTGCCTGCGGCGTTCTCCGCGGACTCCTGATACAGCGCGACCGCGCGGCTCGCGCCGACGCGCCAATCACGCTGCATAGTGAGCCGCTGATCGAGATAACCGCGTTCGCGCTCGATCTGCTCGGCCTCGGCCCGGTTGATGCGCTCGATTTCGGCCAGATATTCCGGCGAGCCGAGCGTGCCGTCCTTGCGCGCGCCCTTCGTGAAATCGTCGCGTCGACGTCGAAACTCATCGCCCACGCGGCTCATCGCCTGATTCAGCTCGCGCGCGTTGTCGCCCATCGACATCGACGCGAGCTCGCGTTCGACCTCGCGCTGACGCTCCGACGCGTAGTCGGCCAGCTCGGCATCGATCTGCGAGCTCCGCTCCTTTAGCTTGTTGATCGCGTCGTGATACCGCACCTCCTTCTCAAGCTGCACGGCGCGGTCGTATGCCGCACGAATCGACGCCTGATCGCGGATCAGGCTCTTGTCCCCGTCGGACAGCTTCGCGCGCTTGCCGGCTAGGTCGGTCAGTTTCTGGTCGAAGCCAATGCGATCCTTCTCGGACTGCGTGAGCTTGTCGGTCGCGACCGCCTCGACACGCAATTGCGCGATCCGCTGCGCGATGTTGTCGAGCAAACGCTGGCTTTCCGACTCGCCTCGAGCGCCACCCGAGCGCGCCTTGTGTCCCAACGCCGGCGCATTGACGGTGATGCGCGCGACCTGCGCGGCCGACTCCGAAACCGTATCGTCGAAAGCCTGCTTACCGCGCGCCGCAGCCGCCGCGCGCGCCGCATCAGCGTTGAACCCGAATTTCTCGAATTTCTTGCTGACGAGATCCGCCTGAAATTCAGCAAGCGCCGCCGCAACGACCATCTGCTGGTTCATCAGCGCAAGTTCGCGCGTCAGGTTGTCGATATTCCGACGTGCGCCCGCCTCGGCCTTGGCATCCTTGTCCTGAATCGCCTTTTCGAGCGACTTGTACGCGTCGGCCCGGCCCGCAATCAAGCCGGCCTGCCGTGCCTCCGCCGTGTTGGCGCCCTTCGACTTCGCCTCATACTCGGCGCGCTGCCGCGCAGTCATGCCGATCACGTCGGACGCTTCCTTCAGCTTCTCGACGTACTTGTTCCACGCCTCGGCCGCCATACCGCCGGCAAAGAAATTGTTTTGCTCTGTGAGCAAGCGCACGCCGTCGGCAGCACCTCGCGCAGCGGCATCCATTGCGGCCAGGGTGCGCGCGCCCTTGTCAGCCGCGGCGCCAGCCGTGTCGATCGCTGACGCGGCCTGCACCAGCTCAGCACGCAGATCGTCACCACCCTTCGTTGCGTCGACGAACACGCCGACAAGCCGCGAAAGCTCGCGCGACTTCTCGTCGACGCCAAGATTCTCCGACTTGAGCCGCTTGAGCCCCTCGAGGAACCGGTCGAGCGCCGCCTGATCTTCGTCTGTGACGATCGGCACGCCGTCACCGAACCCCGGCACGATGACGCTTTGCGATGCGCGCACCGCGAGGCTGTTGTATGCGTCGGCGACGTCACTTCGGGCCGATGCCTGTGCCTGCTTCGCACGATTGCGCTCGACCTCCTGCAGCAACGGCGACAATTGCCGGTATTTCTCGATAATCTGGTCGAGCGACGCCTGCATGTCGACCAGGCTCGACGTCGCGCTGCTGGCGTGATCACGGAATACCAGCCAGTTGACCGCGGCGCCGAGCGCTACCGTGCCAACCGTCGCGATAATGCCCGGCAGGCCGCCCATAACCGACAGCAGACCGGTACCGACTGTGCGCATCAGCGAGCCCGCACGTGCGGCAGTAGTCTGTGCCACCGCCGCACGCTCGGTTGCCGCGGCCAGGCCTGCCGTCGCCGCTGTCGCGCCGCGCTCGGCCCGCTCGCGTGCCTGCGTTGCAGCCGCAACCTCGCGCTCGGCGACCGCGAGCCCCTTCTCGGTTTCGGCCAGCGCCGCCGCGTAGCGCGTCTGGTCGACCGTACCCTTGGCCGCCGCAGCTTCCAGCGCCACGCGGCGCTGCTGCGCCAGTGCGAGGGATGCCTCGGCCCGCTCGAGCTCGCCCTGCGCCGCCGCAGTCTCGCGCGCGATCACCGCTGCGTACGGCGTGCCGGCGATCCGCGTGCCAATCTCCTGGCTGTTCGCCAGATTCGACCGCGCGGTCGCGACCTGCGCCACCGCGCTCGCCTCAATCGCACGTGCCTCGGCGAGCTTCGCCTGCGTGTACTGGATCGAGCCGGCCGTCAGCGCCGACTGCATCGCGAGACTTTCGCGCATAGCGCGCATGCCAGCCAATTCAGCCTGTGCCGCAACTTCGGCCGCCTGAGCGTTCTGTAGTTTCGCGGCAGCCGCGTCACGGTCGCCCTGCGCCCGGCTGATAGTCACCAGTGCAGCCGCATTCTCTGCCTGCGCTTTCGCGAGTAGCGCTTGGCGCTCGGCATTCCACGCAATCGCCGACTTTCCCGCGGCTACTGCAGTCTGCACGAAATACACCGCGAGCCGGCCCGCGGCAAGCGACGCACTGATCTTCACGATCTGGTCGATGTGCTCAGCAACATAGATGATGCCTTGCGACAGCTTCGCGCTCGCGCCCGTGGCCTGGTCCGCTTCACCGATGTATTTCAGGATCTCCGTATGCAGACGCGTCATCGACTGATCGACCGTCACCTGCATCTTGGAGAACAACGCGTCCGTGCTCGCCTCGGCGTTCTTCAACGCATCGATGAGGTTTTCGACGGTCAGCTTGCCAGCCTCCGCCAGCCCCTTCAGCTCGGACGAGCTTCGCCCCATCCCGCGCGCGATTGCCTCGGCGACGCCGGGCAGTTCTTCAAGCACACTGTGCAGATCCTGGCCGCGCAACTGACCAGACGCGAAAGCCTGGCCAAGCTGCACGATACCCATCCGCGCCGTATCGGCGGAAACACCGGACAGCGCGACCGCCTTGCTGATCGTCTCGACCAGCGGCCCAACCTGCTTGATCGATAGGCCAAGATGACCCGTGTTGTTCGCGATGCGCTGATACAGCTCAGCGGTTGCATCGAGCGGTTGGCGTGCCGTACGCGCGATTTGAACCACATCGTTTTGCGCGATCGCAAAGTCGATCTGGTCTCGCGTGACGATCTTGAGCCGGTTGCTCAGGTTCGTCCATTCGTCGGCATATTCGACGAGCTGGTGCACGCCGAATGCCGCAGCGGCTGCCTCGGCATACCCGCGAATCGACCCTCGCGCGGCCTCGATCGCGCGCACCGTCACCTGTACGCTTGCCGCGTTCGAAGCGAATGCCGCGTCGGCAGCCCGGCCCCCATCCCGGACTGCGTTGAAATATCCGCCGGCTGACGATGCCAATCCGCGCATCCGACGGTCATATTCCGTCGTGTTGGCGGTCACGCTAACAATCAGTTCGCGCAGACTTGTTGCCATATTTTTCCGCCTACTTTGCCATGCTCATGAGGGCTGCGTAGAACGCATCATCAGCAACCTCTTGAACTTCATCCGATTCGCTACCACCCCAGTTCGGCAACATGTCGGACACCTTCACCTTTGCGCCCTGAGCCTGGAACACTGCCGACGCGACCATCGCGGCATGCAAGTCGTACCGGTCATCGCTGATCGGCGATTCGGCGTCCAATGCCTGCCACAGCACAAACTCGGCCGCTGACATCGACGCGCGCAGCTCGGCAAGCGTCTTGCCAAGGCGCAGCGCCAAAGTCAGTTCAAGTCGGAGGTCGGGGTTTCGGCGGAAGGCTTTTTTCCCGCTTCGTCCGGGTCGACGTTGAGGTCGCCGAGCACGATCGCCTTGGAGACGATACGATCGTGTGCGGCACCGTACGCTTCAGCGACATCCTTGGCATCGTCGTCCTCGAATTCGCGGCGCCAGCCTTCCGGCGTCTCGATGAAAAGGACGCGCACGAACAGACGCGCGTATGACGCCTTGTAATCTTCGGCGCTGACGCGCGCATACTTCGCGCGCGCCGTGTCCTGGTCGTCGTCCTGCTCGACACCCGCCGACGCGCGAAGCGGTTCGAGCCAAAACGCACGGTCCTCGAGCAGAGGCTCGCGCACGGCGACAGTGACGCCGTCCCACTCCGGCATCGGCACAAATTCGTGTTTCCAGCCGGCCAGCGGGTTGAGAATCGCGGCGCGGATCGCGCCAGCTTTTACCTTGTTCGTCATCTTCTATTCCTTGATGGTCCGCGACGTCGATCAACCTGCCGACGGCGGAACTTCCTTCGGCGAACCGCTGACACGTACGCTGTACGTCGACGTCACGATTCCATCGACGCCTGCCGACCACGTGTACTGACGCACCATGCCGACAAACTGGAATTGCGAGCCGTTCCGGAACGTCACGCGGAAAACGTGCTTTTCACCGGTCCCGCGAGCAGCCCGCAGAATCAGCTGGCCTTCGTCGTCGGACGAGTAGTTCCCGTCGACCGAGAACTCGCCCGGATCGGGCAAGCCCAGCTCGTATTCCTTTTCCTCGCTGGCGAGCGTGGTCGAATCAATTTCCGACGACTGTCCGCCCTGCCACTGAATCGTCTTGCTCGTCGTGTTGAGATCGACGAAAACGAGCGTCTTGTCGTCGAGGTTCGTCGACACGGTCTTCGATACCTCCACCTTCGTTCCTTGCGCCTTGATGCGCTTGCTTTTCTCGGCCATAACCCCTCTAAATGAAAAAGGCCCGCACTTGGCGGGCCAAACAGCAAATGAATCGATCAGAACTGCACGGATATTTCCAGGCTCACCCGAAAATCCCCGGTATCGCTCGAAAAATCATCGGGCAACTCACTGACGCCGCCAACGGCGAACTTCCCGCTCGACGACGCCCGGTCGATGACCTGATCGGCCAGCGCATCAGCCTCCGTGTAGGTGCTCGCGTACACGTCGATCTGAAACATTCCCGACTTTCCACCGGTCGCCCCGCCGAGTGCGATATCACGCTCGCCGCTCACGCGAGACACAACGAAATACGGCGACGTCGCCTTCGAACCGGCGACGCCGACGTAGCCCTTTGCGCCGCCTACAGTTCCAATCGCGTCGCGAATGACGAGCGCGCTCAAGCCCCACCTCCGATAACCATATCGATTGCACGCGCGATCTCCGTTCGAATCGCACCCTCGGCCTGAGCGATCGACGCGTCGAACGCCGGCCGCATGAACGGCTCGGCCTTCATGTTCTGCGTACCAAGTTCGACGAATCGCCAGTAAAACGCATTGGTCGCCGAATCCTCCTTCCCCTTCGCTCGAACGCGAACGCCGGCAGTCGCCGCACCGGGCGACTCCTTCTGTCGCAGGGATGCCGAAACGATGTTCCGCTTGAGCTTCCCCGTTTTCTTCGGTGCGCGCGCTCGGGCCTCGTCACGAATGACCTTGGCACCGGCCAAAGTTGCGCGTCGGAGCGCCTTCGTCGACTGAGACTTCGCCAGCTTCGTGAAGTCGGCCTGCAGGTCAGCCAGTCCGAGAATCTGGACACTAGACATACTTCTCTCCCACTTTGACCGACAGGTCCAGATAACCACGAGTCCGAGCGGGCAGCACCGCCGTGATGTCGTACAGCCTGCCGTCGTAACGCACCCGCATCTGCTCGTCGATCCCTGCTCGATAGCGAATGCGCATGCTGGCGACGGTCGAGCCACGAATCGCGCCGGAGATGACGTGTTCCTTTCCGTTCACGAACAGCACGTCGGCCCACGGCTTCGAATGCACGACCCACGCGCCGGGCAACGGTTCGCCGTTCTCGTTTTCTTCCCCGCTCGGTCGCTCAATGACGACTCGCTCTTTCAGTTTTCCGGCTTTCATCAGAACCTCGGCGGAACGGTGATCGAATCGAGCAGGAGGTCCGCATAGCCATCTGGCAACTGTGCGATTGCTTGCCCCTCTGAGAACAGCTCGCGGTGGTCGTAGGCCCATGCAGCCGCAAGCAGCATCCACGACCGCACCGACGGATGCTTTTCGATGTCGACACCAGCCTGATACGTGATCGTCACTGCTCGCGCGTTCGGCCAGTGAGTAGCACCAAGCAGCGCGCACAACGTTTCGCGCCCGAGCTGGACAAGCTCATACCCTTTCGGGTCGAGTGTGGACGCCGTGCCGGTGCCGTCGCGCATTTCGATGCTGTCGACGCGCAGCACTTGACCGACCGACAGCGGAAAGTCACCGACCGGGAAGCCCGCCAGCCGCTCGAAGTAGCGAGCTTTTCGAATTGCGGCCCCCGACTTCCGTTCGGCCGCCTGGCGCGCACCGGGAATCACCGTGCGCTCAATGAAATCCCGTTCATCGCCGTCATCGATTCGACACTGAATCGCAACGTCCTCGAAGGTAAGCGGCTCCGTGTCGTCCAGGTATTCGACGAGAACAGCAGCCATCTGGGATTACCCCTTTGCCGCGGGCTTGCCCGTGTCGGCCTTCTGCGAGGCTTTCGCCTCCTTCGATTCCGGCGCGGATGCCTCCGCGATTTCAGCATCGACGAGCCGGTCTGCGTACGCGTCCTCGAACCCCGCGATATCGCCGGGCGTGTACTGGGCGTAATGCCGCTTGAACTTGATCACCTTCATATTTTTCTCCGAACGGCAGCCCGATCACGACGGATCAAGCCGCACGATTGCGACTTCGCTTACGCGCCCCAGGTCACGCCGGCCAGCACTGAAATCGACTCGACGTGACGCGGGCCGAAGTCGTTCTTCGCGATCACACGGATCAGCGTCTGGTCCCGCTGGAACGCGCTGATCATGTTGCCGTCTGCGTCCTTGTAGGTCGCCTCCTTGCTGTAGTCGATTTCCAGCGTTTCTTCTTCGCCGATGAACACGTCGCCGAAGTCGGTGAAGTAGATTTCCGACTCCTTGCCAGCTTCACCGAGATTGATCGGCACCTGCGTCGTCTTGCCGACCGGGTAGCCCTTGAGCATCCCGTTGGCGAGCTCCGGATAGACCTTGTTGCCGTTCCCGTCGCGCATACCTTCGAGGAATCGGAACGTGCGGGGAGCCATGATCCAGCCGGGTTGCGTCAGATTCGCGTCGGCGTTTTCGAGCGCGAGAATGGCCTTGCCGAGATCCGTCTCGATCTTTTGCAGCGTCGAGCCGTCACTCGCGGTGATGACGTTGCTGGCGAGAGCCCAGAAGCGCAGCCCCCTCGGGGTGTTCGCCGTGCCATCGTCGCGAATGAAGGCCTTGTCTTCGCGCGCGCCGATCGCGGATGTCAGGTCGCCGACCACGATCTGATCGACGTTCGGATTCACGCCGGCGTACTTGATCAGATCGTTTGCGATCGGCACCAGCGCGGCCATCTTCTTCGCCGTGAGCTTCAGATCGTCGAACTGTTGTTGAGTCGTCGGGATGTCGGTGTCGGCGCCGATGTAACCGACGATCGCGCCGCCCTTGAGGCGCGGGATGGTGATGTTTCCGTTCGAGAGCGGCAGCGTACGAGCGCCGAGCTTCCGGACAACGGACTTCGGGCGCAGCAGTTCGATCACCTCGCTCGACAGGTTCTCGGGCACCAGGACACCACCCGCGCCCGGCGAAAGGGTGTTTAGCGACATGGCGACGTCCTCGCCGAAGCCGCGCTCGATTGCAATCTTCGACGCGAGCTGCGCGTCGCCACGCGCTGCAGCGAGCGCGCGAACCATGCGGGCCATCTTCGCGCCCTTGATTTCCGGGGCTTTCGGCTGCGCGGGCACGGACGCCGAAGCCGGCGCAGTGACTGCTGCCGGCGTCGGATCGACCGGCACTGCGGCGGCGGCGGCCATGCGCTCCGCGGCTTCCGCGCGCTCGATTTGCGCAGTCATATCGTTGAACTTCGAACTGAGCTGGTCGAATTCGGCCTGTTGTTCGACCGACAATGCGGTGCCGCCCAACTCGATCTGGGCCAGCGCCTGAACATGCTGGTTGATGGCAGCGCGTTCGCGGCGGAGTTCATTGATGTTCACTTACCCTTCTCCTAAAAAAAATGCCACCCGAAGGTGGCAGTGCTCAACTGAGACGCGAACGCGCTCTGACGTTGATCGTGGAATTCCGATTGTTTGCGACTGTTACATCATGGATTGCATATTCATTGCCGCCGCACGGGCCGACACACTACGTCGGGAGCTCCCGCTCTGACGCTCGGCTCGCGATGCGCGCACTTCCGCAGCAATTCGGTTGATCGCTGCCTGAGGCGTCTCGATGCTGTCCGCCAGCCCGGCGTCGACGCCTTGCTGCCCGAAGAAGATGCCCGCCTGTGTGTCCTTCACCGCCTGAGTGCTCAAGCCACGGAAGTTCGCGATCGCATCGACAAACTGCTTGTAGCTGTTTTGCACCATGCTGGTAAGGAACGATAGCGACTGGTCGCTCAGCGGCTCATGCGGCGTGAGGTCGTTCTTGTGGTCACCGGCAAACACCGACGTCACCTTGATCCCCTGCTGCTCGTCACGCTGCGAAACGTCGAGATGGTTGGCGATCACGCCAATGGACCCGACGCCCGACGTGCGGCTGACGATCACCTTCGAAGCCGCGGCCGCGATGAGATAGCCGCCCGAGAAGGCCGAAAAGTTGACGATGGCCGTGATCGGCTTGACCAGCGATGCGGCGCGAATGTCGTCAGCCAGTTCGAACGCACCGGTCGCGCTGCCGCCATTGCTGTCGATATCGAGCACGATGTGCTCGACAGCCGGATCAGCAACCGCTTGATTCACGGAGGAACGCAAGCCCTCGTAGCTGGTCATCGGCTCGCACGGATTCATGTGCGCCGAACGCGACACAAGGATCCCGGACACAGGAATGATGTCCATGCCGGTATCGGCAACCAACGCTCGCCGACGCTCGGATGCCGCCGCCATCTGTGCACCGCTGTCGTAGTCGTCATCCTCCATGATTTTCGGCTGCACGCCGTTAACGGTCAGGTTGACGATGTTGAGGTTGAGCGCGTGGTTCGCCCACTGAACCGCGAGAGACATCATCGGGTCCGTGACGAGCTGCGGCTGATTGAAAATCAGACTTGCAAGTCTGAGGTGCGGCTTCAAGATAGGATCCTCCCAATTTCGTCGATCTGCGCTTTTGTCGGCTCGGTCTTGCCAGCGGGGAATTGCTGCGGCTTTGACGCATCGACCATGTTCATCGGACTCAGGTAGATGTCGCCGCCGTTGACCGGCGGCATGTTCTCAAGCCGCCGAATGTCGTTGATCGACAGCCAGCCCCACTGGCGCCCGACCGCATATGCGGCGTACCGCGACGACTGATCGCCGCGCAGCAGCCCCGCGAGGTTGTATTCGATGAAATACTGCTTGCGCTCCGAAGGCAGCAAGAGGTCGCGCGTCTTCGCCTGCTCATGCCGCTTGACCCACGGCAACAGCGTGTAGATGACGAACTGGAGCGACTGATGCTCGATATTGCTGAATGTGGCCCCCTCGAGCTCGTTCACCATGTGAGCCGGGATCTTGTAGATCCGCGCGATGTCGAGCGCCGACAGGCGCAGTGCGTCGATCAGCGCTGCGTCAACGTTCGTCATCGACAACGGCTTGAAGGTCATGCCTTCTTGCAACAGAGCGACTTTCTTCGCGTTTCCGGACCCGCCAAATTTCGCGTTCCAGCCGTCCGTGATTCGGTCCACGCTGGCCTGATCCTTCAGCGCCGGACTTTCTTTCGGCCTCTCGATAACGCCCGATAGCGCGGTGCCATTCATGAACGACTTTCCAGCGTACTGTTGGATCGCTTGCGCATGCCCGATTGCGTTTGCATGCAGCAGAACCGGTGACAATCCGGTGTAACCGTTGATCGACATCCAGCGAACGTGATGTACCAACCGCTTCGGCATCGGTTCGGAACCGTAGACTTGATAAACGGGCATCAGGTCCGAGCCCTTCATGACCGTCACCGCCTCATTGTCGAGCGGATACAGCCCTTGGATAACTCCGTCCTGATCGCGATCAATGAAGCTGTAGCTATTGCCGCGCAAACCTGCCGCGACCTGCGATTGCTCTTGGTACTCAAACGGGGTCTGCCAGGGGTTCGGCTCATATTTCAGGATCGAATACAGCGGATGGTCGACTGCCGGCTTCCTGTCGTCGCCCGAACGTTCATACAGTTCGATCGGCAACTGCGCGATGCTCTCCGAAAGCAGCGTGACGCAGTTTTGCAGGACCGTCAGCGACAACGCGCTCGCCGGCGTAACCACCTGGCCGGCATCCGACCGCGCGCTACCTAACAGTGCCGACAGCCATCCTCCTCCGGTCATCTGCGTCTGACTGCCATGGGACAGCAATTGCCTACTGAAGAACATCGGGCTACTCCTTCGGTTGCCCGACTCGCTGTACACGAGCCGCCGCCATATCCGCCAAGAGCGCCCACAACAGAAGCAGGACACCCGCGACAATCAGCCCGATCGGCAGACTGATCAGCGCCACGCCCGTCACCAGCAGCGCGAACCCGAGCAGGCCGGCCACCCAGGCCGCAATACCAATTGAATTCAAACGCCTACTCCTTGATCGTAGATCGACTCAGAATTGACTCGATCGGCCAGCATGGCCCGACCTATCGCCATGATCAGCGCAACCGCGCCGTCGATTTTGTTGTCGTTGCCCTGCTTGATTGGGCGCACGACGTCGTCATTTCCCGGCAGGTTCTTGCCGATAACGTTGCTGACGCACCAGGTCATGATCGGGTTGCCGTCGTGATGGAACCGGCCGGACGTAATCGCCGCCTCCAGCTCCTTCATCGGGTCCGACATGTTCGTGTAGTTCTGCACGATCGTGACGGGCGTCAGCCCTTCGTCCTCGAGCTGGTGAGATAGGTTCGTTGCGCCATGCGGGTCGAGCGGCGTGCATTGCACCGGGCACACCCGACTCGCGTCCTTCGCTTCTTCCAGAATGTCGCGATAGTCGATCTCCGCGCCATCCGTTTCGAGCAGAAAGCCTTGATTGACCCACGCTTGATACCGCTCTGCCATACGACGGTTTTCGGTGTTTCGCACGGTGTCCTCGGGCACCCAGAATCGCGGCGCCACGCAAAAGTAGTGCCGCCGCCCGTCGATATCGCGCCAGAGAAGGCGAGCCATGCTGTTCAAGTCAAGCTTGCGCGCCATGTCGAGCGCAAGCACGCAATCTTGCCCCTCGAACTGTTCAAGGGTCAGCGTGCGGTCTTCGCAGGCTTTCCAGTCTTCGAGGTTGAAATAGCCCGTCTTCGCCGACGTCCAGACGTTCAGATGCTTCGTCTTGAACGTGTTTGTGAAACGCGCCGACTTGATCGCGCGCTGCTGCTGGCTCTCCAGATACTCCTGGTAGACAGAAACTCCGATATTCGGATTGGCCTTTGCCAGCACTCGCGGATCGGTCCAATCGTCCCCTTCGTCAATCGTCCAGATCCACCCGAAAAGCTCGTCGTCCGGAACCGTCCCTTCGAGCATTTCGATCACCTGTCGGCGCTTGTCGTAGCACGGGCCTTCGATATTCGCGCCCGACGTCGTGATGATGAACATTAGCGGCTGCCTGCGCGCGCCCATACCCGTGATCATCGTCTCGTACTGAGCATTCGTATCGTGCTCGTGATACTCATCTTCGATCGCGCACGATGGCGAGGCGCCATCGCCCGGATTGCCGATGATCGGCTCAAAACGACTACCGTCCTCGGGGCGGTTTAGTGCCTGCGCATTGACCTCGATGCCAAGGTGTTCGACGAGCATCGGCGACCGCTTAACCATAAGACGTGCGGGACGGAAAACTTCCCAAGCTTGCCGCTCGGTCGTCGCGCCACAGTACACCTCAGCACCGAATTCATCGTCGGCAGTAAACATGGCGATCCCGACGCCAGCAGCAATCACGCTGTTGTGCGTCAGAACCATCCCCCGGCCGGCCAGATACACGCCCGTCTCGACTTGAATGCAATTTACGACTCGATCACCGACCGGCGTCGCCGAAACAACCGTGCGAGACGCGCTACGCCGCTTCTTGCCATGCGGCGCAAGCTGGCGAGATCGTTTTCGCTCGAGATGCGCAACGCTAAGCCCATCGGGGGGCCAGAATTGAATCTCGTAGTTCGCGCCGCAATCCTTGCCATTCAAGCTCGCGCGATCCATCCGCATCGACGGCTTCATCCCAAGCGAGCGAAGCAACTCCATGACGTTGTCCGCCAGGCGCGCGGAAATCGTGCCGAACACCACCTGCCCTTGTACCGATACATACCCGTCAGTATCGATTAACCCTCGCAGCAACTCGAGCCGCTGGTCAAAGGATGCGCGGAGATACTGAGCCGGGATATGCTTGCGATTGGGCCAAAGCAACCCCAGTTGGCGCAGACGCGCTGCGACGCATTTGTTTCGAGCCTTTTGCGAGCGGTCACCGTCGCTTAACCGATACAGCTTCGTTTCATTGCGATAGCGCCCCACCTCAATACACGGCACACCAGAACGACGTATTTCCTCCGGGATTCCTGGATCCGCTGAAGTGATGGTCGCAGATCTCGAATGCCCATCTCCCAGCCACGCGCCGAGCACATACGGCGGCACCGGCAGTTTCGCTTCTGCCAGTTGAAGAGCACCTGCGAGCGCAATCCGATGCACGAAGTCACCGCGCGCGCCTCCACGAAGTGTTTCAGCAATCTCGCGCGTCTCCACCGTCGGAAGCGGCGCGCGGCTGCCTTTCGGGCGCTTCGTGTACCAGGTTCGCTGTGTTACCCACTCGTGCCGCTCATGAGCAACTATAGTCTCGCCATCTGACAGTCGGAGCTCAATGCAGGGGCCTGCGTAGTGCTCCGTGACAGCAAGCACTCGCTGGGGAGACCCGTCCGCAGCAAACACAATGTCACCTGCGCGCAGATCACCGTGCCTCTTCCAACCGTTCGGAGTAGCTACCGGAGTGTCAATAGCCAGCGCCTTCCCATTCTTTCGCGGCACCTCCCAATACGACTCCCGGAAGCGTCGAAACCCCGTCTTCTTCTTGACCCAACCAAACGTGCACGCCAGTCCGAAGAGTTGCCACGGCTCCAGCGTGACGAGCTGGCGCTTGTACGCCCATTCACCTTTCGTATGCGGCAAAAGCTCAATCAGCCGCAGCTTCTTTTCAGCTTTTGCGGGGTCGAACTTGTACTTGAACGAAGCTGACCTGCTCGCAACAACGTCGTCTAGATGGCGCTGGCACGCCAGCTTCACCCACCGACATGCCAGAACCTTCCCGCGCACAACGTCGCGCGCGAACTGGTTCGCTCGCGCGACCAGCGGAAAAGACTCTCGTGCCATCTTTCAACCCAGCAAATCGGCAAATGGATTGCCGGCGTTCTTCTTTTTCGGACCAATTAGCCGCTGACGGCTCGACGGATCGAGCCCGAGCATGGCTCCAAACGTTGCCATTTGACCGGCGGCCTCCTTCACGACGGTAGCGGCCGGGTTTTTCACCGGACCACCCTGCGCCCCCATTACCACCGGGCCTTCGCGCGCAAGCTGCTCTTGCGCACGCCGCCAGTTGCCATATGCAGCGCAGAAGATCTCGACGTTATGCAGATCCGTGAACTGAAGGATTTTCTGCTTGCACAGCAGGGGCGCTACGCGCTCCCACATTTCCACCGCCTGAGGATCCAGCCATTCCGGCGGTTCGATATTCGTGACCAAACCGAAATCGGGTTCCTGGGTATTTAACTGCCGCTTACCCGGATTCCCGGCGGCCTCCTTTCTTGCGACGGGCTTCGGTCGACGTCCGGAGCGGCCCGCGACTCCGGGCATATTTCGCTCAACCTTTAAATTTCATTTTTCGCGGGTGTGAAAATTTGACGAGGCAGGCGGTCCCGAAGGCGACATCTCTGCGGCTTTTTTACCCCCCCTCCCCACCTGCCCCGGCCGCCGGGCGGTCGACGACAGGGCTGGACCGCGCCCGCGTCACTGCAGCCGCTCGCGCGCCGTCTTCGTCGCATGACAGTCGCGACAGATTGCTTGCAGGTTCTCGTCGCGGTCAGTTCCGCCTCGCGCTTTCGAAACTACGTGGTCAACCGCAGTCGCCGTCGTCACTCGCCCAACTTGCAAGCACGGCTGACAAAGACCGCAGTCGCGACGCAAGATGCGCAATCTGATCTTTTCCCACGCACTTCCGTATCCCCTAGCATGCCGATTACCGCGAACGGTATCTGGCTTCCACTTGACGGCCTCGTGCGCGTGCTGATCGCAGTGCGACTTACCATCCGCAACAAGCGCACCGCATCCCCGGTGCTTGCAGGGCTTCATCGGTCGGGCGGGCATAGACGCACCTCATGCGGATTGGACGCATAAACGAAAAAGCCCGCGAGGCTTTCACCTTGCGGGCTTCAATAAATGGTCGGGTAATGAGATTCGAACTACCAACTCCAGCCGACAAGGCCAGGCGGGCGGTCCACCCCGGGTCAATGCCCAGTCAACCTGGCAAGCCTCTCGAGTCGTCTTCGGCCTTCAACTTACACCCCGCCTCAAATGCCACTCGATCACGTGATGGCACAAA
>NZ_QTQA01000011.1:0-240160 GCF_003853825.1 Burkholderia sp. Bp9012 | reverse complement strand
AAACGTGCCCAGGTGGCGGAATTGGTAGACGCACTAGGTTCAGGTCCTAGCGGTGGCAACACCGTGGAGGTTCGAGTCCTCTCCTGGGCACCATCTGTTTTTGAAAAGGTCGGCTTTATGCCGGCCTTTTTTCATTTCAAGCCTTGCATTACGCGCGCTGGCCGCGCCATATGCCCGTCGTTCCGATCGAAAGCAGCATTGATCGGTTATCGATTGCCCTCCCCGCTGGTACGTCAGCCGCCTTGCTTTCAACGAATCCAGCGAGGAACACGGCCCATGACGTCGATGACCCGCCGCGCGTTCGCACGCGCGATGCCCGGCCCGCATCCCGGCGCACGCCGAGAACACCCCATCCACGCTGCGCATCGGACATCAAAAATCGTCGATGCTCAAGACGCGCGGCACGCTCGAGCAGTCGCTCGCGCCGCTCGGCCTGCGCGTGTCGCGCCATGAATTCGCAAGCGGCTTGCCACTGACCGAACCGCTCAACGTCGGCGCGGTCGATTTCAGCGCCGACGTGCCCGACACGACTCCCGTCTTCGCACAAGCCGCGCATGCGCGCTTCGTCTTCGTGTACGTCGCGCAGCAAGCGCCGTCACCGAAAGCGCAGGCCATCATCGCCAAACGCGACAGCGCGCTGCCCACGCTTGGCCGATCTCAAGAGCAAGCGCATCGCCGTCACGAAGGCTGTCGGCAGCCGCTACCGGGTGCTTGCCGCCCTCGCACACACAAAGCTTGCCCCCAACGGCGCGGCAATCCACTACCTGACGCCGGCGGACGGCCGCGCGACGTTCGAACGCGGAAGCGTCGATGCATGGATCACGCGGGATCCGTACGTCACATCGGTCGACGCGAATCCCGATGTGCCGATTCCGCAGCCTCTCAGAACTTCGGTGGGCATCAGAACATCGCCGATACGTTCCGCGCAGCAGCTTCGCTGCCTGCCCGCGGCGACACGGCTGAATCGCGGCGCTGGAATTTCGCTGCAAAGCGTGCGGTTCCGATCGGCGCGTGATGCTCCGACCATGCGACGGGCGAAGAAATTTTTATCGCCGTCGCTCGAATTGTATTGACAGACTCTTGAGACACGCTAAAATAGCGGTCTTCGCATCGCAGCAAGCGAAACGTGCCCAGGTGGCGGAATTGGTAGACGCACTAGGTTCAGGTCCTAGCGGTGGCAACACCGTGGAGGTTCGAGTCCTCTCCTGGGCACCACGTATTTAAGAAAGGCCGGCTTTTTAGCCGGCCTTTTTCTTTTTCAGCCTCAGCAGGCGAAGCGCTTCGCGCTCTACGTGAGGGCTCGAAAAGCTGCATTTTCAAGCGCAACTCGGGGGCGCGCCCGCGTTACCAAGCCCCCCCTTCCCGTGCACCATCCGCTTTCCAAAAACGAGCGGCTTATCCCGGCCTTTCGTCATTTCCGACTCAAGCAACGAAGCGGAATCGGGGGCGCGAATTTCGCGATGCCCGGCGAACTCAGCGGACACGCGACAATCACATCGCCCCCCTCACCGATCCAGCAGCCGAACGGCCCATCAAGACCGGCCCGCCGCCGACCTCAGGCGCCGTTCCAGCGTTTCGCGGCAATCGCGACGCGCTCGCCCAGCACTTCCGCCGTCTTGCGATCGCTCTCCAGAATCGCATCGCCGCCCTCGTCTGCATTTGCCTGCGCCATCGCACCGAGGAACGACCCGAGCCGATTCAGATCGTTGACTGAACCCGCACTGCTGTTGTTGCCGGGCATCAGACCGAGGCTGACCCACAGCATCTGATGCTGGGCGGCGAAGACCGCCAGTTGTTGCAACGTCGACAGTTTGTCGCCGCTTTGCGAAGCCGACACCGTGAAACCGGCCGCCAGCTTGTCACGCCACTTGCCCCAATGTTTCGACGATGCGTCCATGAAGCCCTTGAACTGAGCGGACGCACTGCCCATGTAGGTCGGCGAGCCAAAGATGATCGCCTTCGCATCGCGCTCCAGGTACTCCCAGTGTTCGTCGATCGCGTCGACGGGGATCAACTTGACCGACGCGCCGTCGACTTTCTCGACGCCGCGCGCAACTGCGTCGGCAATAACGGCTGCGTGGCCGTAGCCGCTATGAAAAACCACTGCGATTTCTGACATGACGAACTCCTCGGCGCGGATCGTTCCGCAATAAGCGTTACCGCGATAGTAACAGAAAAGATCGAAATACAACCGACTTCGCCCACATGCGCCGCACGCGCCATTGCATGCCGACATCTACATGCACACGGCCCGCCAGGCGAGCGGACAATCGCTGCGATCGCATCCCATAACCGCAGGACAGCGCGCACGACAGGATGCCATCGACAACAATTTCCCTGGCGACACACGTAAGTGTGCATTCGGGAAATTCGCTCGATCCCTTCCGGCAATGATTCCCTCTCACCCGCATCGGTCGGCCACGGCATTCAGACGCGACAAACCAGGCGCGCCCTTTTTTATACCGATCCAAACGATCGTACAAAAATCAGTTGACACGCCCTTCGGGCACGCTATAATTGCGGTCTTTCGCGATGCAGCAAAGCGAAACGTGCCCAGGTGGCGGAATTGGTAGACGCACTAGGTTCAGGTCCTAGCGGTGGCAACATCGTGGAGGTTCGAGTCCTCTCCTGGGCACCATTTAAGCATCCAGAGACTTCCACGGGAGTCTACTGAATACCCCGAAAAGCCCGCCACTGCGGGCTTTTTTGGTTTCTTGGGTTCCAACCTCGTCTGCTGAGAACCATGCCAAGCCAGCGTCAAAGTGGTACATTTTTCGGTACATCGAAAGTTCGAGTTCCAAAAATGTACCACTCCCGAGGTTGGCACCATGGCGCTAACAGCAAGGCAGGTTGAAGCAGCAAAACCAGCGAGCCGCGACTATACCCTCAACGACGGTGACGGACTATACCTCTTCGTCGCGGAGAACGGCGCGAAGTTCTGGCACTTCCGATTCACCCATGCTGGCAAACGCTCGCGCATTTCACTTGGCTTATATCCAAAGCTCTCCCTCCAGCGAGCGCGCGAACTACGCGTAGTAGCCCAGCAGCAACTGAGCAACGGGAAGCGACCAGACGTCTGGGAGAAGTCCGCAAAGCAACGAACGAAGGCAGACGACACATTCGCGGCGACGGCCGAAGCTTGGTATCAGCAGAAAAAAAATGTGGGGCGAGCCGAGCAAACACTTGACAAGTACCGCGCGTACCTCGACAAGGACATCTTGCCCGAACTGGGCAGGAAGCGCCTGTCGGAGATCACCCGTGCAGACTGCACGCGCGTTCAGGAGCGCATAGAAAAACGTGACGCACTAAACGTATCCAAGAAGGTACGTGGATGGCTCCGCGAGATTTTCAGCCATGCTATCGCTCGCGGACAATGCGAGCACAACCCCGCCTCCGAACTGAAAGTCATTGCAAAAGAGGCCCCGAAATCCAAACCCTATCCGCATCTGCTTGAGCCTGAACTGCCGGGCTTTCTACGAGCACTTGATAAATCGACCAGCCGCTTTATACAGCAGGTCGCGGCGTGGATGGCGATACTAACTGCCAGTCGTCCTGGCATGGTTCGTTACGCAGAATGGAGCGAAATTGATCTGGACGCCGCCCGTTGGACGATCGCCGGTGACAAGATGAAGATGCGTCGCGACATCGTCATTCCGCTCCCTACGCAACTGATCGATCTTCTCATAAAACTTCAGCAGAGGACTGGCAATAACCGTTGGCTATTCCCAGGCATCGGCTGGAAAAATGAGGTCATCAGTGAAAATACCATCAATAAGGTATTTTCCCTTATTGGATATAAAGGCCGCATGGTCGGACACGGCACTCGTCATACGGCGAGTACATTGCTCCGTGAGCATGGTTGGGAAAAAGATCATGTTGAAATGCAACTCGCGCATATCGAGCAAGGCACCGCGGGCGACTACAACAAAGCCAAATATTTGGCACAGCGGGCAGCAATGATGCAATGGTATGCCGATTATCTTTATGCGTTAAAGACAATGGAGATAACGCAGAAATTAGAAAATGAATTCAAGGCCCGCGTGAACATCTACTCAAGACAATAGGTGATACGCGGCATGTCCATCAGCTACCCATTGATTGAAGTATCCAAGTCAATCATTCAACCAGATCAACAGCGAATATTCCATACATCGATCTACTATCTCAAATTTAAACCTCTTCGATTGTCACATCGGCACTTTCCCACTTTGCGCATTCGAATACATGAAACAGCGCGCTCAGCAAGCAGAGCCGAGCATCAAACGAGCGACAAGTCGACTCTATTCTGACACGCACCGCCAAATCACTGCCAGTCTATTTTCGCATCTTCCCCGAGGTTCCTCTTGATCCAAGCCTTTCTTCTATCTGAAGCTTGGCCAAAGCCCGAGATATCGTCGTAACTCAGTTCGATGGAAAACTCGCCATCCTCGGACAAATTAAAAGTTGCCCCGGTCCATGCCTCGCGGCCTGCACTCTTGAATAGGTTGCGCAACTCACGAAATTTCGCCTCAAGCGCATCCAAACCGTCGTTTAGATATTGAAAGCGCCCATCCGGCTTTTGATAAAAGATCGCGCAGGAAGAAACATCATTAATCATTTCCACACGTGTTCGCGCAATGCTGAAGTCACCGGGGATGATATCGAAGATCATTTGACCCATCTTAGGGTAAAGGTCGTCTGCGCCGGGGATGATTTCTTGGTTCATAAAAATTCACCAGACTGCCAAATGAAACTATCCAACAGAAATCGCGCATCCACGTCTATGCATTCAGCACGCGTAACCAATGGATACCTCCTTCGACGAGCGATGCACCTCAAATTCAAATCTCTTCGATTGTTACGTCGATATCTCTCTTCTTTGCGCATTCAAACATCTCAAATAATGTATCCAGCAAGTGCTTGATCAACCTGTTTTCTGAAACACACCCATCGTAGAATTCGCCCGAAATCACCGGGAATCGCGTTCCCGCTCCTTCGGGCTCAAGCAAACCCTGAATCGTGGAAAAAAACGAGTTAAAGAAACTGGGCGCACCGATCTCGCTAACAATCGGGCCAACACGAATTCCGATTGACATACATCACCTCAATTCACGTCTCATGCCGAGCGTATCAGACGTAAATGAATTCAACCAAGCTGGTCTCGGGATTGAAATCCACTCTCATAAAGGATTTGGCGTCGTAAAACCATCGATCAATGCCATCGTGGACCGGCCACAACCTGTCTGGCTTACCCAATGCCCGAACCACGTTATCCTTGGTGTAGCCAATTCTAATGCCACGCACGTCACCTGAGAATGGACTCTTTATACGTACAGAATAGACTTTCCCCCCTCTTGAAAAAGCCGTCACCGCTCCGTCGGCCCGTTCAATCGACGTAACAATTTCACTACCGATCCGCTTCGGCTGTGGAGCAGCATTGAGCATCAATGACGCCACCGCCTCCGCTTCGCCCGACAGGGGATAATCCATTTTTTGCCCTTTAGTGTCCGATCACACCGTTCCCTTAAATCGAATCTTTATTCTTCATTGCATCAATGAAGTCAGAAAAAGTATCGAAGAGCAGAGTTATATTATTGAAATTGCTCAAGACGGCCTCCTCCGCAGGCTCTGCGCTTTCATGATTCCAGAAATACACTTTACCGTTGCGCTCCGAGCTTCCGTCACAATCCATCAGATACAAATTACCGCCTGGATCGTCAGCGATAGGCACAAACCCGGCAGGGATATATTCATCTAGATTCTCAATCTGCGTGGGTATGTGTCGATTCTTGCTAGCTGCAAGTGTTGAAAAGTAGGAGACAATCAACGGTCCTATGGGAGTTTCCTGCAAATAGCCTTCGTTAAAGCAACCGCCATTGTATTTTTTCAGGAAAACACGGTAGTCGGACGGGCACGTCAGATTATGTGACGAGAAGAACTCGTCAATCGCCTCATCAGTAGCGCCATCAAACCGCACAGCCGAGTGGCTATGCGTTGAGTACGTCAGATCTCTCATATCATTCACCGTCACCATATTTCACTTATCCACCACCGCCAACAGATACACCGCCAGCATGCGGGAAACCGCCTTCACTCACATTATGGATCGATTGTGGCACGAGCTGCATTGTCTTCTGATCTTCGACGTGGTGCCACGTAAAGCCGTCCGGCGGGTCGCTGCCGCTCAGACCAATCTGCTCGTTGGCCTTTCGGAAATCGCTCGTATGATTGAACTGCATATCGTCAATCTGGACCGATTCCGTGGCATGGGGTGAGAAATCCGGGTACCCCTCCTTGTTGTAGGTGACCTGCACGCCGTCCTTGCGGATGTACGTCACAGAACCATCCTCATGGGTAACAATTTTACCGCCCTTCTTGATCCAGCTGCTCCAGTTAGGCGGATACTTCCATGCGCCTCCAGAGGGTTTAACGCGGACTCCGTCCCCCGAAATATCCGTTAGCTTGTCGAACTCGTCTTTGGGCACGACAGGCGCCTTGGTTCCAGCCGCGCCGTTCGCTGTCTTAGCTCCCGCTGAGGCCGCGTCGTCCACGTCATTGGCAACACCGGCACCGCGACCGAGTTGCGATTCGCCTAGCGTATCTGCTGCCTTGGCGGTATTCGCAAGCTCACCTGTTTTGCCAGCGGCGTTTGCCAGGTCAGCCGTCTCGCCGGCCTTGCCAGCTACGTTTGCAACTTCGCCGACCTTGCCGGCGACGTTGCCCACCTCTCCGGCCTTGCCTACTGCACCAACGCCGCCCGCGAAAAGGCCACCCACATCGACCGCCCCGCGTCCCAGCGCCTCGCCATAGTTGCCCTGGCTCCAAGCCTCCATGTACGGCTTGGTGATGCCGTCAACGATCGCGCCAGGGTGATCGTAGATCGCCTGCGCCGTCTGCCCCAGCGCCTGCTGGGTTTCCGAGTAGCCGTGGTAGACATTCAGTCCGGTGGCATTCGACAGCTCCTCGGCCATCTGCGATGCCGGCGACAGTTTCGCCGCGCCGACGCCGAGGCCGACCAGGCCCTTGCCCATGTCCCACAGGGCACCCCCCGCCCCCTTGAAGAAGCCACCCACCTGATGCATAACGCCCTTGTCAGGCGGCGGATTGGCGTCTCCCACCACGTTGCCGCTCGCATCGACCGAACTACCTGGCGCCGGCGCCGTCACATAGGTGCCTGTACAATTGCCGTTGTTCATCGTGCACGGATCGCCATCGCGAATGATCGGATGGCCACCAGCCCGAACGGTGCTGCTGCCTTTCGTGGGCTTCACCTCGCCCCCAACGGTGCCCGACTTCACGCCGTCAGCCACCCCCGCCTCGTCCCCCGTACATGTCGGGACCACGCTCTGATCGAGCACGTACGCCGGATCACCATTGAAACGGACGGTCGGCACGATACCCGCCGACGTGCTGAGGTCCGCGACCACCGGGTATGGCACCGGCGGTGTCGACCCGCCCATGGGCGTCTTACAAACATCCGGCGTATTGCTGACCGCCTTGAAGCTACCGTTTTTCCGGGAAGCAATGCGATTCCCCGTGGAAAAATGATCGGCCGGCTGAGGTGGCTTTTCCGGCTTGTATCGGCCGGACTCGAACCGTTGCTTGACCGATTGGGCGGCCTCGTCAAAGGTCTCCCGGTCGACGGGACGGCCTCGCTCGCTCCAAGGGTTGGGAGTATTCCAGAGCGCATCGAGGTTGTTCACCGCGTCGCGCGCCTGCTCCACGCTCTGGATATTGAAGTGCTCGCGAAAAACGTCGCCCGCGTCGCCGGTCACTGTCACGATCAGCGGATCAGACATGGCGCGCTCCCGCCGATCCGTTAAGTGCCGCCGGCGATGACGCCGATAATCGGTCCATCGCGGTACGTTCGATGAATCGCGCCTCGAAGCGCTGAACGCGCAGCGACTTCATCAACGTGGCGCGCCATACCAGCGTGACCTTCGGCTTCATCGGGTCCGACAGGTCGACGGAGAGCGTATCCAGCAGGAAGGGAGCGAACTTCAACGCCTCGCTGGTGTATATCCAGCCCATCGGCAAATGCCCCGGCAAGGGGATGCGCAGGAGCGTGCCGCCCTGGGCGTTGACCTTGGCGCCCGGTGTACCCGTAGGCGCCAGATTCGCCAGCACCAGCGTCTCGTTGCCCTTCAGGTGGGGCACCTGCATCGACGGCGGCGCACTGTTCCAGTAGCGAAAGTCGAAATCGGCGGGCAAACCAGGATGCCGCTCGGCAAGCCACTGATCGTCGAAGGTGCCTGCCAGTTCGCGCCGGCCGCGCCAGGCCCGGCCGACCATGCCGAAACCCGCCGGCTGCAAGGCCCGAGAGGTTCCTTCTGCCGAGGCATGCAGCCACGCCTGCGTCGTCAGGGGTTGACCGACCTCCTCGATCTGCGGTGCGGCGATCCGGGTCAACCGGCTGGCCTTCACAAACCATCGTTCGGCGAAACCCATGCCCACCGGATTCGCTTCACACGTGGTATGCGCAACAGGTAAATGGGACTGGTCCGGGTGTCCGGACTGCTGCTGCTCCGTCAGCCGCATGGCTTTGGGTACGCGCCCGGCGGCCTTGTCGTCCGCATTAACCCGGCACTGACCACCCCAGGCATGTTCGTACCGAATGGGCAGCGCCTTGATCGGCTCGGGTGCCGTCAACCGCCAATCCTGGCGACGAACCAGACCGAAGGTCACCAACGCCACCATCTTGCCGGCGGATCGCATGAACGCTGATCGCCGAACGAACGCCCTCGGTCCGTTGATGCGCAAGCGTCGGTCGAGCAAGACGGTGGTGGACGCGAGCCCTGCCTCGCGATCCGTGACGATGGCGGCCGAGATGAGTTGAACACCCGCCTCAAATCGTGGCAACGCCGTGCCCCCGGGTGCATAGGCCGTCGCATGGATGAGTACATCGCAAGCCGGCTTGTAGGGCGCGAGATCGCTCTCTTCGGCCACGCTGGACTGATTGGGCTCTCCGAAAAACCGGTCGGTGGTGGTCAGCGGCGTCTGTTCCTGTGCCAGCACCAGCGCCCCTTCCCGAAGCTCGAACGTCTGTCGAAGGACAACGGTATGAAAGGGCGCGCCATCAATGCCCAGCGACTCAAAGGCCAGCGCCGGGAATGGCGTGAAATTGGAAAACTCCATCACCGTCCCCGGTCAGTTGATGTCGACATCCTTGCCGTTGATCTGGACGGGACCCGAGCCTTCGATAAGCAGTTGCGTGCCACGCAACGTGATGTGCCCGTTGCTCTCCATGATGAATTCCGCACTACCGGTCCTGAACTCGATCCGGTCACCTGCCGTCAAGGTGTAGGTCTTGCCGACCTTGCTCGTTTTCGAGAGTCCGACCTCTTCAGCACTGGCAAGGCCCGCCGCTGTATTGACTGCGCCGACGACGGTAACCGCATAGGCACCGCCCACCGTCAGTGCCTTCGCCAGACCGACCGTCTCCGTCGAGGTCAGTGCGACCACCAGGTTCTCCATGCCTTCGATCGTCTCGGTGCGGTTGCCGCCGACTGTCAGTGTCTCGTTGTTGCCCACCCGCTCCGTGCGATCGACGCCGATCGTGATGGTTTCGTTGTTGTCGACCGTCTCGGTGCGGTCATGGCCGACATGGACCGTCTCGTCGTGATCGACCGTCTTGGATCGATCGTGTCCGACCGAATGCGATTCGTCGTTCTCAACCTCGATGCGCTGGTCCTTCTCCGCGTGAATCCATACCTCTTCCTGACCCTTCCGGTCCTCAAAGCGGATCGCGTTGGCATTTTCCAGCGTGGCCCCTTTGCTCGAACGGGTCAGGATGCCGCTCTGGGTCGCATTCGCCGGCAGTGTCCAAGGCGGCGTGTTCTGCGCGTTGTAGACCCTCGAGATGATGAGGGGCCTATCCGCATCACCGTCGAGAAAAATGACGACCACTTCGTCACCGATCCGCGGAATCTGGATCATCCCGAAGCCTCGGCCCGCCCACGGTTGTCCGACACGCACCCAGCACGAGCTCGACTGGTTCTTCTTGCCCAGGCGATCCCAATGAAACTGGACCTTCACCCGACCTAACGCGTCGGTATAGATTTCCTCGCCCTGCGGTCCCACCACGATCGCGGTCTGCGGGCCAATGATGCTGGGGCGTTCGATGGTGAATGCCGGCCTGTACGGAATCTTCTTGCGAATGCAGGTGAAACTGCACGCATAGTTGGCCGCGCCGTCGCCTGCCTGATAGTTGTTCGACGCCGTGTGCGACACCGCGGTCAGCAGAAACTGCCGGTCTTCCGGTTTGGTGCCCCCGTGATCGTAGTGATCTTCCAGCTGAAAATATCGCCCCGGTGCCATCCGGCGACTCGTCGTCGTCCCGCCGAAAATCTTGCTATGGGCGGCCAACGCTTCGGTCCTGAAGCGAACAAGCTCCTCGCCGCGATCGCTGTCGGGAAATCCGTGCGGCCCGAGGTAGTCGTACACCTCATACGCCGGGACATCGCCCTGGTTCACCTGGCTGCTATTCGACTGAAACCGACGAGCGCCAGGTGCCTTGTAGTCAAAGGTCTTGAGGCCGACATCGCTCGACTCCAGCTGTCGTCGCGCATAAAACGTGGTGATGATGTCGATATCGTCAAGCGCTTCGCCTTTCGAATAAGGCAAAGATGCACTGCGTCCGTCGATAGGTTTGGCTGCTGGCGAGTTGTCGGCAATGATCAGCTTGTGCTCGCCCTTCTTGTGTTCGAAGTAGTAGTACAGGCCGTCTTCCTGCATCAGCCGCTGCACGAAATCGAGATCGGTTTCCTTGTACTGTGTGCAGTAGCTGCGATTCGGCGCCGCCTTAGACAGCCGGAACTCATAAACCGCCAGCTTGCCGTACTGCTGAAACACCTGAGCCAAGATGTCCTCTGTCGTCAGCTCCTGAAATATCCGGATATCACGACGGCGCGATAGCATCCATAGCCACGGCATGATGGTCGCGCCATACAACGCAAATCCACCATCATTGTCCAGATGCGAAAACGACGTGACATAACCATGAAAATAGCGCTCGTCTGAACTGGCTAGCGCAGCGCTTAACTGAAGCGTGATCGTGACAGGCTGTCCGATCATTTTCTTTAGCTCAATGTTGGCGTCTTGAGAGGCAAGGCGCAGGTTGAACTCAAAGCCTTGAGACAACACTTCGGAGCCGTGAAATGTAACTGGAACCAGTTCAGATCGCCCTTTCAATGGCGCATCAATCGTCACGAGACGGTTATTCTGAAGCTGGAAAAAATTTGCAATATCTGACATTTCCTTGAGCGTAGGAACGCCACATACAATAAGGCCTCAATACTACCGTCAGATGATTTTAAAATGTGCTCCTAAGCAAACTTATCGCGTGCTTTTTTATTAGGGTCGGAAATAATCCGAGCCGTTATGCATAACCTTGCAGCAAACGAACGGGGCGTCGATGGAAGAGTTGTTGGTCCACTACGAACACGAGCTGGGTCTGCTCAACCAAAGGCTCGTCGAGTTCGCCGCGCGCTTCCCGAAAATCGCCGCACGCCTAGGTCTGAGTGGGGGCGACACCGACGATCCCCACATCAATCAGTTGCTCCAGACGTTCGCCTTCGAAGCAGCGCACATCGGCACCAAACTGGCCGACGACTACCCCGAGTTCACGGAGGCGTTTCTCGATATCGCGTATCCCGGCTATCTGAGGACCATCCCGTCGTGCGCCATCGCGCGCTTCGAACCGGCGCTGCTTGCCGGCCAGATGACCGAACCATTCACCGTGCCCCGCGGCACATCGCTCGATGCGCGCGTGGCACCCTGCCGATTTCAGACGGTCTACGACGTCGTCCTGTCGCCGCTTCAGATCCATGCGGCCAGGTACATACCGACCACCCTGGCACCGACAACCGCACGGCTTCCCACCGACGCAACGGGCATCATCTCGCTCACGTTCGCCTCGGCGTCATCCTCCGGACAGTTCGACACCGCCCGTCCATCGGATACCATTCGAATTCACCTTTCGGGCGCGCGCACTCTGGTGGCGCCGCTTGCCGACACATTATTGATGCACGCATGCTGCGCATTCGTCGAGGCCGATCACGACGGACACTGGCACCCCCTGTCAAAAGTGCCAGTCAGCGACGTCGGCTATCACGGCGATGAGCAGCTCCTGCCTGAGTCTGGCCAGGCCTCCCACCGCTTTGGCTATCTACTCGAGTTTTTTGCGTTTCCCGAGAAATTCGACTTCATCGATATCGACCTCGGCCGGATGCGTCGCGCGACGCGGCACACCACGCCTCGACGCCTGACCTTGCATATCGCCGTGCGCAACACGCCCCCTGAATCGCACACGGGACAGAGTCTTGCATCGCTCGACGACCAGACATTCCAGCTTTTCTGTACACCGGTCATCAATCTCTTCAAGCGCAGTGCCAAACCTATCCTGCTGACCTCCGGCGTCACCACGTGGCCCATCGTCCCGACGCCCCTTCAAGCGGGGGCCGCACTTGACATCTATTCGATCGACGCGGTGTATCTCGGCGATCAAACCGTCGAGGACAAGCATGAGCAACGCAGCGGCCACCGCCAACCACGCACCGCGATCTATCCGTATCGGGCATTCACCCACAGTCGATCGCATGAGCCGTCCGATGCATGGTGGATTGCATATCGTGATCCCGATGGATCATTGCAACCATTTGGCGAAGCCATGCTGCTGTCACTGGTCGACCTGGACGGGCGCCCCATGCATCCCGCCCGGCCCCAGGTCGATGTCGATACGACCGCCACCAATCGCGACCTCCCATCACAGTTGCCGATTGGCTCGTTGGAGGGCGACTTGCTGGACGAAGGTGCTGCCCTGTCATGCCCGATCACGCTGCTCACGCAGCCGACGTTAAGCGCCAGGTTGCCACGTGGTCAAGGCGCGCTGTGGCGTGTGCTGTGCGCGCTGTCAGCGCACCCGATCGACTTGACAGTAGCCGGTCTCTCTGCGCTCAAAGCCTTCCTCCGATTGCATGTCCCGCGATCCATCAGCCCGGCACATCGCTGCATCGATGCCATCAAACACCTGGACTATCAACCCGTCATGCGATGGATGTCGCTCGACAGTCAATTTCCTTCATTCGTGCGGGGTATAGAAATCCACCTTACCTTCGACGAATCGGCACTGCGCGATGTCAGCCTGCACGCATTGACCCGCACACTCGACCGATTCTTTGCGCCCTATGCGTCCACCAACAGCTATGTGCAACTGGTCGTGCATTCCGCCCAAAGCGGGTTCGAACTCATCCGTCACACGCCACGGCAAGGCACCCGCGCGCTGATCTAGTCCGCGCGCCAAGGCCACTTGCCCGGCCGCGGCACCACCTGGCAGACGACCACGCTCCGGCTCATACTAATTCGCGCAAGTCGCCTCTTGTAGCAAGCACCGATCAGACAGGCAAAGCAAACCCATGGAACGCAATCCAACCGTTCTCCGATACAAGGCCATAGGCTCCGCGTTGGTTGGTGCTTGCATGCTGATCTGCGCAGCATGCGGCATCGCGTCCACACACGCTTTTATTCAAGCCTCCGTCGTCGTTCCGGGCCAGGTGGTCGCCCTGAATGCGGGCCCTCACCACCCTCAAATCAGCTTCGTCACGAAGACAGGAAAAACCATTTCGTATCCGCAAAATGGCTTTGTGACATTGCACGTCGGCGACCCGGTGCAGGTACGCTATCTTCCTCAAGACCCCGAGATCAGTGCGACGCTAAATCAGTTTGGAGCCCTCTACGATACGACGATTTTCCTTATACTCATGGCTAGCTGCTTCCTGGTCGTGGGCGTTGGAGGTCTCATCTGGCCACATCTGGCCTACTAGGAAGCCTTTCACTCAACATCACGCTAACAGGAGTGGCTGATGTTCACCTTACGATCGAGCCGCTGGACATACGCCAACGACTCCACCACGGGCAGCCTGGGTCTGGAAGACTTCGTCGCATCCGGCGGTGCCCTGCCGCTAAAGGATCCTTCGGGCAAGGTGGAGCACTTCTATTACGGCGGGATAGGTGTTGGACTCTCAGCGCGCCTCAAGATTCCAAAGGTGCCATCCATCAAGCTGCCCACGTTCCTGCCGCAAAAAACGACCCTCTCCGAAACGTATTCAGACCCATCCTTTGCCGGGGGAGGTTGCGTTTTCATGACGGCTGCGTTTCCCGGCTCGGAACTGAAGAAGTCAGATATTCAAGGCACCACGCTTTTTATCGACGTCGGCGGCAGCGCCATGTCCGTCGGCGCTAGCGCTGACATCATGCTCCTGGGAATCAATACAGCCCAACTGATGACCGGGGCTACCATGCAAGATGCTGCCTTGGTGGATGAAGCCATTCGGAATGCACCCGCCGTACTGATGTTGTGGGGACTCAACGCGGGCCTTCAGCCAGACGTCCTGAGCTCGGGTGCCTTGCGTGCCGGCCTGGGCGACGGCGCCGGTGTGCTGCTCGGCTACCTCCACTGAATCCGGACCATCCCTCGCCAGTCGCCGTGCATGCGTCACCCCACACGACGCCCGCCTGATCGCGCCGAACGGGACCGCAGGTTCCGCACGAACGCAAAGGCACGCCGTATCATGACCGGTCGCGGTGGGTCAGCACCCGCCCTCATGTCTTGGCTGCAACGTGAGCGCGTTATGCCGTTGCCCCCACAATGTGCAGATAGCGGTAAGCGGATTGTTGAAACAGCCAAGACAGAGACAGTCCGAGTCGGTCGCGGCATCGTAGGGCACCGTGATACTGGCCGACCAACCTTCGAACAGCTGCAGGTCGTATCCGCCGACACATTCGAGGCCTTCGGGAGCGGCCTCGGAAACACGACATCGACGAAACAGATATCCAAGTCCAGCCGCCAGCGGACCACGATGCTTCAGAAGAAGCAGATATTCGCCGTCGTCAAGCAGCAAGGTGCCTGTCGTCCCGAAATGCATGGTCGCTTGTTTTCAGATTCTTCGGCTACACGGTCCACGTTCAGCACGGCGCCTGCGCAACCCACCCACTCCCATGGATGATGCATGTTCGCGGTTCAGGCGCTGGGGAGGTATCTTGGCAACGCCCACCGATGCAACCTGGGTTTGTCCGGCCCGCGAAAGGCGAACCGGTATCCTGCGCGGCCATACCCGGATGCCTGGCAAACCAGGCATTCAGAAAACGCTTGTCGACGTCGGCCTTCCGAGCCTCAAGAGCATCCCATCGTCTTTTCCAGTCGCGCGCCTTGTCCTTGTCACCCGAGGCCAAAACGGATTTCGACTCCACCAGCAATTGCCGCTTTTCGAGATCGAATTGGATATCCTCCTTGGGAACCAGATCTTTCGCCACTGACTCCCGATCAGCGGCGATAATCTTGTCCATCCCCTCTACCGCCGCATCGATCTGTGCGGGTGTCGATACGGGTGCCTTGGCATTGGGAGACTGAGCATTCGCGGGCCGAGCGCCCCACGACGTTGCCCCCGCCGCACACCCAGCGAGCGCCGCACCAGCCACCACCAGGCCGGCGGCGAGCATCGAAGTACGCATCTTCTCTCCTTTGTATATGCGTCCGAGTTCCATCTCGGTCATATGGAATATGGTCCTTTGCTGCCGGCCGTATGGGTTCGGTGAGTTGACTAATAACTCACCCTTAGCCCTATCAAGGCAGGGCAGTTCTTTATGCAGCGGCCCCACTCTGAAGAATCAGCCACATGGCGTCAGCACGCCGCTTCGCTTGTTTCCCGTTTCTTCAGGAACACCGACCACGTGCTCAGCATGGCGCCTAACCCACCCACCCGTTTCCTTTGATGATGCACGTCCGCGGCGGGGGTGGTGGGGGTGTCCACTGACAATGTCCGCCGATGCAACCCGGGGCCGTTCGTCCAGCGAATGGCGAGCCGGTTCTTGCGAGATCATACCCGGGTGCTGTCTAAACCAGTCGTACATGAAGCGCTCTTCGGCCTCGCATGACATACATACCCGACCCCTAGCAAAAATGACGAATACACCCTGATTATTCGATCACTACAGCAAAGGCGCGATGAGGTTCATCATCATGAGCATCAGTGGCGGAAGGGCACACTTGACGCCGCGTCGCCACCTTCAATGAATCAGCCACATGGCTCCAGTACACCATTACCACGGTCACACCATCGGTTGACCGTTGGTGGCGGAGGTTTCCGGGGTCCGCACTGGTTTTCGCCATTGGCCGGGTCGACGCAGCCGTGAACGTCGTAGTCCGGCTGACGGGAAAGCCATTCTTGTACCCTTGCGTGTCCTTGCCTCACGAGAAGCTCTCTCCTCGCCATCAAGGCATTGTTCTTTTTCAACCATTCATGCGCCCTGGCTAGATCATGTGTCGCCATGATCGCCTCGCCTTCAGGTATCAGTTGAGCTATTTCTCCATCCAATTGCAGAACCTCACTGGAATAAAAGCCCTTTTCGACCATACTGCGATCTCCATCTGTCGTCGCAGCCCAGCGCTCTGATGGTGACTGATCCCGTACGGGCTTATCAAAATGGTATGGCGAGGCACACGAAGACAGGATCGCTACGAGGCTTGCCGTCAATGTCGTTCGAAAAATCGCTGCACGCACAATGAAATCCTTTATCTGTTAGTGGACAGCACTGCTCCTCGTTTAGAGCTCCGCTGAGCAACCGCCGCTAGAGATCGCGGCGATGATTTATCAACGCTTTCGGCAATAAAGCCGACGTACTCAGCACGGTGCCTGGCCAACCCAACCGTTCCCGTTGATGATGCACGTTCGCGGTTCGGGTGGCGGGGGCGTCCACTGGCAATGTCCACCGATGCAACCGGCGTCGGTTCGTCCCGCGAACGGCGAGCCGGTATCTTGCGAGGCCATCCCCGGATGCCTCCGGAACCAGTCGTACGTGAAGCGCTCTTCGGCCTCGTGCCTTCGTACAGCAAGCGCGTTGTATTTCCTTTTCCACTCGCTCCCCGCCGCCTTGTCGCGCGATATCACGATGGGCTTGGCTTCCATCAGCAATTGCCGCATCTGGCGATCGATCTCCAGGTCTTCCTTGGGAGCGGCATCCCTCGCAATCCTGTCACGGTCGTCTGCGGTGATCTTGTCGATCGCTTCGATGGACTTGTCTACGTCTTCCAGCGTCAGCGCCTTGGCGGTGGCAGGCTGACTGGCCGCAGCCTGGTTCGTCACGGGTTGAGCTACCCAAGGCGAGGTCCTCGCCACGCAACCGGCAAGCGCCGTAACAGCCACCACCATCCCCGCGGCGAGAATCGATGTGCGCACAATATTCTCCCTGTGAAATGCATCCGAGCTCCAGCTCGGTCATACGTAATATGAACATTCGAGCGTGACGAGCAACGTCGTCGCGATCACCCTCACCCGCAGGGACGCAAGCCTCAGTCTTTGCACACACCCTGCACGCAACCGTCGTGGGCTGCTCCCCATCATTCGAAACCTCGTGCTATTGAATCCGCCTGGGCATGCTGCATGCCGTGTAATAGACGCGGCAATGGGGATCGCCTGAATTCACGCAGGTTTCCATACCGCTCTGTGTCGCCTCTTCCACGGTAGGGGCACTGCCCACGTTGTACCGCTTGGCGCTGATCACCATCGAAACGCATTGATCATGGTAAGTAATCTGGACGGTGCAGGTCGAACCATGTTTCGAACGGCAATTCTCACGCGCCGCTTCTACTGCACGGCTCTCGCTCGGCATATCAACGGAGGCCCCGAAGCTGCCATCATCGTCGTGTGTAGCAATCGCGCCCCACTGATGCATCCATCGCGGAGGCGGCGGCGCCATGTTTCCCTGATAGCCGGGCGGAATGGGCCCACATGAACTGATATCCGTGCCGCCATACGACATTTGCCCGGCCGGGCAACTCACCTGCGCACACACCGCACGTCCCACGAGTAATGCTGTCGCGAGAACGGCCAGTCGGACCATCGCGCGCGCAGGCATATGCAATCGCATCCGGTACGCTGCAGGCGACCCTACCGCCAGTACGATCCTTTTCAAGCTCAACATAGGCACTTCTCCTCTTGCCCGCCCGTCGTGTGTCAGGACGCTTGACTATCCTGCCGGCTCTCCGCGTCGGCCTTCAGCCATTGAACGAACGTCGGCCCGTGCGTGCGTGTCGCAATGACCTGGGGCTGCGATGACGAAATACGTCGCGTTTCCATCGCTTCTCTTGGTGTGCATCCGAACGCCGCACGAAATATCCGGCTGAAGTATTTTTCGTCGTTGAAACCGTGGCGCCACGCAACGTGCGCAACACGCTCTTTCGGCATATCCGGGTCCGTCAGAACGTCATAAGCTCGATCCAACCGCTGCCGCTGAACCTGTCGCATGACGCCGCCGCTCCCTTGAAAGAGTTTGTACAGTTTGGCCCGTGAGATGCAGATCGCCTCGCCGATCACCTCGGGCGTCAAGTCAGCGCGATGCAGATTCTCCACGATGAATTGCCTGGCCTGACGAACCAGGGAGAGATCCGTCTCGGGAAGATCCCCGTGCGACGCCTCACTTGATCGCATCAATCCCGCCCGCAGCAGTGCATTGGTTGCTCGCACAACGTATGGCACATCGCCGGCACCCAGTTTTTCCATACTGCCTTGCAGAGTCAGCAGGTGCTCGGCGAGAACGCCTCCCATGACTGGATCAATGGTGTTGATGCGTCGGCTCACGTCCAGCGATCCCAGCATATCCCGGCGAACCAGCAAGCCGATGATGTCGCCGGCCGTCACCACACAATCGAAAGGGAGGCTCATGTCGCACACGTACAGCTCGCCTATGCGACTCTGAACCCAGCGAGGCCCAAACCCGTCCGCCGAGCTGCCGGTGAGTTGAAACATCAGGTGAAAATGATCCAGGCCATCGGCCCGGATTTTTCGGGCGCTGCGAATCGCGCGATAAGACACCGTGTGTGCATGCCGAATCCAACGGTGTGACGTAAGCACGAACGGTCCGAATCGCACCGCATGGAATTCAACGTCGAAAGGAACAGCCGTATCGCTCGGCGACTGGTAATCGCAGGTCGACATGGCCCCTGCCCACGCCTCGAAGCGCTCCTTTTCCGGCACGTCGAGCGTCGAGAACCGATAAGTATCTAGCGGAGAAAGGTCAGGCATCGGGAGTCGTCAGTGTCGGTTAGCGACGAGCCTCACGTTATTGCACATCGCCAAACCAGTCCTTGACCGTGCCGTTGCTGCTATTGAACTCGAACTGCATCGTCTTGGCCTTGGTCGGGCCCGACGTAGCGTCAACCATCTGTCCGGCGTTGGTCGCCTGGGCAAGAAGCCCCGCACCCGGAATGAAGCTCGCAGCCATACCGGCCATCGACAACAACCGGTTGCCCTGGCCTGGCATATGGATGTTGGAGTACACCCACATGTCTTTACCCAACTGGGGGAAGCTCTTCTTCTGGAAGGGGTCACCGAACATCTGCGCGATGTCGCTTTCGGTGGTCTTGCCCGGAATGACATGGGCCTTGAGATAAGCGCTGTCGAACGGAGACGGATGATTGGCCTCGTCACCCCCCATACCTGCGCAGGCGGCCATGGCCATACAAAGGCCGATACCAACAATTTTGCGATACATGATTGCCCCGATTTTTCCTGCCATGTGGTCTCGTGTCGGTCCGCTGGTGAAAGCCCAGCAGCGATGCCTTACCGCTTACCAAGCAGCCCCCCCGACGCGTGACACGCACGGCTATGACACAAGCCGACCTGCTGCGCTCATGGGCGCGAGACACCACAGGTCGGCATGAGTGATGAAACAGTTAATGGCCTGGCGTATAGAAGGCCGTCTGGATTTGCTGACCAACATCCTCGATGTAGTTCTCCCAGATGAGCGCCATGGCGCCGGCCGCATTGACCGCTAGCGCGGGCCAGGACGACGACTGTGGGTCCTGGCCTAACGTCGTCGCACTCCACGTCCCGTTGCGATAGCTGCTCGTGACGATGTTCGAGGACCCCGACGTCCCCATGTCCTGCCAGGCAGCGGTGACGTTGCCAGCATCGTCGATCACCAGCGGCGGCAGTTGTCCGGCAAAGGAATTTAGATGCTCCGACAATGTCTGCAGCGGCCCCCAGTTGCCGTCGGTATCCGCCACGCTCACCTTCAGGACAGCCCCACCCTCCGCCCACATGACGCCGGCCGCGCCGTTCTCGCTGACCGCCAGGATCGGCGTGGCGATAAAGCCCGACACTTCCGTGATCTCCGGTGCCACCGGCTTCGCCGCCTGCCACCCCGTGCCCGCCACATAGCGTTGCGACATGGTGGTGGTCATGATCTTCCCGTTGGCGACATCGAGTTGCCCCCAAACGAGCGTGATGTTGCCCTTCGCATCCATGCCGACCGTCGGCGTGTCGATGTTCGTGAACAGGCTCGTGTCCGTCACGGCAGGATTAACGTTCGTCCAGCCATTGGCCGCGTCATAGGTGGCCGTCCAGATCGCCGATTGCGTGTGGTTCGTCTGTCCCCACGCAAGTACCGCGCTACCCGACGACAGGACCGAAATCACGGGCCGCACGTTGAAGGTATCCCCCATCACCGCCCCCGGCCCGGTCTGGACCGGCATCTGGATCTGCGTGGTCGGGGACCACTTCCCGTCCGGGGTATATCGCGTCCATGCAATGCGCGAATCCAGAATGCTAGTCGCTTGCGGGAAAGCGACGAGAGCATTGCCCTTGCCGTCGATACCCGCCGTATACGTCGAACTCGTGACGTCCGGCGCCACTTCATACGCCGCTCCCCATCCGGCACCCGGACTGAATGGACGCGCCCACAGTGCGTACATATTCGGACCAGGCGTCCACTCGGTCCAGAACGCCACCGCCTGACCCGCAGCATTGCCGACCAATTGCGGTTGAATGGTGCCCGGTCCGGTCATCGCGTGCGTTCCATCACCGGTATCGAGCCGTGTCGCCGTGCTCCAGCCTGCGCCGGGCACGTACCGCGCACCCCACATTTCATTGCCAATGGCGCCCGTGGGGCCATTGGTCATCCACGTCACGAGCGTATCGCCGTTGGCATCGATGGTCGTGCTGGGCTCGAATGCGACCGTCTTGCCGTCGAGTGCGACGGCCTGGCTCCAACCCGCCTGCGTCTGAGACGTACCACCGCCGGTACTTCCACCACCTGTATTGCCGCCTCCGGTATTTCCACCTCCTCCAGGAGACGAGGGGCCGGACGACGAGGCACTGCCTGTCGTCGAAACATCGTCGCCGCCACACGCAGTAAGCGTCAGACAGGCCGCCATAACCGTCCATGCAATGAGTTTCATAAAAGTCCTTTTTTATTTAATCGCCGACCGGCGTTTCCTTACTCTCCAACCCTGCACACAATCCAACGTCGGGGCATCCATCACCAGACACCTCTCTCCGACGCGTTGCCTCACCTAACCAAAACGCATCCGGCACACCACATTGCATAGGCGCCTTCATCTGATAAGTAGTCCTTTACTTCTTACGGAATAAGCAGTTCAGCGTATCGCTTGCCAGCCCATTCATGGACGTCAGAGGCCTTGCCCCGATCGACGGGGACAAGACAAAAACGCTCTTCGTACCGGGCAAAAGATTACCGGCGTCAAAGACACCTGTCGCCTCTCATTTGGGATGGGACTTTCTCCTCTGGCGGCCGGAACAACGCCACGCTTCGCGCCACAAGCACCGCCACTTCGGCCTGTCGGTTTGTGCCCGTCTTGGCAAGGATTCGCTTCAGATGGAATCGCACCGTGCCCATACCGATCCCCTTGCGCTGGGCGATCTCATTAAGCGAAAGTCCCATCCCCAGATCGGCGGCAATGGCCGATTCGGTCGGAGTAAAACCGAACAACTCTTGCAGATAGTGCACGCTCGCTGTCGGATATTCCGGATCGCGCAGCATCACGAGGGCAAGCGGTGTGGCCGTCTTGATCAGTCCGCTCGGTCTTAGCGGACTGACGCTCAATGTCAGCGGCAACCGACCGGCACGTGGAATCTTCAACGTATGGCCTAGCGGCATGGCCCGGCCCGATGCTGTCAACACCGACGACCGGATCAACTGCACGAGCCGCTCATGCAATGCACCATCATTGAGGCGGACACGGCCTGCGTGACCACGAATCGCCTGCCCCGAACGAAGCAGATATTCCGCCATCGCATTCGCGTACAGCACCTGGCACGATTGATTGGTGACCAGCACGCCTGTATCGACGCGATTCAGCGCCTCCAACGCGGCATCGTGCTGGATGGAAGACAGGCGCTGGCTTAACTGGAACGCGCGACGAAGGTGCGGAAGAAGGAATGAGGCGCGCTGGCGGTCCCTGGTACTGAAATGCCGCGCCGTTTTGGGTCGATGAACACCCAGTACACCAAGCGCGCCGTCACCGACCGGAAACAGTGTGCCGACGACATGATAGATGTCGAGTTCGCGCAGCCACTCCTGATAGAAGCCACTTTCACGCTGCTCGCGAGGCGTGACGAGATCGCGGTCCGTGAAGATCGTCTCAACGCTGCGGGCCACAGCGCGGTGGACCCAAAGATCGTTCTGGTGCCAATGGGTCGCCCAATCCAGGCGCGCCTGCGGTACCTGCAGGTTATCGGTCGACTCAAGCAATTGCACATTCGCGCCATCATGGAGCTTCAGGACAGCACTGTTCGCATTGAACGCCGTCGCGATCGTCGAGGCCATCCCCGCCCACTGACCGCTGTCGATAGAGGCGTCGTAGAGCTGGCCAACCAGGCTGGACAGACCGTTATCGAGGTATGTCATGCCCCTTTCCCATTCCGTGGATTTTTCCCGATCCATCGCGACGGACAGCGCAATCGTCGGAACAAACGCGCGCCATCAGACCACCTCTCCCTGGACCGCTCCTTGTCAAATAGCCCAAGACGAATTAATGCATGCCACGCCTCTAAAAATCTCACCCTATATAGGAGATACCCCCACCCATAATCCGATGGCGTCAGCCCGCTACGTTTCGATATTTAAAGACAAACGAGGTGAATTTAGCTATTCCATTACGCTTAAAATCCATGCCTTTTATCTATACCTGACGCGCGGCACAGCCGCGCCCTTCGCACAAGGGCGTAGAGGATGGTACACAGGGTCAACTTTTGAAGAAAGGTTGACGCAGAAAGCATCTTAAATCATCGCTCTTTAACAGAAAGCGGAGCTGCGTCCATACTAGGTGGACGTGCGTTTTAATAAAGACAAATTAGATACTGCGCGATAAAATTTTTTGCGCGCCTGCTGACGATTAACGCCGAAGCGGAAACGATTTTTACAACACAGAAAGGTAAAACCATTCCGCGACGAGGGTGCCCGATCTCTCCTGCCGCACGGCCAAGCGGTGCAGGAAAGGCGGTTGTAAGGTCATTTTTGCGGAGATGTGTATGGAAGAATCGGCCCGCTTGACGACGCGGCGCTTCACCACTGAGGGCGTGGCACCGAAGGAGCGGTATGACGCCTGGATCGGCACCAGCGCGTTTTACGACATGACCAGGACGGCACACGATGCGGACTTACTCGAGGCGCGCAGTCAACACGTCACGATTGGCCCACTGATCATCGCCAGCCGCACGCTGCACGGGCCCGCGACACACCCCCTCTATCACGCGACGCGTACGCCATCACGCCTGCGTGCCGACGGTCATGACTTCCATTGCTTCAATCTTCAACTCGAAGGTCAGCTCGCCCTGCGTTCCGACGACGCCGCGTCCATCAAGCAAGTCGGCGAAATGTACCTCCTCGACTCCGCGCAGGCCTTCGAGTGCGCGATCTCGGCGGGTTCGGAAGTCGCGGTAGCCGTGCCACGCTTTCTGCTTCCGACCTCGACCGAACGTCTCCATGGCACGTCACTGAACGCAGGGGTTGCCGGATTGATCGCCGATCACATCCTGTCTCTTCACCGTCGTTGGCATACGCTGACATGGGTGGACGTACCACATGTGGTCCATGCGACGATTCAACTGCTCTCGGCAGCCATCCACCGTCATTTGGAGCCGACGGGCTCGCAGCGGTTTGAGCCTGGCGATGTGACACGCTACCGTGTGCAGCACTTCATCAACGAGCATCTGGTCGAAGTGAGCTTGACGCCCGAGCGCATCTGCCAGGAGGTCGGTGTCTCCCGCGCCAAGCTCTACCAACTCTACGAATCGGCGGGCGGCGTCATGCGAGCCATTCGCCGGCAACGTCTGGTCCAGGCCCATCGCACGCTCTGCTCTCCCGCTGGCCGTCATCTTCGGATCGCGGAAGTGGCCTGGCAGTACGGGTTCACTGACGAAAAATACTTCAGCCGGGTGTTCAAGATGGAGTTCGGTTATTCGCCACGCGATGCCGCCACCATAACCACCGTGACGGATTTCGCACAACGCGCCGACGTTCAGCGGATCGACGACCCTGGTAACCCTCCAAGCGACTGACCTTGCCGCGGTCGTCTGTACTCTCGATGAAAAACCAGTGTGCAACCTGTCACATTCGCATCACACGCCATTGAAATGGCAGGCACAGATGACAATGCTCTTACATTGACTCAATACAGTGTCCTGCGTGCTCAGACAAGGATGTTGCCATGGAGCTGCGTCACTTACGGCATTTCCTCGTGCTGTCCGAAGAGCTTCATTTTCAACGGGCAGCCAATCGCCTCCATATTGAACAATCGCCCCTCTCCCGATCGATCCGGGAACTCGAAGCCGACCTGGAAGTGCGTCTGTTCGACCGCGATCGCCATGGCACACGACTCACCTGGGCGGGCCGCAAATACCGCGACGGGGTCGAGCGCGTCATGGAAGCGCTCGAACAAGCCAGGGATAGTGCCCGCATGGCAGCCTCCGGCTACCACGGCGTGCTGCGCATCGCCGTCGCTGAAGGCGTCGCCGCAAAGCATCTCAGTGATCTGCTGACCCGGTCCCGCCGCGATGAGCCACGCACGCATGTGACGTTATCCGAGGCGGATTTCCGACATCAGGTCAAGGGACTACAGCACGATCTTTATGATGCCGCCTTTGCGCATGCCACGTGCGACGACAAGGACATCACGTCCATCCCCTTGTGGGATACGCCCGTCGTCCTCGTGTTGCCGGATCGCCATCCACTGCTCCACCACGACCGGGTGCCCTTGTCCGAAGCACTCCGCTATCCCTTGATCCTTCCGAGCAAACAGACGCACCCCGGCACGTTCCAGCAGATTACCGAATGGCTCCCGCACCCGCTCCCGTCCTATATCGAGGCGGCGTCGTTCCTTCTGATGATGGTCCAGGTGTCGTCCGGGCACGGCCTCGGCATCGCCTCCGAACACGACATGACGGCCTATAAGACCCTCGATCTCGTGTCGCGACCGCTGGCAGGCCTCGCCCCGTCCCTGGTGACCTACGTGCTGCGTCGCAACGATACGTCCTTCCCCGAGCTCGACCGGTTCATCGAACGCGCGCAACAGCTCGCGCAGGGCGATGACATTCGCCCGCAGGCGGCCGCACGTTAGTTGTTAATTAGGTCAGACGAAAATCGCGCGATGCGAGCCATGGTGGAGGACCGTTGGGAAATCCATCACGCCCGTTTTCAACTCCAGGTGCGTACGGGGTCTCACGTGAGACCTCCAAGGTCACACAACCCGGTGTGACCTTCTATGCAACGATTCAGACGATATGCACCTTTACATACGGTCGCGTTTGGACAAAAACGTAGAGGCTTCGTGCCACACGGAGGGACTACCGCGTCGAATCCACTTACCTGCATCGTCGCAACGTGAGTGGACCCATCTAGATCATGGCTCACAAGGAGCTTTATCCGAAAGGAAATGCACATGCGCGACAATACCGATACCAGCGCACATCAGAAGGTCTACTACCGGCCGATCGAGGCGGCCATCCGCTGGAGTGGGCTCGTCCGCTTCGAAGCCCGCATTCTCACCACCCTGGGACCACGCCGCATGCCCGCCCCCACGGACTGCCGGCGTTGGCCGGCGCTTCGCCTTAATACGGAGCGACTCTTCGACGGCATGCAGAATCACGAGTTGCCGTACGGGAAACATGGCATCACCCATGACGATCCTGCATTGCTGGATGATCCGGACCTCACCATCCGGCACGTGGACCTGAAACGCTGGATGCAAACGTTTTATCCCGAACAGAAACCCGTGTTCCTGTTCGACGCCAGCGAGTGTGCGGCCGATCCGCTGCTCGACCGTCACGTTTTCCAGGCCCTGCTTGCCGAACGCGATGTCCTCAAGTTCCGGCTTGAATCCCTGCAGACGGAACATCAGGCGCTACACCTGGAACACCAGGCGCTAAGTACGGAACACCAGGCGAGCCTGACGCGGGAGCATCGGCTACGAGCGACAAGCCCCCGCGGCCAAGCCACCTATCTGAACATCATTGCAAGCATGCTTACATTGATGTTGAGTCAGTCACCGTCCGGCACACCGTATTCCGCCTTCCGGTCCCAAGGGTCAATTATCGATGCGATGCTCGCCCACTACGGCGATGTGTTCGGCATCTCGCAGTCGACGCTAGAGAACAAGTTCGCGGAGGCCAAACGGCAATTTCGCATCACCTAGTCACCGTGTCACCTATATGGGCTACGGCCGTTTCGTATTTACAGTGCCCCGGGTCACCCGCCATCGTTTCAATGGAGCCGACTCACGCTAACAAGCGCTAAGGAGCGGCTCTAATGACCAAGCAGACGAACACCCCGGCAAGTCCGGAACCAGCGACGGAACATAGCTTCCTGCGGCGCGCGGAAGTCGAGGCACGTACCGGCTTCAAGCGTGCCCATATCTACAACCTGATGAACGAAGGCAAGTTTCCCAAAGCGATCCGCCTTGGGGTACGCGCCGTCGCGTGGGACTCGGTCGAAATCGACCAGTGGATTGCTGATCGCCTGAAAAATCGCGTCTGACGCCCACGGACACCACGGAGGGCGACGCGATGCGCGTGGTTTCGATCATCTCTACGAAAGGCGGCGTCGGGAAGACCACGACGGCGGCCAACCTGGGCGGCTTTGTCGCCGATGCCGGTTTGCGCGTGCTGTTGCTCGATCTTGACGTGCAGCCGACGTTGTCGAGCTACTTTCCGCTGGCCACGCGCGCGGTGGGCGGCGTCTATGAACTGCTCGCATTCAATGAGCAGGCGCGCGACCGACTCGTCTCCTCAACAACCATCGACCACCTGGACCTCGTGCTGTCCAACGACGACCGTGGCCAGCTCAGCACGTTGCTGCTGCATGCGCCGGACGGGCGTTTGCGCCTGCGCAATCTGCTTCCGGTCTTCGCGCCGCACTACGACCTCATGCTGATCGATACCCAGGGCGCGCGCAGCGTTTTGCTCGAAGCAGCCGTGCTGGCGTCAGACCTGGCTGTGTCGCCGGTCACGCCAGAGATCCTCGCCGCGCGCGAACTGCGGCGAGGCACGCTGCAATTGATCGAGGACATTGCGCCGTATCAGCGGCTCGGCATTGCGCTCCCGCCGCTGCGCCTGCTGATCAATCGCGTCCCCGCCGTGTCTGCCAATGCACGCGTCGTCCAGCAAGCATTGCGACAGATCTTCGCCGACCAGCCCGCCGTCCAGGTGCTGGCCACGGACATTCCGGCGATTGAAGCCTATCCCCGCGCAGCCACGCAATCGCAACCGGTGCACCGGATCGAGCGGCGTCGCCCGACCGGCCGGGTCGCCCCGGCCGCGTTCGACACGATGCGCGCCCTGGCGGATGAACTGTTTCCTGCCTGGCGCGAACGCTTTGCGCAGGTCCATACCTCGACCGATCAGACCCGCCCCCATGCCCAACATTCATGACTTGGTGCGCGGGCATCGCCGGCTGCGCCCGCTGATCGAGTACGCCCTGCGCGAAGGCTGGGATGTCCAGCGAACCGCCGGCGGCCATCTGAAATTCCTCAAGCCCGGACTGCCTGCGATCTATACCAGTTCGACGGCGAGCGACCATCGCGCGATCCGCAACGCCCGTGCGCGGCTACAACGCGTCTTGCGCGACGCCCCGGATGAGGGGGAGTACCATGGCTGAATTGACTGCGCAAGCGATGGCGGAAAAGCTATTGGCCGACGGGTTTCCGCGCACCGATCCCGAGGCGACCACGCTCAGCGATCCTCTCGCCGACACGGCCATGGTCGTGACGCTGGACGAGCTGCGGCCGTACGAACACAATCCACGCGTCACTCGCAATCCGCTGTACGAAGACATCAAGGCCTCCATACGCGAGCGCGGCCTCGACGCGCCACCCGCGATCACCCGCCGCCCCGGCGAGCCGCACTACATCATCCGCAACGGCGGCAACACGCGCCTTGCGATCCTGCGTGAACTATGGACGGAAACCCGGGAAGAGCGTTTCTTCCGTATCGCCTGTCTGTTCCGGCCGTGGTCGGCCCGCGGTGAGATCGTCGCGCTCACCGGCCATCTTGCCGAGAACGAACTGCACGGCGGGTTGTCGTTCATTGAACGGGCGCTCGGCGTCGAGAAAGCGCGAGAGCTCTATGAGCAGGAAAGTGGCCAGCCGCTGACGCAAACCGAGCTGTCCCGCCGGCTGACGGCGGACGGCTATCCCGTCACGCAGCCCCACATCAGCCGTATGCAGGAAGCGGTGCGTTATCTGCTACCCGCGATTCCGCATCTTCTCTATGGCGGACTCGGGCGACCGCAAATCGAACGGCTGACGGGGCTGCGTCGCGCCGGCGCGCGGCTCTGGGACACACGCGCCGCAGGACGGTCAGTGCCCGTCGAGTTCGCCACGCTCTTCCAGGAGATTCTGTCGACGTTCGACGGTACGCCGGACACCCTGCCGATCGCACGCATCGAAGACGAGCTGGTGGGGCAGATGGCCGAGCATCTCGGCATGGACTACGACACGCTGCTCTTCGATCTTCGCGATGCGGAGAACCGCCAGCGCGCGCTGACCGGCGCGCCGGCAGCGCCGATCCCCTCACCCGATGCCGCGCGTGATGCGACCAGCCGCGCCATCGACGCAGCATCCGCCAGGCCGATGATACTCCCCGTCGTGCCCTCAACGACGGGGAGCACGATACCGGCCGGCGCGCCCGCGGACGCGTCGGTGGGGCAGCCTGCTTCGTCGACCCCGGCGCCACGCATAACGGGTGAACATGACCCCGACGACAGGCCACCAACAGCCATCGTGTCACCCGCACCGACCACCGGACGGCTCGATGCCATCCAGCGGCTGGTCGCCGAGGGGCTGGGCGACGAACGCCCGGACGCCACCCACGGGATGCTGCAATCCATTCCTATTCAGGTCGATGCGCTCTACCCGATCACCGATATCTGGTTCATCGATGCGGGCCTCGACGCACCGGCGCCGCTGCGCACGCACATCGCCCAGTTCGCGCGCGAGATCGCGGCCGAGGCAGGGCTGATCGACGCGATCGATGAAGTGGCCTCGGGCGTCGGCTTCACCTGCACGCCGCACACGGCGAGTCCCACTTCGGCTGCGGCACCCCGGCATGCCATCGCGGCACTGCTGCACGCGCTCAGCGAGGGTGCACCGACCACGGATCTGCCCCTGGCGTCGTTACTGCTCGGCGGCGCCGATGGCAACAAGGCGCGCCTGAGCGACGAGGCCCTGGTCAAGCTGTTCCGGCTCGTGCGACTCGCCCGTCGATTGCACGATCACGATCGCGGACACACGACCGGCACGCCGATCGCACATGCCTGAGGACACGGATATGTCCACCCCGCATCCCCTCAACCAGGCCGTCATTGCTCAGGCGCTCCATGATCTGCGCAATGGGCAACTGCGACGCTGCAAGGCGATGGGGTTTGGCGAGGTGGAGCTCGACGCGTTGAAGAAGCCGGCCCTGGTCAGCATCCTGCTCAATGCCACGGTGTCGTGGTGCTCGGTGAAGGTCAATCGTGATGTGCTGCTACGGCTGCTGAAACAGGTTCAGGACGTCGAGACCGAAGTGGCGATGATTGACCGAATGCTGAGTCTCGGCGCGAGTACGGAAATGGTGAGCCATTTCTATGGACTGACCCATCAGGAAGTGGCGCTACGGCGCGACATCCTCGGACTGCCGAAACGCAAGGGTCGGCATCCTGTCCTGACTGAAGCACAGGAAGCCGCGTTGTGGGAACGCTGGAAGCCGCAGGTGAAATCCACCGGCATTGCCCTTGATGACGAGCCGGGGATGTTGCCCCTCGCCCTCGACCTCGCCGAAGGCATGGCGCTGCCCGCATCGGTCGTCTGGTCCGCCATCAGGAGCTGGATCGACCAGGGCCTCACCTGACATGCACGGGCCCACGCCACCTCGCCCGCCGACGCCTGGCGTCATGGCGGGCGATGCGTTTCTGTTCAGCGGCAACCGGCACGAGAGCGTACCGCGCGCCCTCTTTCTCGACGCCCGGCTGACGCCCCTCGAACGCAACGCCTGGCAAGTCATCCGTATGCAGCTCGCGGAGGACGGACTAACCGCGTTTCCCACGTACGAGCAATTGCGCCCCTTCCTCGCATCCATGCCGTGCACGGCTCGGGCCTCCACGGAAACTGTCGCGCGCGCGTTGACCCTGCTGCGTCTCACCCGGTGGCTGAGCCTCGTGCGACGTCGGCGCGATCCGATCAACGGTCGCATGGCCGGCAACGTCTATGTCCTGCACGATGAACCACTCACCCCGTTTGAAGCCATGCAGCTCGACCCGGAATACCTGAGTCTCGTCAGTGATGCCTTGTCGCATGCGAGCAAGGCCATACAACGGGTGGGCCAGTACAGCCTGCAGGAGATCCATCACGATCCGATGTTGCGGGGGCGCGCCTTACCCACGCGTTTGCAACGGCTCACCGAACGTCTAGGCGATCAGGGTTGGGATGGCCTTGTCGATGACGGCGTCTCCGAAGGCGCGGCTACAGGTTATCCACAGACAGAACCCCTGCACGATTCCGAAGGCGGGGACGAAGTCCCCCTTCGGAATCGTGCACCCCCGCCTTCGGAATCCGAAACCGGTGGCGAAAGCGCATGGGATCAAGCGCTTCGGAATCCGAAGGCGGTCAGTACAGTACGTACTATAAAAGCATTAGAAGAACGTACTGTACGGCGCGCGCGCGACGGCACCGACGCCACGCTCCGTTTGCCTGCGCGATTCGCCCTGTTGCACACGGAGCAGCAGGCCGGCGCGCTGCTTGCGCTCGAAACGCTTGACGCCGATCTCCAGCAGGCGGTGCTCGATGAATGGCAGGCGCGGTGCGATAGCAGCACCGTACGCAACCCGGCGGGCTACCTGTTCGGTGTGGTCCAGAAAGCGCTACGTGGTGAATTCAAGGCATGGGCCAGTCAACGCGCCACGCCACCAACCTCACCCCCTCCCTCCAAACCGCCGGCCAGCCCCCCGCGGCGCGCCGATCCCGTCGTGGCGAATGAGCATATCGCCCGGCTCCGCAAGCTCCTGGGTTTGCCGTGAACGCGACAGACGTGAGGCGATTCGTCGTCGCATGTACGGGAGAAACCCCTGCGGCGGTCGCGAAACGTTGTCCACTGACATCCATTGCCGTTATACCACTGGTATAAATGGCCGACGTCGCCGCGAGGCGAACCGCCGGACGACGGATTCGCGAGACCCGCGACCGGTTTATACCACTGGCATAAATACAGATCCCAGAGCGAATCTGTGGACGAAACCATACAACGCCCCCTCGTCAACGACGGGAGGTCGCGCACTGCGTCGAGATCGCATCAAGTCCCTACAGGCGGGTTTGCTGGCGCAACCGCCGGTAAAGTACCGGCCTTCGGAGGTTTCGGTGGTATCAATCCGGCCAATTGGGTAAGCGTCAGCATCTTGGTGTTCTGTGGTTTTTTGACGAGCCACACCTTGCTGAAGGCCAACACGTTGGCCCCATCGGTCAGTGACCGGGTACAGAGCAGTTCGGTATGAAAAATGTTGGGCATCGGTACCTTGTCGCCGAGAGAACGCATGGCACCCTCAATCGCCTTGCTACCGATCATCTTCTTCAAGTTCCATTTCTGCGAGCCGGTGGCAGACAGCATGCTCATCGCCGCTTTGTCCGTGCCGCTTGTCCCGATGGTGGAAGACCACGAGCCCTCGGTCGACAAGAGCGCAACGAAGGAAAACTCTTCGACAAGTGCGTACAGCGACGCCGCACGGATGAAATCCCGAATCAGATCGCGACGGCGGTTAGCGGCATTGCTGGGGTCCGTCTTCCGCCACCATTTCAACTCACAGCCACCTAGGGTCGACATCACGCCCTTGTTTCCGACACGACCGAGATAGAGATCCACCGGCGCGTCAGTCCAACTGGGAGGAACAATCTCGCGCTCGATCACCCACGATTGCCGCTTGCGAGCTGCCTCCGCCGCCGCCGCGACAACCAGTCCGTCTCGCAACGTGATTTCGCCCATGCCCTCGAGCGAGCCGGTCGCCAGTCCATGTGCCCCATGGGATACCAACATGCTCGCGATGGCTTCCGCCAATGCCTTGATATCTGCAGGTTTCATTATGTTTTTAGGTCGTCGGAACATGAATCGTGAACCGGCCGAACTCGAACCACTGCGACGTCGACCGTCGCCCTCGTTCATGTCGCACCGCCACCGCTCAACCATGACCACCCTGTCCATTTTGACAGGTTCATCCAGGTCGACTGCAGCCACAGTATCGTGCCTTCGGGCAAGCCGTGATGCCCGTCGATGCCGCTACCATAGCGAGGCAGCGTCCCTCCTCCACCATTTCCCCATCCCAGAGGGTCCAGTGGCTTCCATCAAGCATACGCGGAGATTTATACCACTGGTATAAATCTCCGCGGCGGTACAGCCCCCCCGAGCAACGGCTCTCGAATACGCTCCATGGGTGCCAGGCGTTGCATGCGAACGCCAAACCGGGACTCGACAGCTGCGCATTGCTCACTGACGGCCTTCCGCATCCTGCCGAAGCTGGCGACTCCCCTCCCAGGCGAGTCGCTCCATGGCCACCGACGTCGAACTCAATCTCGGATCACTGCGCAGTGCGATGGCGCTGACACTGCACACGCACCACGCCTCGCGCATCTGGCACGGCCGGGCACCCGCAGAAGGCCGCCCCGGCATCATCGGCCTTAACGGTTTCATCAGCGTGATGAACAAGATGAAACGCGGCAGCGAGCAGGATGATCCCTACTCCGACTGGTGGATGATCCGCATCGAAGACAAGCTCGCCGAGACCAAGACGCAACTTCAAGCCCTGCGCCAGCAGGTCGACCAGGCGCTCACTGCCGTGCCGCCAGCGATGAGCCTTGGCGAAAACCTCAACGTCCAGCCGGTGAAACTGCCGCTGTTCATCAACGCGCAGCTGGGCTTCATGGCTGTCTACCTGCTCGCCGAGTTCGACGATCTCGCGCGGCGGCTGATTCTGGCCCATCACACCGCCATGATCGACCGCAGCACGCTCGAACGCTGGCTCAACGACGGCGCGCACGCGTTGCGCAGCCTGTTCGCACTGGCGCAGCAGTACAAATTCTCCGGTGCGCAACGCGACGACTTCGCCGCGAACAACGCCATGGCGCGCACCGCCCTCGAACGATTCGGTCCGCTGCCGCAAGACGTGCTCGAAGGCACGCGGCGCTCACGCTTTGCCCCGCCGATCGTACGCCGCACCGGACTGAGCCGCGAGGCGAAGCCCAACGTGGAGACCCCAGTCGCCTCGGTGGAACACGACGCCGAGGTGCCCGCCGAAAGTCCGGCGGCGGAAGCGTCGGACGACGACGCCGACGAGCCCGCGTGATGGCGCCGCGCTATTTCGTGCCGCTGGAACAGGCGGACTTCCTGCGGCTGGAACATGCGCCCTACCTAAAAGGCCTTTTAAAACCTTTTAAAGGTAAGGGACAGCTGGAGGACTGGGCCAATCACTGCGCTGCGCTGCGCGACGATCTGATCCGGCTGGCGCTCCATCACGTGCTTCCCCAGGCACGGGGCTATCCGTTCGCCCAGCTCGGCGTTCACCTGGCCCAGCAAACCACTGGCGCAGGGACGACGTTCCTGCGCTGGCGCAACAGCGACCGGTCCCTGATGGGCGTCACGCTGTGGAGCGACCTGCTTCAGCACCCTGGCACACCGCACGCGCTGATCGACGACCTCTATGCCATCGAACTCCAGCGCATCGCGCTGAATATGCAGATCAGCCTCACACACACCCTCGCGCTTCAGGCCATCGCCTGCGCCAGCAAGATGGCCCACGCCGAGGCAGTCTCCCAACGTCGCAGGGGGTAGCCGATGCCGGCCTCTGCGCTCACTTTACGCAAGGAGTTTCCATGAGCACTCATTTTTTTGGCGAAGGCAATATCGGCTCCGATCCGGAATTTCGCGAGTTTCCGAACGGCAACGACGAGCCGCGCCGGCTGCTGCGCCTAAACGTGCATTTCGACAATCCCGTTCCTGCGAAGGACGGTTACGAGGACCGCGGCGGCTTCTGGGCGCCGGTGCAACTGTGGCACGACGAGGCCGAACACTGGTCCACGCTGTACCAGAAGGGTATGCGCGTGCTGGTCGACGGCCGCATCGTGCAGGACAAGTGGACCGACAAGGACGACAACCCGCGCGTGACCTTCGTGGTTGAGGCGCGTTGCGTCGCCATCCTGCCTTACCGAATCGACGCCGTGACCATGGCCGCCCGGCCGGAGTCGACGGATACTCCACCACGCGATGTCGACTAGTCCATGTTCGCGCTCGACGCGTCATCGGACGGCCATCACTGACGCGTACGCAAAAGTTGCGTATTCATCATGCGTCCATGGATCGACCGCTGCCATTTCGGCGATTGCCGCGACCTGCTTCGCGCGATGATCGCCGACGGCGTGCGCGTGCAGATGGTTGTGACGTCCCCGCCGTATTGGCGGCTGCGCTCGTACTTGCCCAAGGACCACCCGGACAAACACCGCGAGATCGGCCGGGAACCGACCCTGGGCGAGTTCATCGACACGCTCGTCGACGTGTTCGAGCTATGCCGCGCGTTGCTGACGGACGATGGCACGGCATGGGTGAACATGGGTGATTCATATGCGGCAAATCGCAGTTATCAGGTGCGCGGCACCCGGGGCGCGAGAGGTCACACGTTCTCCGGGCCCAGCGCCGTACCGCCGGGGTTGAAGCCGAAGGATCTCATCGGACAGCCGTGGCATCTGGCGTTCGCGTTGCAAAACGCAGGCTGGTATCTGCGGCAGGACATCATCTACCACAAGCGCAATCCGATGCCCGAAAGTGTCCGGGACCGGTGCACCAAAGCGCACGAGTATCTTTTTCTGCTGGCCAACCATGCGTCCTATTACTTCAACGCATCGGCCATCGCGCAGCCGCTCGCGCCATCGAGTATCGCTCGCCTGTCGCAACCCACACTCGCACACCAGCAGGGTAGCGATCGGGTGCCGGGCAAATCGAACGGTCGCATGAAAGCGGTCGGCGCACGCTTCGGCGGCACTAAATATGGTGACGACGACCGCGGTGAATTCCGTACAAAGAGTGGCAACGATTGGGCCAATGCGACGGGCCGTGCGAATCGACGCTCGGTCTGGTCACTGGCCACACAAAGCTATCGCGGCGCACATTTCGCGACCTTTCCAGAGGCGCTGGTCGAACCCTGCATCCTCGCGGGCTCACGACGCGGCGACCTCGTTCTCGATCCGTTCTTCGGCAGTGGCACTGTCGGTGTTGTCGCTCGACGGCTCCAACGCCATTACATTGGCTGCGAACTCAATCGCGCCCACGACGCCTTGCAGCGCGAACGGCTGTGCCTGGATGAGTCCGACGCGTTCGACTAGCTCGACCGTGCTGTCGCCGCCTCCATCGGGCAGCGACACAACCGGGACATCTTCGCTGCCACGTTGTCTGCTGCCGTGCCGCTCGCCAGCCACCATGCTGAAACCCATCCGCTGAACTTCGCGCGCCATGGGAGGCTGCATGCGTGTGTTTCTCTGCGAGAAGCCCTCGCAAGGCAAAGATATCGCCCGCATCCTCGGCGCTCGCGAACGCGGTAGCGGATGCCTCGGTGGGCCAGGCCTCATGGTCACGTGGTGCATCGGCCATCTTCTCGAAGCCGCGCCGCCCGAAGCGTACGGCGAGCAGTACAAGCGCTGGTCTCTCGATCAGTTGCCGATTCTTCCCGATCAATGGCGCATCGAGGTCAAGCCGAAGACTGCCGATCAGTTCCGTGTGGTCAAGAACATTCTCGGTGCGGCCTCCGACGTCGTCATCGCGACCGACGCCGATCGCGAAGGCGAAATGATCGCGCGCGAGATCCTGGACTACTGCGGCTACCGCGGCCCCATCCAGCGGCTGTGGCTATCCGCGCTGAACGACGCTTCGATCCGCAAGGCACTTGCCGCGTTGCGGCCCGGGCAGGACACCCTGCCGATGTACTACTCCGCGCTCGCGCGATCACGCGCCGACTGGCTTGTCGGCATGAATCTCACCCGCCTGTTCACGGTCCTCGGTCAGCAGGCCGGCTACAACGGCGTGCTGTCCGTCGGCCGGGTGCAGACGCCCACGCTGCGGCTGGTTGTCGAGCGCGATCGCGAGATCACCCGTTTCGTGCCCGTGCCGTTCTGGTCCATCGACGTGACACTCGCGACCCACGACACCCGGTTCGTCGCGCAGTGGGTGCCCCCCGCCGGCAGTCATGACGATGCGGGCCGATGTCTGCAGCAGAGCGTCGCCCAACGGGCGACCGACAGCATGCGCCGCGCCGGCACCGCGCAGGTGATCGACGTCGCGACCGAACGCGTCCGCGAAGGGCCACCGTTGCCATTCGATCTCGGCACGCTGCAAGAAGTGTGCTCCCGCCAGTTTGGCCTGGATGTGCAGGAGACACTCGATATTGCGCAAGCGCTCTACGAGACGCACAAAGCGACGACCTATCCGCGATCGGACTCCGGCTACCTGCCCGAGAGCATGTTCGCCGAAGCGCCTACGGTGCTCGACAGCCTGCTCAAGACCGACCCCAGTCTCGGACCGCTCATCCCCCAACTCGATCGCCAGCAGCGTTCGCGCGCGTGGAACGACAGTCAGATCACCGCGCACCACGGCATCATCCCCACGCTCGAACCGGCCAGGCTGTCGGCGATGAGCGACAAGGAGGCCGCGGTCTATCGCCTGATCCGCGCGCACTACCTCGCGCAGTTTCTGCCACATCATGAATTCGATCGAACGATGGCCACGCTGACCAGTGGCGGACAGACCCTGCATGCGGTCGGCAAGCAGGTCATCGTCCCAGGCTGGCGGCTGGCGCTGAGCGAACCCGACGCGCCCGATCCCGAGGACGCATCGTCACCACGCACCCAGGTGCTGCCGCCGTTACGAGCAGGCCTGGACACGCGTATCGAGCATCTCGATCTGAAGGCGCTCGAAACCAAGCCGCCACGCCCCTACACGCAGGGCGAACTGGTGAAGGCGATGAAGGGTGTCGCGCGACTCGTCAGCGATCCGGTGCTCAAACAGAAGTTGAAGGACACCACCGGTATCGGGACGGAGGCGACCCGTGCCAGCATCATCAGCGGCCTGCTCGGACGCAACTACCTCGTGAAGAAGGGCCGTTCGATTCGTGCGTCCGACGCCGCGTTCACGCTGATCGATGCCGTGCCTGCCGCCATTGCCGACCCTGTCACCACGGCGATCTGGGAGCAGGCACTCGACATGATCGGCGCCGGCCAGTTGACGCTCGACACGTTTATCGCGAAGCAGTCCGCATGGATTTCGCAGATCGTCTTTCAGCACCGTGGCGCCACGCTCTCCGTCAAGATGCCGGCGGCACCTGCCTGTCCACAATGCGGGCAGCCCATGCGCCAGCGTACCGGCAAGAATGGCGCCTTCTGGTCATGCTCCCGCTACCCCGAGTGCAAGGGCACGCTGCCTGTCGAATCCAGCACCGGCAAGCGCTCCGCGTCACGCCCTCGGCGGCGCGCGCCGAAATCCTCCTGACGCCCGGCATCCCCCGCCGCGCCGTGCTCGTGCACGGTGTTCGGTGATCGTTCCGCATCCCGCGGAACTCCCTGCACGCCGACCTCCCATACTGTGTGCCAGTCCCGCGTTCACCCGGCGCGGACAGGGAGGCTTTTGTTCCTGGCGTCACCACGACGCCACTTCCGATCCCGCTGCTATGTCGCGCGAGGGGTCTCCTGACGTCGCATCGCATGGTGTGGGCGTGAGGTCAGGAGACCCCTCGGGTCGACGGTACTCCCGGCCGGTGCCCGCCGGCGCAACAACGGGCTCCCTTTGTGCGCGGATGTGTGCCAGAGGATATCGACCTCAACCACGACACTGGTCGAGTGATGACTGAGGCAGCGCGGCTCTGACGACGGCCGGATCGCTGGTGCAGTCCGCAGGTGGTGTCTCTGTCGTAGCCGGAGGTCCGCGTGACCTTCGGCGTCTTGCTCCTGCTTTGCACACCCGCGTGGCCCACCCGGTCCGCGCCCACGAACAGGAGAAGCACCATGCCCCGCCATTCACCCCCACCCGACACGCTGCACTACGGCAGCGTGTGCAGCGGCATCGAGGCCGTCAGCCTCGCCTGGCGCCCGCTCGGTCTGCAAGCCGACTGGTTCGCCGAAATCGAGCCGTTCCCATGTGCCGTGCTCGCCCACCACTATCCGGACGTCACCAACCTCGGCGACATGACGCTGATTGCCGACCGCATCCGCAGTCATGAAGTGCTGGCACCCGACATCCTTGTCGGTGGTACCCCCTGCCAATCGTTCAGTGTCGCCGGTGGCCGCCGCGGGCTCGCCGATCCGCGCGGCGCCCTCACCCTTTCTTATGTTGAGCTCGCCCATGCCATCGATCAAGTCCGTCGTCAGGCCCAACGGCCGCCTGTTACCGTCGTCTGGGAAAACGTCCCGGGCGTCCTCAGCGATCGCGGTAACGCCTTCGGTTGCCTGCTCGGCGCCCTGGCCGGCGAAGACCGCCCACTGGAGCCAGCAGGGAAAGCGTGGACGCACGCAGGTTTTGTTGCTGGTCCCCGCCGGCGCATCGCCTGGCGCGTGCTCGACGCTCAATATTTCGGCGTGGCCCAACGACGCAAGCGTGTGTTTCTTGTCGCAAGTGGTCGAAACGACCTCGATCCCGCCGCGGTACTTTTTGAGCCAGCGGGCCTGCACGGGCATCCTGCGCCGGGCCTCGCGCCGTGGCAAGACGCTGCCCTCGCTGCTGCATCAGGCCCTCACGCTGCAAGCGGGTATACCGGACTGAAAAGTCCCTACGGCCCCGTCACCATCGCGTTCGCGGGAGGCAACAGTCGACCCGTTCATATCGGCGCCAGCCTGACCGCCAAGGCCGGCTTCCGCCATGACTTCCACACGGAAACGTATCTGGTGCAATCGGTCGCTGGCGCGATCAGCCACACCCTGGACACCGCCAACGGCGGCAAGGGGTGCGGCGAGGACGGCACCGGCCGGGGTGTGCCGATCATCGCTTTCACCGCGCAGGGTTGTGGTGCCGATGCGATGGTGGAACGGGCACCGACGCTGCGTGCAGGCGGGCATCGCACCAGCCACGCGAACGCAGGCGTCGTCCCAGCCATGGCTTTCGCACAAAACTCGCGCGGCGAACTGCGGCTCGAATCCGGACACGGGCAGCTCGCCGGCACACTCTCCACTGGCGGCGGCAAGCCCGGCCAAGGGCGGCCCATGGTCGTCAGCCTTTCCCTGCGGAGACGCGAGGACGGCCTGTGCGCTGAACTGGGCGGGGCGGTTTCGCCTGCGTTGCGCGCAAGCAGCGGCGGCAGTGATAAGGGGCATGTGCTGGCGCCGGCCTACGAGGCGCACTTCCGCTACACCCCGAGCGAGCCGGGCGAGGCCGATTGGTCGCAATGGAGGGTGCGCCGGCTCATGCCCGTGGAGAGCGAACGCCTTCAGGGCATGCCGGACGACTACACGCTCGTACCGTATCGCGGCAAGCCTGCCGCAGACGCGCCACGCTACAAGGCCATCGGCAATTCGATGGCGGTGCCCTGCCTGTCGTGGCTCGGCCAGCGGCTGTGCGCAGCCCTTCGTTAGCGGCGCGCCGAGCTGACGCTGCTTCCAATACGGAGCGTCGGCGCGTCCCATTCGTTCCAGATGCGGCCCCCACATCGTTCCATGCTCGCGATGCACGTGGCTGACGTTGTCAGCACCCTGCCAGCCCGCTCCGCATCCTCGCGCGGGCGAACGTCGATCCGACGTCGATGCATTTTCTACCCACCCCGACCGGACATGCGCTATCCCGTCGGGGCAGCGCATGCCCCGCCCACCACCATGAGGTGCCGTCATGCCAGTAACCCAGGAACGCATCCGTCTCAAGAATCTGAAGGTGGCTGACTTCGCAAGCGAGGAAACCTTGTGTTTCTCGGCTACCGTGCTCTTCGACGGCAAACCCATTGCCGAAGCCAGGAACGAAGGGTTTGGAGGACCAACCCATCTCCGCCCTTTGACGGGTGCGCAAGCGGCGCTCGCTGAAGCAGAAGCGTATGCATCGACACTGCCGCCATACACCTTCAATCGCCCAGGTTCCACGGGACCGTCCAGTGACGACGCCCTCGATATGAGCCTGGATTTCCTGGTCGATCTCCTCGCGGAAGAACTTCACGCCGGGCGAAAACTACGTGCCGCCTTCAACCGGGACATCGGCAACAAGGCGCTTTTTGTCCGGGATGGCACGCTGAAGTATCTCAAGGGCGTCAAGCTCAAGGCTTATCCCAACCAGTCCGTCGTCTTCGCTCGTATCCGCGAGAAATTTGGCGGCACCATCGTGATCCTCAACGAGCTACCCACCGAAGAAGCGTTCGCGGTGTGGAAGCAATTCATGGCGGACGACACAAACCATTGATCCGCGCGTGACCTGTCCCGTCAGCGACGCTCCCGAGGAGCGTCGCATCACGATGGGCTAACGCGTCCATAAGCCGGCCACCAATGCGCCGCCAACGCCGCGCGAAAGATGCCACATCAGCACACTGCGCCGCGCAATGCGGTCTGGTGCGTCTGCCCATTTCCGCACGCGCGCCGCGACGATCTTTGCGACGTTAGCGCCATGTCCCGCTGATGCATCTCAGCGACATGCCCAGACAGCCATGGTCTTCAAGGCTGCTCCGCGTTTCATACGTGGCCGACCTACCAGTCCGTTCCGCATCACGAACACGGACGCGTGCCGCTCCAGGCACCGATGCATGCACTCGTCCACAACGACCCGAGCCACCTCGGCACGTTGACTCTCATCCCTCACACGACAAGGAAGCCATCATGGAGCAATCGTCCGACAGCGACATTTTCGCCGCCATTCATCGCGACCAGGCGCACTTCGCCAGGGCGCCTCACGAGTTCTTCGAGATCTGGAAGCGCGGCGTCACGCTCGCTGGTGTGCATTTTTTCGGCGATGGAACCCGCGAGGGTTTCGAGCGCGCCGCATCGAAATGGGACCTTCCTCCGCGGATGCCACTAATCCGTCGGGCGTTCGGCCCGATGAGTCCCAGCGAGAGAAAGTTTCTCGCTGCCATGACCAGCTTCTACAACAGCCGCGACAGCCGGAGCCTCTTGCAGCGCGCCGGCTTCGAGGGATTTTCCGACCTCGACAGCCTGGATCTCGACCGGCGCCAGGTCATCGCGTCACTGATTCTGACCTACGTCGGCTGGTAGCCCGTTCCACGCCACACCTTTCCCCTGCCACCTATTCACCTCCCCGCAACGGGTCATTTCTCGCGGATGCGCGCGTCCACCAGGACCGGCTCTGCCCTCCAGGAGCATTTCATGCACATGCACGATTACCGTGCCACCGGCACGCTCGTTCTCGATCGCGTTACCCCCGTCATCGAAGCGCTCTTCGGTGCCTTCGCACTGAACGCGCTACGGTCCGATGACGGTTTTGTCTCCATCGCCCGCATCGCCCGGCATTGCGACCCGCAGTGGACCGACGTTCACGCGCACCTAGTACGTCTGGCCGGGCGGCTCGATGTTCCGTTTCACGATGATGGTAAGCAGTCGATGACGCCGATCCTCCAGGCCCTCGCCATGCACTTCCGGGTGCAACGCGACGATGCATGGCGTGCGTGTATCGAGTGCGGCATCTTCCATGGGCCTGCTGACCTTGACCGGCTCTTCCTGCTGGCCTCGCGCTTCAACGACGGGCACAACCTGCAGGCGATCACGCTGGAAGTCAGTTGGAACGACGACCAGCAGAAGCTGTTCCGATGCGGCGGCGTGGGTGTCTACATCAGCCGCGAACTGCGTCTGTCCGCTTCAAGCACCGATCTCGTCGCCCTTGGCGCCAATCTTCGCAAGGCGCTCCAAGCACGCGACATCGATACATGTGCATCGCTTATCGCTACGGAAATGACTGGCCTCCTCGCAAGCATTCATGACCATGGGCTCCAGCGACAAATGCGCCACCGCGTAGCTGAAAAGCTGACGGCCACGTCGTGGCAATGACACTCGCCTGAATCTCTCTTCCTAGCCCCCTGCCGGAGCCATCCCGCAGGGGAAGCGGACTCCAGCGACCGTTTCATGGAGCCCCTATGTCCAATCCACGTAATCCGTTCGAACGCGGCTATCAGCATCTACGGATCACCCGTTCGATATGCATCATCCACGATAGCGACTGGCCGCCGGTGTGGCGAACACTGCATCCAAGCCAGTCACATCTTCCCGATAGCGCCGTGGAGCGTTTTCCGTGCATCTTCAACGATACCTTTGCGGTCGTGACAGAAGGACAGGACGTCGCACCGGCGCTCGATGACGAGTGCCGGGGTGACGGCACGGTACATCGCGTGGTCTACGCCGTGATGGCGGAAGACCTGGGGGGAAGAACGCTTCACGTGGGCGACACCGCCACCGAAGGGCACGCCCAGGAAGTGGTGCGCCGCCTACGGTTCGACACAGGCTTTTTCAGCCGGTGCTGGGAAATCAGCATCCGCCATCTTACCGAGCAGGCGTACGACTATCTCCTCCAGATGGCCCACGCCAAGGTCGCACACCGACCTCTTTTCGAGGCCTTCCAGATTCCTGGGTCTTCCTCTGTGGGCGTCAAGCTGATCGGCACACCATGGCCCCACAACGAGCTGCCGCTCACCGAGCGACAAGCGAGACAGGCCTGGCCCTTCGAGAAGTCGCACCACGTCGTCCCCGACGCGTTGACGGAACTCCTTGACCTCGCCGGCCAGGCCGACGTGCGCATCCTGGTCTTTGATCCCGATGCCCCCGCCCTTGACGGGCTGAGGCAACACAACTGGGACACCTCCCATTGAATCTACCCCACCAGCGGCCTTCGGGCCGCTTTTTTTGTGTCAATGGGGCGCACCCGAGGGCGCATTCACTCGCGACGTGAGCCGTCGCACTCATCACCCTCCGTCGCGGACATGCCGATTTTCATTCGGCTCCCCAGGTAGCCGCGATCTTCAAGGCTACGGTGCGACGCCTCGCACTGGTCATCTTCATGCTCGACGCGTCAGCGTCATTTCATCGACCGCCCAAGGGATGCCCTCCCTTGTGGGTGCGGCTCCCTGGCATTTTTTCAGGAGCCTCACATGGATCGCTCAGCCATCACCGCGCAGCTCTCAACCCTCGTTGCAGGCCACGTGCCAAGCAACGCCCGCGCATTCACGTACCGCTTTTACGACGATCAACCCCACATCAACGCGCTGGGATTTGCGCTCGACCCAGCGCCTTTCGAAGGCAAGGTCATCGCCATCACCTCCGACGCCCTCGTGATAAAGATCGGGCGTACCCAGTTTGCTGTGGTCGATCGCCACCTCGCCAGTCAGGAGCCGGCCATCGGTGCGACCGTACATGTCTCACCGTACGCGCGCCGGCGCTTTGACGGGCTGCGCGCAGATACCCCCGAGGAATCGACACGCCACACGGCAGACGGCCAGCCATACACCGTGACATCGATGATCCTCGGCACGCCGCACACCAAGCTGCCTGTGGCCCGCCCGCAATGTCCCGAGCTGCATGATCTGGTCCAGCAGCTCGAGCAACTGCCCGCACCGGATCGCTTCCGCCGGATCGTGCATCTGCTCGTTGACGCCAACGCCCGCGACTTCGAACTCGTCGACCCCATCTCCGCAGACATTCTGCGAACGCCTCCCGAGATCAGCTTCTCCGTCAGCACCGCAAAATTTTCCGGCCGTGCTGCGGTGATCTATGACCGCGGACTGGACGTGTTTGCCATCGAACTGCGTCAGCACGGCGCATGCGTCGAACGGCACGATGAAGTGTATGTCGATGACCTCGGAACCGTTCTGGAGCACCTGATCGATGACGGTCAATGGCGGCGCATCCACGTCGACATCATAAGCGGCCCGGGAAAGCGAACTACGCACTGACCCCTTCAGCAATCGCGCTCGCTTCGGCGAGAGCGATCTCCCCACTTTTCCGGAGTCCTATCATGCTTCGATTCAAGAACGCCGACATGCGCCGGGTGCTGGTGGATGCGCTGGCTAAACAATGCGAAATATTCCTCGTCAAGGATCGCGGCGTCTATTTCATGCCGGCTCGTGGCGAACGCTTGCCGAACGGGTCAACGAAACACCTCGCCTATGCCGTGGGCTGTAACCCGGCCATCGATCCGTTCGAACAGTGGTACGACCTTGCCCACCGTGAAATGGGCGGAGACGATTCGGCCGAGAGTTTTGACCCCACGTCCGCCCTCTTCACCCGCATCCTGACGGGTCGGGACGACCTGGTTGTTTCCGCCACCATCGACGAATTTGTCCTGGAGTTGGTGCCGCCACAGCACTGAGACGTAGCCCCCCAATTTGGGGGGCTTTTTTGTCATCACGCTCTGCGTCCCTATCACGATCAAATGCGGCATACCCGCGAAGTCGATTTTGGATCGCTTCCACGCGCGCCATCGTGGACGCTTCTCAAAGCTCTCGCTGGTTTCACCAGCAGTCGCCCAGGTGGACACGATCTTCAAGTCCACGTGCAGCGTTGCTGCATAGATCATCAAGTTCGCCTCGCATCCTCTGCGAACGATCGCCCCTACGCGACGATGCCCATTTCTCTGCCCTGCATTTTCCCTTCAAAGGAGGCAACATGTCGTCCGATAAACATCCCTCGATCGGCAAACTCGCATGGCTTTATTTAGGTCGCGAATTGCCTCTTGAAATTCTACGGAGTGCCAACGGTTACTACTTGGGCACTTCAGAAAATCATCAGCCTGTTTCACGTGAATCAATTGAATATTTTCGCTCGCGGTCTGCGGCAGAAACGGCCTTGCACAATGGCACGTGGACGCAACGCATCACGCCGTAAATATCGCCACTTCACCACCCAGGAGTTCTCGGCCATGTCTGATCTTTTGGAGGAAGATGTTCTCGATGCCGTCGTCCCTCTCGACAAAGGGATGAAACCGTCGCACTTCCAGTTCTTTTTTACCTGGCGCCACGCCGTCGAGCTCGTCGGCTCCCATCTCTTCGGCGATGGTACCGCGCAAGGCGTCAATGACGCTGTGGACCCTCGCGACCTACGCCCGAACGTGGGCGCGATCCGCAACGGATTCGACGCGCTCTCGGAGGAGCAGCAGCAACTGGCTGCCGTTCTCGTCTGCTTCTACGATCTTGCACAGGGCGCAGCGCTGCTGCAACGCGCTGGCGTTCAGCACCTCATGACCATCACGCAGATGCGTCGCCACCTGCGCCGGGTCATCGCACGACTCATGCTTTGCGCAGTGTGAAAGACCCTGGTGTTTCCTTTCATAGGCGTGTGTCCGCAAGGGACCACGCCTCTTTCCTTTTCATGGGTATGAAGGTTTCCCATGCCACGCACCGGATGGCGCATCGCTCCACATTCCGCGATCCATTCGGCTCGCAGCGAAGAGACCAGGCGCACGACAAAGCCCGATGCCCACCAAGCGCATGACGCGCCGACCTCCCCTTGTGCCGATCACCATAATCGGTCTTGCCGGACAACGGATTGTTCGCTGCCGCCCGCATGACAGGCGCGCACCATACATCGGTGCCGCGAGGATTTGCCCGGCATACGGCCACCGTCCCGACGACGGGTTGAACCTCCCCTGGTGGCAGTCCTCGTTTCACCCCGGAAGCATCAGCGCGTTTTCCGCACCCCCTTTCCCCCTCGCATGAGGGGGTCTTTTTTTCTACTCCCTATGTCCCGCAGCGTCATCACGGCAAAGAGCCGCGTGCGCTGTTATTCCTACGCCAACCACGAGGTCATCGCCATGTCCACTCAATGGCTCAGCTACGAAGACGTGCTTGCTCGCTATCGCACATTGCTCGCGGCCAACCCGGGCAAAGCACTGATTACCAGTCCGGACACCGTTGCCTTGTTCCATCCCGATTCTCAGGATCTGTGCTGGGCGTACTGCCACGATGGGACGCCATGCATCGATATTGACAGCTGTTCCGACTTCGATCGCAGCGCCTTCTACGACGGCCACTGGGAAGGCGATGCCTCGGCCGAAGAGACCTTGGCCGCCATTTCAAACCCTCGGTTTTTAGACCTTCCCGCTCGCCGGGAAAGCACGCAAGACTCGTAACAAACCCGTGCGAATCTCCTGGGGGAGATTCGCATGAGACCGTCATGTCGAGATGCCACTCAGCGGAAAACCGGGAAGCGTCGCCCACCCATTCTCACTGTATGTCGCCGTTTCGCTGACTCACGCTGAACGCATGTTCCGCTGACGCTCGTCAGCAACATGCCCAGGTAGCCCGGATCTCAAGGCTACGGTGCGGTCTCGACCGCATTGATCCGCCCTGTTCGCACCGGCATCCCATGCGCGAACGTCGTCAGATCATCGACGAGGATGCCATCTCTATCCACCCATGCGGGGGTTCCACACCTCCCGCCTGGGGCCTGGTGTGTCTCCGCGTTCTTCCCGGGAGTCCACCATGTCCTCATCCAGCGAAAGCACCTATTTCGACCTGCATACCACCGGCATCGGCTACTTCAACCGCATTCGCGAGGTAAGGCCGAAGAAAGGCAAACCGTTCTGGGCAGTTGACGTCAATATTCTGAAGGGTTCAAGCGACAAACCTGACTACCTTCGCTTCGATACCAACGTTGTCGGCGGCGATGCCGAACATCTCGTGCGACGCTGCAAGGACGCGGTGGATGCCGAGAAAAAGGTGTTGGCTTTCGTGCGGCTCGGTGACCTCTGGCCGGACACGTTCGTGTACACCAAGGGAGACCGCGCCGGTAAGACCGGTGTCAGTTTGAAGGCCCGCCTGCTCTACATCGGCTGGATCAAGATCGACGGCAAACTGGTCTACAAGGCCGAACCGAAAGCGGTTCCCACCGACGAAAGCGACGCGCACGTTCACGCGCAACCGCCCGAGGCTGCACCGACGGCCGCCGCCATCCCCATGGACGCATCGTTGCAAGCCAGCGACGGCGAAGCCGACGACACGAGCGAGATCGCCGACACCAGACACGCCGTCGGCCAATCGTTCTAATCAGCGGCCTCACCGGGCCCTTTCCTTATCCTCGCGACCACATGCCGCCGACGTTCACGTCGGTGGCATGGACGCGCCTGCATGCAGGAGTCTTCCATGATCAGTATGCCCGGCCAACTGGCCATCAAAACCATCCACGGTCGTAACGGTGACTTCAACGTTGGCCGTCTTGCGACATCGATTGGCGAATTCGTCGTCAAGAATGCCGAACTCGATCAGTATCGCGAAGGCAAATACGACGGCGACTTTGCCATTGCCGAAATCCGTCCAGCGACTTACATGGCCAACGGTGGCCGCATGGTCATCGAAATTCGGGCCCTTCTGGCTGGGATGACCCTCTCCACTATCGACGCACTGACGGGTGAAGAGGCTCGCCGGCTGAGTCCGCAGGAAGTCGATCCGATTGATGAAGAAGCGCAAGCACCGCGCCCGGCGATGCCCTCGGTCGAAGCCAAGACGAAAACCCGCCATCGGCGCGATCCGCTGGTTGATACCACACCGTTCGGTGAAACACCGGTCGAGACATCATCGGATGCGTCGACCGATGCGGAGGACGAGCTGCTTTTCGGCCACCTCTGGCCGCTCGGTGAGATCGTCAAGCTCGATACGACCGTCGACCGCCGCCGCCTGCGTGAGCAGTGCGACCGTCTCGGAGTCATCGGGTACGAATTCGCGCCGCGGTCACAGGATTGGCATCTCGCCGCAGCCTGAGCGCAACTGAATCAACTCGAGCGGATCGATCACCCTGATCCGCATTCTCTCTTCCCAATCGGGGCACCGGCTGCCCCTGCGGGCGGTGCTGCCCCTCACCGTATCGAGGACGTCATCATGCCTGCCCCCTCTCATGCGCTGTATCCCATCGACGAATGCCCTGACCTCATGGCTGACGCCTACATCGGCGACGAAAGCGGCAACCTGGTCTTCCTGTCTGTTTGGGGCCGTGATACCGCCACCCAGGCGTTTCTGGCTCGACTCACCCTGGGCCCCGCCGAAAGCGGCCTGGAGCAGTTCCATCTACAGACGGGCGGCGGCGCCCTGCAGGTCTTCGTCGGTCAGGTTGACCGGCTCCAGAAATGCAGCGGTCGCTCCTTCCGTCGAACGTTGTTCGGCTCGCTGGTTCACCTGTGGCTCTTCGACCAACGCTGCGTGAAACCTGACCAGGCCAACGCCAGCGCGCTCGCACTCCTCCCCCGCGGGCACGACCACGAGATCGACCGGCTCTGGCGACTGGTACGCGACACGTGCCCGTTGCCCCTGCTGGATCACTGGCGCGACACCGTGCTGGGCGAATTACGTGATCGGCACATGCTGAACCGACTTCCCACCGCCCTCGGTCCGCTCGACGGATACCGGCTCGCCATCGACGTGCCCGCGATCACACAGGCCCTCGGCAAGCTGATCCGCCAGCAGGACCTGGCCGCGTCGCCGTCCCTCCCAGAGTCCCGCACGTCACTGCGACGCGCGGCATAAGGGCATCCCCGACACGCACCCCCACGCGTGTCCACTTCTAATTTTTTCGCAGGAGGTCACCATGGCCCTCATGTTTCCGCGCCTTGCGCGCAACTTCGTCAAGAACGGCTATTTCCCCACGGACGAACCGACACTGGAGCGAACGCTGTCCGCACTCGCTCCCGCAAGCGGCTCCATGTGCATCCTCGATCCCTGCGCGGGTGAAGGTGTCGCCATCGCGGAGGCAGCGCACGCGCTCGGACGCGACAGCGTCCGTGCGTACGCCGTCGAATACGATGTCGAGCGGGCAAACCACGCCCGTCCGCTGGTCGACCACTGCATTCACGGCGACCTGATGGACACCATCATCACCCGGCAGACCTTTGGGCTACTCTGGCTCAATCCACCCTACGGCGATCTGTCCCGTGACGCCGACGGCAACATCGGCTATCAGGGGCACGGCCGCCCGCGGCTGGAAAAGCTGTTCTATCAACGCACGTTGCCACTGCTGCAATACGGCGGTGTCCTGATCTTCATCGTGCCGTCGTACACCCTGGACGACGAGCTGGTCGGCTGGCTGACCCGCCACTTCATCGAGGTGCGCGTCTATCGCTCCGTCGAAACGAAGTTCAAGCAGGTCGTTATCTTCGGTCGACGGACCCGCCAGCGTGACCAAACAGGCAACCCCGCACGCGCCGCGCGCGAATGCCTGCTGCAGGTGGGCCGCGGTGAGCAGGAAGCCGAGGAACTGCCCGAGGCCTGGCCGTTTCAGCCCTACGTCGTACCGGCAAGCGTCAACGAGCCGGAGGATTTTTTCCGCGTCACGCTCGACCCCGCTCAGTTCGCCGATGAAGTCCATCGGCTGCAGGGCAATTGGCCCATGTTCGATGTGCACCTCGGTGCGGCCCAGCAATCCCTGCGGCCGCCGGCACGCGCGTTATCACACTGGCATCTCGCGCTGGCCCTCGCGGCGGGTGCGATCTCTGGCGTCGTGACGTCCCGGACCGGCCGCGTACTGGCCGTGAAGGGTGACACGCACAAGGAGAAGACCCTGCGCACGGAATTCACGGAACGGGATGACGGCTCGATCGCGGAAACACGCATCCTCACCGATCGATTCGTTCCCATCATCCGCGCGTGGGACATGACCCCTGGCTCACCGACGCACGGCGAGATCGTCGTCATTCGTTGATATCGCACCTTCGGGCGGTCCACCACCGCCTTTTGCTCACCTACGGGGTCATGTCGCCCCGCCCGGGTGCCGGACTCCGCTTTTCTCCGGAGATAGCCATGGCACCTGAAAATTGTCACGCAAAGGTTCCATCACCGTTATTCAAGATAGGCGCACTCATTTTCACCGAAGGCGTTAACCGCCTGATAGACCAAGGTCGGCTCGATCCCTGGCCGTACTTTCAGCGCCACGCTCGCGGCGACTGGGGCGAAGCAACCGACTCCCTTCGTCGAATCAACGACGCAGCACTGAGCGGCGATCGACTTCCCCTGCTCTCCCTCTACAAGGTCACGCCAGATATCACGCTCTGGGTCGTGACCACCCGAAATCGCGACATGACGATCGTGCAATTACCCGACGAATGCGAGGACGACTGATCACGATTCGCCGACCATACACCTAACCCTTGGGGCACGATTTCCCCGTGGGGACGTGCCTCTTACGTGGAGCATCTCCCCATGCTTACCGTCCGCAGCGGCGCCCTGCTGGTCGCCATCAACGCTTATCGCTTCCTCCCTGGTGCGGTGCACTTCAGTCAGGGGGTCATCGAACTTGAACAGCAAGGGCGGCTCTTTGCCGCCCTGCACCTGACCCATCACCTCCAGGGCGACTGGGGCGTCGTCGACGATGCCATGCGAAAGCACAACGACGTCGCCCTGCACGAACACGGACGCCTGGTCTCGCGGTACGACATCGCCGGCGGCCGGCACCTTTGCATTGTCACTGAAGCCGATCGCAGTGCGACCTCACTGCGGCTCGACGACGAACCGGTGCTTCCGTAACACCGTTCGTCCGAATTCCTTCCCACCCTGGGGCATGCCATCGCCCCAGCGGGTGCGGTGCGTACCCCGCTTTTTCAGGAGCGCACCATGACCACCGAACTGATCGACCAGGATGCGGCGCGAGGCGACCTGCTGGACGCCGCTTCATCCCCTCTCACGATGGGACTGACGGACTTCGTCGCCGAGTTCGGCGACGATCTGCTCGAATCCCTCAATCGCGCCAACCCACCGGTCTACGACGGCCAGCCACATTCTCACCGGCAACAGGTCATCGATGGCCTGAAGCGCAAGCTGTTCCCGGCACAGGCCGAAGTAGTTCACGCCGTCACCGAACTGCTGATTGATCGCGACGAACGTGCTGCTATCGTCAATGGCGAGATGGGCTGCGGCAAGACGACCGTGGGCATCGCCACCGCCGCCGTCCTCCATACCGAAGGGTACCGCCGCACCCTCGTCCTCTCCCCGCCGCATCTGGTCTACAAATGGCGTCGGGAGATCCAGGAGACTGTGGCCAACGCCAAGGTCTGGATACTCAACGGCCCCGACACGCTGGTCAAACTGATGAAGCTGCGCGAGCAGCTCGGCGTGCCGGCCCAGGGTCAGGAGTTCTTTGTCCTGGGGCGCGTGCGGATGCGGATGGGCTTTCACTGGAAGCCGATCTACAGTCCGCGTCGGACGCGTGAAGGCTTCGCGGCCACCTGTCCCGACTGCGGCCAGCTCATCACCGACGACGACGGCGAGCCGCTCAATCCAGTCGATCTCGATGCCGAAGAAAGTCGCCGTTGGTGCGGCCGCTGCGGCGCCGCGTTGTGGACGCTGATGCGGCCACGCGAACTTTCGGCATCGGACCAGTCAACCGCTGTGCTCAGGGCGTTGAAGCGTATTCCAACGATCGGGGAAGTCACCGCGCAGAAGCTGATGCAGAAATTCGGTGATGCGTTCCTCGCTTCGATGCTCGGCGACAACATCCACGAGTTCATCAACTTGATGGACGACAGCGGCGAACTCGTGTTTTCCGACCGTCAGGCCCATCGCATGGAACGCGCGATGGCAAGTATGGAGTTCGGCTTCGGTGAGGGTGGCTACCAGCCCTCCGAGTTCATCAAACGTTACCTGCCTCAAGGCACCTTCGACCTGCTTATCGCTGACGAAGCGCATGAGTACAAGAACGGTGGCTCGGCGCAGGGCCAGGCCATGGGGGTGCTCGCAGCCAAGGCGCGCAAAACGCTGCTGCTCACCGGCACGCTGATGGGCGGCTACGGCGATGATCTCTTCTACCTGCTGTTCCGTGCCCTCCCAGGACGGATGATCGAAGACGGCTACCGGCCGACGAAGAGCGGCAGCATGACGTCGGCGGCGATGGCGTTCATGCGCGATCACGGCGTATTGAAGGACATCTACTCCGAGAGCAAGGGCACGGCGCACAAGACGGCGAAGGGTTCCAAGATCACGGTGCGCACCGTCAAGGCGCCGGGGTTTGGTCCCAAGGGCGTGTTGCGGTGCGTCCTGCCGTTCACGGTCTTCCTCAAGCTCAAGGATATCGGTGGCAACGTCCTGCCGCCGTACGACGAGGAATTTCGCGAGGTCGCCATGGCACCGGAGCAGGCGAAAGCCTATCGGGACCTGTCGAGTACGTTGACGATGCATCTGAAACAGGCGCTCGCGAAACGCGATACGACCTTGCTCGGCGTGGTCCTCAATGTGCTGCTGGCCTGGCCTGACACGTGTTTTCGTTCGGAGTCGGTGAAGCATCCTCGGACGCGTGAAGGACTGGCCTTCGTGCCCGCCCAGTTCAGTGATCTGGAGGTCATGCCGAAAGAACGCGAGCTGCTGGCGATCTGCAAGCAGGAGAAGGCTGAAGGTCGCAAGACGCTGGTCTATTCCGTCTACACAGGCACGCGCGACACCACCTCGCGCCTGAAGGTCCTGCTCGAACAGGAAGGTCTGAAGGTCGCGGTACTGCGCGCAAGCGTGGACGCTTCCCGACGCGAGGACTGGATTGCCGAGCAGCTGGATCGTGGCATCGATGTCCTTGTCACCAATCCGGAACTGGTGAAAACGGGACTGGACCTGCTGGAATTTCCAACGATCGTGTTCATGCAGTCAGGCTACAACGTATATTCGTTGCAGCAGGCGGCCCGCCGATCCTGGCGCATTGGCCAGAAGCTTGCGGTGAAAGTGATCTATCTCGGCTATGCCAACTCTTCGCAGATGACCTGCCTGGGGCTGATGGCCAAGAAGATCATGGTGTCGCAAAGCACGTCGGGAGACGTGCCCGAATCCGGCCTGGACATTCTGAATCAGGACGGTGATTCCGTCGAAGTCGCCCTGGCCCGGCAACTGGTCGCGGCGTAACCCACCCATGCCGGCGTCCTTTCCGGGACGCCGGCCTTTCCTTTTCTTACCAACCATCGACACCTCCATCACGAGGCAAGGTGGCATGGCACGAGCCCTCGTCACATCGTGGCGACATGTCGCAAGGCGACGGACACCGCCGATATGCCCGCGTTCATCGCGTGGCCATCGACATCGACACCGCGACCATCGCCTGCCGATAGGCCATTTCACCCTGGCCCGTCGCTCGCGGCGGCCAGAAGTGAAACCACTATGTCGCTGATCGGCGTCGGGATGCCGTGACGCTGACCGTACCGTTGTACGACGCCGTTACGAATATCCCATTCCAACGGGCGGCCGGCTTGACGGTCGGCGAGGATGGAGGTACCCAGGTCGGCTGGGGAACGCTGAAAACCATCGAGGATCTCTTGGGGTACTTCGTCGCCAAGCGCGGCGCCCTCGGCTCGGGCAACCGCCAGCGATTCTCGCAGGTAAGCAAGGGATAGCCGGGCGATGTCATCGCGCGAGAACATACCGGCGCGGCGACCCGTGAGCACCATCAAGCCCGCGACAGCGTTTTGTAGCAATTTTCGCCATGCGACAGACGTGAAATCCGTGACCACCTCGACCGAGCACAGCGTATCGCGCAACGCCGAGCACACCCGATCGGCTGCCGGTATGTCGGGCAGAGTCAGGCGCGGTTTGCCACGTAGCCACACCGAGGCGTTCGCCTCACGTTGCGCGGGAAACCATACCACCGACGGTAGTACGGTGGCACCGGCCACATAGGGGGCAACCTGTGTCTCTTGTTCAACGCCGTTCTGCAGCACGCACACGACGGTCTTCGCATCGCACAAGGCGGAAAGCCACGGCGCGGCCGCCTCTAGCTGTGTGGACTTGACCGCGACGAAAACCAGGTCGACCGTGTTTTTGATGTGCGCGGGAACCGTATGCACCGGCCCCGGCACAACGATGTGCCCACCATCGAAGCGCAGCGTCAGACATTCCCATCCAGAGCGACCGCAAAGCATCGGACTGCGGCCGGCCTCGTGAAGCGCCGCCGCCACGGTCGTTCCAATCGCTCCGGGACCAATGAGGACAATCGTGGAGTGTTCAGACATCGATATACCTGCCTCATCCATGCGTTACCAACGACCATGCAGGGCCGCTCTTTGGGCAAATTTCAGTAACTACGCCATGCCGGCGATTTCGGCCGCCACAAAAGCCCTCAAGGTCAGATACGCGTGCTCGACCAGGAAACAATCGCGTTGAATGGTCGGAGATTTTCCACCATGAAATAAGTTATTTCGGATACCGTACCAAAATTCGACCATATTCCCCCAATCCGCCAGAGATAGGACAACGCCCTTGGGCGCGTTCTCGGCCCTCGCGATATCGTCGCTCGTGTTGTTCCACCACGCGTCAATTTCTGGATGATCGAGGTCGCGGGAGCTGTTGAGCAGAGGCATCTGGCCGAGCTCGTTGATCACCGCTTGCCAGAGCTTGAACAAAGCTTCATCCCCGGCAATGGCTGCGAGATAAGTTTTTTTTCGCCCCTCGTCTCGCTTGAGCGCCTGTATCGCTCTTCGATCGCTGTCGATCGCAATGAAAAGCTTGTTTTTTAGCAGCGCGCAAAACGCCAGATACTCGAAAACGAAGCGGGAAAAATAGTCACCCTCCTTGGCTTTCTCGTGCCAGCCGAGAATCAAGGGATCGTAGCTTTGCAGCTCGTCCGTCATGACTTGAAAGATGCGGTTGCATCGGCGGCACTCATACTCCACGATCCCGATGCCCCATGCACCGTAGTCACCCGATTCCTCCGCAGCGAGGTAATCCGCCATCTGGCCGTCGGTAGCCTCATCGTCTAACTCCGCCAGTTCCGTGCGCCGGTCAACTTTTTGCATTTTTTGATGGCAGCTATCACACCGCATGGTGCTCCCCCGTGGACGATTCAATGGCGCATCTGTGCTGCGCTGGCGCGCAAGGCACCCACTCGACTCGCCGCTGTTCAACGATACGCGCGCGGGCCCGGCATCGCTGGCCGCCGATTTTCGTGAGAGATCGACAGACTGACCACTCGCCCCAGCAGCCGCCGCGGACGAGCCGCCTGGAGGCTCATTCTATCCGCCGTCGCAACGATCTCGTGGGATGTGGTCTTTGGCACATCGGTGCTCGCCTCCGGGCGTGGGTCGTCGCTGACGACCGGGCTCGGCCTGGACGGCTGGAAAGCGGTCGCGACAGGTGACCGATTGGCGAGTGACACCCGGGCACGCCGCCGCGATGGTGACGTCTCATCGATCCTGGGGACTTCCGTATGCCTAGCCCTGCCCCATCTCGCCTGCGGCGTCTGCTCACTCGCTACGCGTGGTTGCTCGCCGGTGCGCAACTCGTCGCCGGCTGCGCCACCGTCACGCCTGCGGCCCCATCCCCCGCCCCCGCGCTCAGCGACACCGGACAGGTCGCGCCTGCGCCTGAGTCCGAGGTGCCAGCGGTGCGCTACGGCCGCTACACGCTGGTCGAGGTCGGCGTGACGGCATCGCAGCACGAACTCATGCAGCAAATCATCGACGTGACGATGCCGGGTGCGGATGATGCCACCGTGGGCGATGCACTGCGCTATGTGCTGCGACGCTCCGGCTATCGACTCTGCACCGGCGAAGGCCCGGTCCAGTCGCTGTTTGGCTGGCCGCTGCCCGCCGCGGACCTGCATCTCGGTCCGGTCACCCTGCGAGACGCACTTCAGGCGCTTGTCGGCGGCGCCTGGCAAGTGGCCGTCGACAGCGCCACGCGCACCGTGTGCTTCAACCCAATCCCAGGAACATCGCCCCTGCCGGCAACTTCCCTCGCGGCGCCGGGCCCGGCCGCCCCGAACGATTCGATCACGCCTGCCCACGAGAGCACGCCATGACCATGCCGCTTCCGCAGTCCGGGACTCCCCGCCTACGCCTACCCCTCCTCGTCGCCTGCGCATGGGGCACGCTCGTCAGCGCCGGTGTCGTGATTGACTACCTGCTGGTCTCCGGCATCGCGACACGCGTCGCGCATGTGCCGCGCGTTGCGGATATGGATGGCTTACATCGTGAACAAACCGCGCTCGAGCAACGCGTGACCGCGCTTTCGCATCCCGTCGACATCGTGCGGCGTGCGGATCTGCGCGCCGCCCAGAAAGCGACCGACGCACGTTTGAGCAAGCTTGAGCAGGCCATCGACGCCCGCGCGGCGAGCCAGGACCTGGCCGCGTTGCAAACCCGCCTCGGCCAGCTCGACGCCGAGGTAGCCGCCCAGCATGTCAAACCGGACCGCAAGCCGGTTCGGCGGCCTCGTCCGGTGGCAGCGCCCGTCCCGACGCCGCCATTCACCGTGCTCGGCACGGAACTGCGCGGGGGCGAGGGCTTTCTTGCAGTCGCGCCAAGCGTTAATGCACCCATCGATCAGACCACACTACTGCATCCCGGGGATGCGACCGCCGGCTGGCAGCTCCAGACCATCGACGGGTCGACGGCCATATTCCGCGCCAACGGGCAAACCGTCCGTCTCGACATTCCAGGACGCACACCATGAATCGCGCAGCGCTCTGCTGGTCGATGACCGCCGCCGCGTGGATCACCCTGTCGACCTCTCCGATGAGTCATGCCCAACAGGTAAGCACGCAAAGCACGCGCATCCAGGCAACAGCCGTTGTGCCTCACGACGCATCCCAAGCCCAGGCATGGGGCCTGCACGCCGACGAGTGGAGTCGTTACGAGCAACTGATGCGCGGGCCGCTCGGGATCGCCTCACCCAATCTCGACCCGTTGACGGCACTTGGGATCGAGGCACGGTCCGACGCCGAGCGTCGACGCTATGCCGAGCTACAGGTGCATTTCGAAGCCCAGCGTGTCCAGAAAGAACTCGCCTATCAGCTCGCCTACGACGCGGCCTGGAAGCGCCTCTACCCCACCATGCAACCCGTCCATCTGCAGGATACCGCGGCCTCGCCGGCCGTCGCCGCGTCAACGGACGCCACCGGACGGCTGGCGGTGTTCGTGCGCGATCAGTGTCCCGCGTGCGACGCGAAGGTGCAGGCATTGCAGACCCAAGGCTTGCCCTTCGATATCTATGTCGTCGGAAGTCGTGGCGATGACAGCGCGATCCGCCAATGGGCCAGGCGCGTTGGCCTCGATCCTGCGAAAGTCCGCGCGCGTACGATCACCCTCAACCATGACGCCGGTCGCTGGTTGTCGCTCGGCGACCAAAGCGATCTTCCCGCCGTGTTGAAGGAAGATCACGGGCAATGGTCACGCCAGTGACTCGGCGTTATACGCGGATCGCCGCCTTATGGATCGGGCTTGCGTCGCTCCCCATTCACGCCATGGAGCTCCCGCCGCCTGCGTACCAGATCGCGGCCAACGACGCGGGCGTCCCGTCGACCGTGCTCTTCGCCGTGGCGCTCCAGGAGAGCGGCGCGCGATTCCACGGCCACCTGATTCCCTGGCCGTGGACGCTGGACATCGCAGGCGTACCGTATCGCTATGCTACTGCCGCACAGGCGTGCGGCGCACTGCGGATCGCTCTGAGACAGTGGCCTGCCACGCGCCTCGATGTCGGTCTGGGCCAGGTCAACCTGGGGTATCAGGCCCAGCGCTACCGTGAACCGTGCGAACTGCTCGACCCGTATCGCAACCTCGCCATTGCCGCCACCATCCTGCGCGAGCAACACAATCCGGGCGAAGACTGGCTCATCGCCGTCGGACGCTATCATCGCCCCGCCGGCGGCACAGTCGCAGCCTATTACAGGCGTAGAGTGCGACAGCATCTCGTTCGTGTGCTCGGTTTGAGCCTGTCGACGGCGATGCCATAACGCAATCGATAGCCTGACTTCGCCGTTCACGTGAACGCCTGTACCAAGGTGTCGTATAGCCCTCCGTTTCGATTCCTGAGCCGTCGGGTCGCGAGAGCCTGTACGTCAAGACGTGGCGGCGCATCTATACTTGGCGCACGGCGGATCGGCAGGCCGCTCACGGCGCCAACCCGGAGCATCGCTTGCGGCTGCCCTAAGATTCGGACAAGACGCTGTAAAGCCTTTTCAGGGGGATGATGAATGACAAGGACGCTGATGGGCATGAAAATCCGTTCCATGCTGAGTTTGCTGTTCATCGCTGCGGTGTCTTGTGGTCGTGCTGCGTATGCCCAACAACCCGGCATAGACTGCGTACCCATTCAAGGCAATGGGTGGCAAGGATGCATGCCGACCAACAGTGCCGCGCAGCCCTCTCAGCAGCGAGTGCAGCAACCTCCGGCGCGATGGGCCAGCCAGTGGGGCGCCATTGCGACAGATAATCAACTCGGCAAACTCGGCGCTTCCATGAATGGCACGAATCAAGCGAGCGCTGAGGCGTCGGCCGTAAGCGAATGCCAAAATCAAGGCGGCACCCAATGCAGGGTCCTCATTTCTTTCCATGATCAGTGCGGCGTCGTGATCATCGGCGACGGGAAAATCAATGCCAGCTCCGCCGCCACGGTCGCACAGGCAAGCGACGATGGCATAAAGGTTTGCAGCACGGGTACGACCCATTGCCACGTGTACTACAGTGCCTGCGCCCTTCCGGTCCGCATCCAATAACCGCACGCCCTTTCTGCCCCCTCCCTTGATGGAATGGTGCTGAGCCTGCTCCGCCACCAGCATTGAGGCGAGAGGCCACACGATTCGCCCCGATTCTGTCCGCACTTCAAGCGCGGTTTCGATCCGACACGCCCTGCGCCGGATCAGCACTTCGAGGCGCTCGGGAAATCACTCGATAAATTCACGCTGCTTCACGGCCTCTCCACAGTAGCAGACGGGTCTCCCGGCGCCATGGGCGCATACCGGCGACCAGCGTGTTTCGTGTCGTCATAGCCTTCCGGCATGGAATAAAGGTGAATTGGAATTGGACGTCTAAAAATGGCGTCGATAGATTCCCTTCACCCTTCCATGTGAGACCGCCAATCCTTGGCAGTGCTTTGTATTGATAGTGCGACTCGCGGACAGAAGGTTTCATAACCACAAATCTGACTTGGAGAAAGCATGAAGACTTCGTCGCTTATCGTGACGCTCCTCACCGGCGCCGTCAGTTCTCTCGCGAGCGCGCAAAGCAGCGTCACGATGTACGGCATTCTCGACGAGAACCTGACCTACAACACGAACGTGAACGGAAAACACCTGGTCAGCATGGGAAGCGGCGGTCTGCAAAGCACCCGATGGGGCATCCGCGGCGTGGAGGACCTGGGGGGCGGCACCAAGGCGCTTTTCATGCTGGAGAATGGTTTCAACATCACCAACGGCGCGTTGAGCAACGCGAATCCCGGTAGCTCTCAGGGGCTGGAATTCGGCCGTCAGGCATGGATCGGCCTGGGTAACGACCTGGGCACCGTCACGATCGGGCGGCAATACGATTCGGTGGTGGATTTCCTCGGGAAATTGAGTATCGCCGATCAATGGGGCGGATCGATTACCGCCCATCCCGCCGATATCGACAACTTCAACAACACCGGTCGCGTCAACAATGCGATCAAGGTGGCAAGCGCGAGCTACCAGGGGCTGAAAGTCGATGGCCTCTATAGCCTCGGTGGTATCGCAGGTCATGCTTCTCGAGACCAGGTGTGGTCGCTCGGCGCCGGCTACGACAGTGGGGCCTTGACCGTCGGTGTGGGCTACCTCAACGTTCGCAATCCGAATGTCGGTTTCTACGGCGACAACGGCGCGAGTACCGCGGTGAGCGCGAACGGTGTCTACTTCACGTCGCCGGTAACCAGTGGCTTTGCCTCAGCCCGGTCCATGCAGGTCATCGGTGCCGGTGCGGCCTACACGATCGGAAAGGCCACACTCGGCATGACGTACTCGAATACGAGATTCCTGTCGCTCGGCGATACCTCCACATCGGGTCCGAATCCGTTGCACTACTCGGGCTCAGCAACGTTCAATGACGTCGAATTGAATCTCCGGTTTCAGGCGACGCCGGCACTTGTCCTCGGCACCGCGGTCAATTATTTGAAAAGCGGCACCGTCGCCAGCACCACCGCCACAAACGACGGCGCGACCTACTGGCAAGGCGCGATCGGCGCTGACTATGTTCTGTCGAAACGCACCGATGTCTACATCGTCGGCATGATCCAGAAGGCGTCCGGCACGCGATCCACCGGTGGCCCCGCCGTGGCGGCGATCAATGGCCTCACCGCCTCAAGCAGCAACCGCCAGGCGTTAGCGCGGGTCGGCATGCGGCACAAGTTCTAGCCCCTGCCGTCGCCATGGTGACAAGGCGCCGAGTTCGTGTGACCGTTCAGGCCACCATCGCCAAGGCCGTTGCTCGATGCCGGCCGTAAAACTCCATGTTGATGAACACCGTGTCGCCGGCCTCTCTGATCTGGTAGGCGAAAATCTCCTGGTGTGCCCCGAGCCTGGGCAACTGCTCGAAATCCAACGCGGCCGACGCCTGCACCACACGTACGTGTGCGGCAAGTTCGGGGGCCTTCTCCGGATCGATCGGAATGAATAACGGGCAGCCGCGCACGCCGATCGCCGTCCGTCCATGTGGTGCGCGACGCCCCATCGCCTATCAGCACGCTGGACCTGCCCGACAGGCCGCGGCGATCTCGCGCTGCAACGCGGCGAGCACCTGACCGGCTTCGGCGAGGAACTGCTCGGCCAACGTCGAGAGCGCTGTCCCGTTCGGTTTGACCGCGTACACCTCGAACGTCACTTCCGGGGTGAAGGGCCGCATCACGATGTCGCCGCCGCGCCACCGATCAAGCGCGGAAATCGGATCGATGACGGTCAGGCCATTTCCGAGTGACACGTGTTTGCACACCGTGGCCGCGTCGCCGGCTTCAATCACAATCCGGCGCGCGACCTCGGCCTCTTCGAATACACGATCAAGTTCTCTGCGGAACAGCGACTGTTTATCGAGTGAGACGAACCGACGCCCCGCCAGATCCTCAGGGCAGATTTCCGTGCGCCCAGCGAGTGGATCGTCGGCCGGCAGCGCACAGACGGCGGGAAGCGACGCGAAGAGCGAAAGCGTGACCCGGTTATCCACGGAGCGCCACGTCGCAAAGCCAACGTCCGCCATACGGTTCATCACCCTTTCGATGACGTAGTCGGATGGCGCGGTATGCAGATCGGCGGTCGCCTCGGGACGCTCACGCAGGAATGCATGGACCGCGTGCGGAACGAGGCCCACGCTGAACGCCGGTAGCGTTGCCACCCGAACATGACCTGCCTGTCCGCGCGCGACTCGCCCGAAATTTCGCTTCAACTCGTCTTTGGCCACCAGCATCTTCTCGACGGGTTCGATCAGGCTCTCCGCGTCCATCGTCGGTGTGAGCCGCCCCTGTTCCCGCGTAAAAAGCGTCAGCCCCGAAATCCGTTCCAGCTCCGCAAGCAGCTTGCTCGCCGTGGGCTGAGTGATGTGCAGGGCCTCCGCGGCCTCCGTCACGGATCGACGCCGGTACACGGCGACGAACACCTCCAACTGGCGCATGCTGAAATCACGCAATGTGTCCCCCATTGATCCATCCATAGATCACTGGCATAGATTCTTACATATTTCGACTTTGACTCTATGCCTTTCTGCTGCCTACCATGACAAGGACACGATAAGCACAAACGTTCAAGGAGATCGCCATGCGCATGGATGCGCCGCGAGCCTGGTTACGCGCCTTCGGTATGGCCGCGTTAGCAGGCGCAATGACCCCGGCCGCCGTCGCCAGCGAGGCGCTGGTGGTCGCCGGTTATGGGGGAACGACAGAAGCCACGTTCCGGACCCAGATTCTCGCGCCTTTTGCTGCGGCGCAGCGCGCTCACGTGGAGTATGTCGCGGGCGCGTCCGCTAGCAACCTCGCGCGGCTCCAGGCCGAGCGCGATCACCCGGCGATCGACGTGGCGATCCTCGACGACGGTCCGATGCAGGAAGCGACCGCGCTGGGCCTATGCCAACCGCTTGAACCTGCGCCGGTCTACCGCGACGTGTACGACATCGCCACGACGCATGGCGATGGTCGTTCGGTGGGCATCGGCATCGTCGCCACCGGCCTTGCCTACAACACCGCCGCCTTCGCGCGTCACGGGTGGCCTGCACCAACCTCCTGGACCGATCTCGCCGATCCGCGTTATCGACGGCGCGTGCTCGTTCCCTCGATCATCAACACGTATGGCTTGCAGACCCTGCTTGCGCTGGCGCAGGCGCAAGGCGGCAGCGCGAGCGATATCGCCCCGGGCTTCCGCTTCCTGACGGATCGCGTGGCCCCGAATGTCCTCACCTTCGAAACCTCGTCCGGCAAGATTTCCGAGCTGATGCAAACCGGCGAGGTCGTGCTCGGCGTCTGGGGCAGCGGTCGCGTCGACGCCCTGGCGCGCACCGGGTTTCCGGTCGCCTTCGTCGCGCCGAAGGAAGGCGCCCAGGCGCTGGTGACCAGCGCCTGCGTCGTTGCCGGCAGCCCGCACGCGGCGCTCGCCCAGGCACTGGTTCAGGACCTTCTCGCTCCACGCGTGCAGGCCATCCTCGCCGCTCGCGCCGGCTGGGGGCCAGTCAATCGCACCACCGTGCTGCCCGCGGCGGTCGCGCGAACGGTCGTCTACGGCTCGGACGCCGTCGCACACCTGGTGCCGGTCGACTGGCACACCGTGAATTCCGCGCGCGTCGCGTGGACCCAGCGCTGGGTCCGTGACGTCGAGCGCTGATGGCTGCGCCCCGCCGCAGTCCATCCCCCCTTCCACATTTTCCTCGCGTCGACCTATGACCTTCCTCCAACTCGATGCGCTTCAGAAGCGCTATGCCGGGACCGTGGCCGTGCACGACGTGTCCCTCACTGTCGAACGCGGTCGGTTCGTCTCCCTGCTCGGCCCCTCGGGCTGTGGCAAGACCACTACGTTGCAGATGATCGCGGGCTTCGTGACGCCCTCGTCAGGATCGATCCGGCTCGATGGGCGGGATCTGCTCGCGATCAAAGCGAATGCCCGCGGCCTCGGGATCGTGTTCCAGTCATATGCCTTGTTTCCGCATATGACGGTGACTCAAAACATCGCGTTCGGACTGCACACGCGCCGCGTGCCGCGCCCCGAGCAGCAGCGTCGCGTCGGCCGCGCGCTGGAACTGGTACGACTGGCAACGCTGGGCGATCGCTATCCGGCGCAACTCTCCGGCGGGCAACGCCAGCGGGTTGCCCTCGCCCGTGCGCTGGTGATCGAGCCCCCCGTCCTGCTGCTCGATGAACCGCTCTCCAATCTCGACGCCAAACTGCGCGAGGACATGCAGGACGAACTGCGTCGCATCCAGCGTGGCACAGGCACCACCACCATCATGGTGACTCACGACCAGGCCGAGGCGATGGCGCTCAGCGACTGCGTCGCCGTCATGAACGGTGGACACATCGAGCAAGCCGGCACGCCGCGGGAGGTCTATGAACATCCGCGCACGCCCTTCGTCGCCACCTTCCTCGGCAAGACCAACCTGATCGACGGCGAAGCGACCTCGGGGCCGGGCGGCGCGGTGCTGGTCCAGTCGCACGGCCAGTGGCTCCAGACCACGCAGCGGGTGCCGGTGCGAGGGCGCGCGCGCGTCAGCCTGCGTCCCGAGAAAATCGATCTGCTGCCGAACGTCGCCGATGCGGACAAGGATGGCTGCACCCTCACCGGCACGGTCTCGGCCCGCACGTACGGGGGCGATCACTGGATGTACGAGATCGACACGGCGCTCGGTGCCTTGCGGGTGCGAAGCGGTCACGGCGACGCACACGAGGGCTGCGTGGTCGGGCTACGCTGGCGGCCGGATGACGTGCGTGTCGTGACGGAGACCCGTCATGCGTAAGTCCCGTGCGGCCCTGACGCCGTGGCTACTGAGCAGCCCAGCCTGGCTGCTGTATCTCCTGCTGCTGGCGATCCCGCTTGTCGCGACCGTGCTGCTCAGCCTGCATACCTTCGACGCGAGCCGGGGCACCTGGTCCGGTAGCGATGCCGCACCGACAAACTACCTGGCGGTCCTCGGCGATCCGTACTTCCACGTCATTTTCGCGCGCACGTTCGCGCTGGCCGCGACGGTGGCGTTGCTCAGTGTCCTGATCGGCACGCCGGAAGCCTACATCCTCTCGCGCATGCGGGCGCCCTGGCGCGGCCTGTTCCTCATGGCCGTGCTCGGGCCGTTCCTGATCTCCGTCGTCGTGCGCACGCTCGGCTGGTCAGTGCTGTTCGGCGCCAACGGTCCGTTGAGCCAGGGGTTGCTCACGCTGGGATGGGTGAACGAACCCCTCTCGTTGCTCTACACGATGACGGGCATGGTGATCGCGCTCGTCCACGTGCTCGTCCCGTTTGTCGTCATCGCGGTCTGGGTCGCGCTGCAGGGCTGCGACCCGGACGTGGAATACGCGGGCATCTCCCTCGGTGCGAGCCCGTGGACCGTGATCCGGCGCCTCGTCCTTCCCCAGATCCTGCCCGGCATCGTGTCAGGGTCAGCGGTCGTGTTCTCGCTCGCCGCCACCGCCTTCGCCACGCCGGCCATCATCGGTGGAAGGCGCCTGAAGGTCGTGGCGACCGCGGTCTACGACCAGTTCTTCGGCACGCTGGACTGGCCGACCGGCGCAACGCTCGCCGTCCTGCTGCTGGCCGCAAACCTGCTGATCCTGACGCTGTATCAACGGCTGGTTGAGCGGCAACGCCGCGCGCCCCCGCCGGCGCAAGGCGCACTGAAGGAGGTCCTGTCATGAGAAAGAACGGCCCCCTGGCGCTGACGTTTCATACTTTGTTCGTGGGCTTCATGGCCGCGCCGCTCGTCGCGATCGTGCTCGTGTCGTTCACCGCTAAAGGCTATCTGTCGATGCCGTTCGGCGGCGCCTCGCTGCGCTGGTATCGGGCCCTGCTGAGCGCGCCCGAGTTCGGCCATGCGCTGCGCACGAGCCTGCTGCTCGGCACGGGTTCGGCCAGCCTCGCGATCGCGCTGGCGGTGCCGGCCGCCCTCGCACTTGCACGCGGCGAGTTCCCCGGGCGCTCGGCACTGCACGGCGTCCTGATGTCGCCCCTGCTGATTCCCAACATCGTGCTGGGCGTCGCGTTTCTGCGCTTCTTCAACGCCATCGGACTCAACGGCACCTTCGCGGGGCTGCTCGGCGCGCACCTCGTGATCGTGCTGCCCTACGCGCTCCGGCTTGCCCTGGGCTCTGCCTACGGCCTCGATGCCTCGCTCGAACAGGCCGCCATCTCGCTGGGGGCATCCGCGTGGATGGTGTTCCGCCGCGTGACGTTGCGGCTGCTGCTGCCGGGACTGGCCAGCGGCTGGTTGCTGGCGTTCATCCACAGCTTCGATGAGCTGACGATGAGCACTTTCATCGCGTCGCCGTCGATGACGACGCTCCCGGTACGCATCTACCTGCGCATCGAAGATTCCATGGATCCGATGGTCGCCGCCGTGTCGACGTTGATGATCGTCGGCGCACTCGCGCTGGTCATCGCGATCGATCGCCTGGTCGGCCTCGACCGTCTTTTTGTCGGCAAATCATGACCTGCCATTCGGTGTTCCAACCGCTCGCCCCTGGCAACACGCCCGTGCGGCTTTATGTGAACGGCACGCCGCTTCAGGTACCTGCCCGAATCAGCGTCGCCGCCGCACTGCTCGGTTACGCCGACGTGCCGCTCTGGCGTCGCTCCGCGCTCAGCGGCCTGCCGCGCGCACCCTACTGCCTGATGGGCGCATGTTTCGAGTGCGTGGCGCGCATCGACGGACAGCCCGGCCAGCGCACCTGCCTGACGCCGGTGCGACACGACATGCACGTCGACCTGAGAGCCACGCATGAAGACCGTTGATCTCGCGGTGATCGGCGCCGGACCGGCCGGCATGGGAGCGGCCATCGAAGCACGCCGCCGGGGGCTGTCGGTGCTGGTGCTCGACGAACAGGACAGCCCCGGTGGACAGATCTACCGCGGCATCGACACGCAGCCCGCCCATCATCTTCGGCTCGGCACGACGTACGCCCACGGGGCCGACCTGGTTCGCCAGCTACGTGCCTGTGGCGCGGACTACCGCTCGGGCACGAGCGTCTGGTTCGTCGGCGCCGACGGCAACATCGCCTTCTCGATGAACGGGCACGCCCATCGCGTCGCGGCACAACGCGTGATCCTCGCCACCGGTGCGATCGAACGCCCCTGCCCGATCCCCGGCTGGACGCTCCCGGGCGTCATGACCGCGGGGGCCGCACAGATCCTGCTGAAGACGGCGGGCATCGGCCGGCCGCACGCCGTCTTCGCCGGCTCCGGTCCGCTGCTGTATCTCGTCGCCTCCCAGTACGCCCGCCTCGGTATTCCGATCGCCGCAGTCCTGGACACGACCCCGTTCGATCACTACCGACGCGCCGCGGCGCAGTGGCGTGCCGCGCTGCGCGGCGCGCGCTATCTCGCGCGAGGCGTGCAGATGTTGATGGAGTTACGCCGCGCCGGCCTGCGTATCGTGCACGGCGTCACCGGTATCCACGCCGAAGGCGAGGACCGGCTCGAACGGGTGCAGTACCAGCGTGGCGGGCACTGGACGTCGCTGGAGACCTCGGGGTTGTTCCTGCATCAGGGCGTGATCCCGCACATTCAAGCCGCGCTCGCGGCGGGATGCGCGCGCGTATGGGACGAACGTGCGCAATGCTGGCGGGTCGTGACGGACGCCTGCGGACAGACCTCCCAGCCGGCGATCCTGCTGGCCGGCGATGCCGCCGCCATCACCGGTGCCGCCTGCGCGCCACTGCGTGGCGAGCTCGCTGCCCTGGCGGCCGCTCACGCGTTGGGTCGCATGAGCGAGCACGAGTTCACCCGCCGCCGCGATGCCATCCTGCGCACGCTCACCCGCGATGCCGCCGTACGGCCGTTCCTGGAAACGCTGTACCGCCCCGCACCCACGTTCAGCTCGCCGCCCGACCCCGAGACCGTGGTGTGCCGCTGCGAGGAGATCCATGGACGCGACGTCGGTGCGTTTGCACGCCAGGGTGGGCGCGACGCCAACCGACTCAAGAGCGGTCAGCGTTGCGGCATGGGACCGTGCCAATCGCGTCAGTGCGGGCTGACGCTCGCGCATGTGATGTGTGCGGAGGGCGAGGCGCCGCGTGTCGAGCATGCGCTGCGGATTCGGCCGCCGATCGTCCCGGTTCGCCTGGCGGAACTGGCCGAACTGGCAGGAGACGAGGTACCCGTATGAACAGTACCGACGTGCTCATCATCGGCGGCGGCCTCATGGGGTGTGCCACCGCGCTGCATCTGGCCCGGCGCGGCGCCTCCGTTCGCGTGCTGGAGAAAGATTACGTCGGTCGGCACGCATCGGGCGTCAATGCCGGCGGCGTCCGGACGCTGGGACGCGCATTACCCGAACTCGCGCTCTCGATCGCCGCGAAGGACGAATGGCACCGCCTGCCCGAGCTGGTCGGCGACGACGGCGGGTTCCGACCCGTGGGTCAGATTCGCGTCGCGGAAACCGAGACCGAGATGGATCAACTCCGGGCCCGTAGTCGGGCGGTGGCTTCGCTGGGACTGGCTTATCGCGAGCTCGTTCTCGACAATGACGCGCTCTACCAGCGGTTGCCGGCGCTGGCGCCGCATTGCGAGGGCGGCTTGTGGGTCCCCGACGATGGCTATGCGCTGCCTTATCGCACCACCGCCGCGTTTCGTCGCCAGGCGGAAGCACGCGGCGCGGTCTTCCATGAAGGTTGCGCCGCCGACCTGCCGGCGCGCGATGGGGCGCGATGGACCGTACGGGCGGGTGCCGCAACCTATCATGCCGCCACCCTTATCAACTGCGCCGGCGCATGGGCCGGACGCCTGGCCGCGGCTCTCGGCGACCCTACCCCGCTCCGGCCGAACGGCTCGATGCTGATGGTCACGGCACGCATGGAGCGGTTCGTGGGGCCCGTCGTCGGTGCCGTCGGTCGATCGCTCTCGTTCAAGCAGTTCGACAACGGCACGGTGCTGATCGGCGGTGGACACCGTGCCCCGGTCGATCTCGACACCAACGACGCCGGTACCACCCTCGACGGTCTGGCGAAAGCCGCTCGCACGGTCTGTACGCTGTTCCCGATCATGCGAAACGCCCAGGCCGTGCGTTGCTGGTCCGGCATCGAAGGCTTCATGCCCGATGGCCTGCCCGTCATCTCTCCCAGCCGCGCCGCGCCATCGCTCTTCCATGCGTTCGGGTTCTCGGCGCACGGATTCCAGCTCGCACCGATCGTCGGCAAACTGCTCGCGGAAGCCATCATCGAAGGCAAGCCGTCCCTCTCGCTAGATGCGTTCGCCGTTGATCGCTTCTAACCAGAGGACTTAACCCGGTGGGCCGGCCAAGGCGTCATTGGCCGGTTCGGCGAGCGTCAGATCGTTCTGCTCATACGCATACTGGGCGAGATAGAGATCGAGCACAGGCATACCGACGCAGGTCACTAATGCGGGCCTCCGGCCGTTGAACGTGGGGTCGTCGAGAATCTGCCACAGATCCAGAATCTGATACGGCAACGCGCTGTCTTCGAGCGAACGCCCCTGCGCGGAAAAATACAGTGCAAGGCTCTGCGAATGACGATGCGCGACCGTCTGCACGTCATCGCAGATGACAGTCCCCGTCTCCAGCACATGGCGTATCCAGGAAGCCGGCGTCTCGTTTCCTCCGAGATGCAGCACGACGGCATCGCGGCCGATATCTTCCGCCGCAAAGAGCGGCGACGCCGCGTTCGACGCGGTGACGACAAATTCGCAAAACGAAAGACGGTCCAGACGCTCGACCGCCACGACCGGATAGCTCACCCGCGTCGCCGCATCGCGTGCGAAAGCCTCGGCACGCTCCATCTCATGACTCTTGACATAGAGCGTCTGGATACGCCCGGCGTGATGGGCCTGCAGGTCGTCCACGACCGCCGTGGCGACCCGCCCCGTACCAAAAACAAACACGTTGAACGAGGCACTCTGCTTCAGCAGGCAATCGACCACGATCGATGCATACGCACCCGTGCGCTGCGTCGAATAACCCGTGGCATCGAACAACGCCAACGGGTACATCGTCAGCTTGTCGAAGAGGATGGTCCAGCTACGCGACCGTTCCATCCCGAAGTGCCGGTTGTAGCTATGCGACCCGACCAGCTTGGCTCCGCAATACCACCGGTTTTTGCTCAGCAGAGAGCTGAGTTTCCAGTTCGGACGTTCGTCCGGCGCATACGCGTGCTCCGGATCATCGACCAGGTCATGCAGCTCGCTACGATCCGGCTGAAGCACGGCTTTCACGCCCTCTGTCGAACCCTTCTTGAGATCCATCAATGCGCGTCGTGCCAACTGACCCACGACGACAGGATCAAGCGAATGCGCATCCAGCGTGGCAATACCCGACCCGGATGGCTCTACCCACGGACGACGGCCCATGCGCGTCCGTCGCTTCGGATCGGATTCGGGCACCGCGCTCATATCACCCATGACGCACCTCCTTGATCTGCAGCGGGCGTCATGAGAAACGCCCCCATCCACCGCGCTCACGGCGGTGACTCCTCGATGATTCACATGCGTGGCGCCCGAATTCAGCGCGGAGGTTCTGGCGAAAGCGCGATGACGATCGACACCGTATCCGTGGCAAAAGCGGGCGACACGCATATCCTTTTGGCAGCGGCCCTGGGTGACCTGAGCAACGCAAGATGAACCACGTTCAGGCGCAGACGACAGGAGCCGCAGCGACATGCTACGAACCTTCGCATTGCAAAGGCGGCGACTACGTCTCATTGCCGTGTTCACTGCAACCCTTGGCAGTGCCCCTCTGTCGGCATGGTCGAGTGAGACACAGAGCACACTGACGGTCGTTGAAGACCATGGCGGCATCTCCGCGCTACCCTACTACCGCGCGCTGAACCTGCTGCCCGATGCGTCAGCGTCACTGCCGATGAGCGCGCCCTCTGCCGTGCCGCATGCAGCGACCGACGCCGACATGCTGCCGGTTCATTCCGCGAAACTGACGCCGGGTGACGTCGCCTCCCGTGTCATCCAGGCCCCCGGCTTGCACGCGATGTTCATCGTCGGCGATGACCCGCGATCGCGGGCCTGGCTACAACATCGTGCCGGCGAACTGCGCGACCTCCATGCCAGCGGCCTGGTCGTCAACGTCGACACGCGCGCGGCACTGGATGCGCTGCGCCGCCGGGTTCCCGACCTCATGCTGTCGCCCACGCCGGCCGATGACCTCGCTCAGCGCCTCGACCTGCATCACTATCCCGCGCTGATCACGGCGACGGGAATCGAGCAGTGACCCACCGTGGACCAGCGGCACGCGGTTGAGGTTCTGCTGCGTCCAGCGGTAGAGCTCTACACCGTAGCCACCTGCGCCACCGCGGCCTGTCTGAGCGTGCTCGCACCGTGGTCGCTCGCGCTGAATCCCCGACTTGGCTTCGCGGCTGCCGCGGCATTCAGCGTGTTCGGCGTGGTGCGCTGGCGCGAAGCGCGGGTCATCCTGCGTTACCGTCGCAACATCCGCCGTTTGCCGCGCTACGTGATGACGAGCCGCGACGTGCCCGTCAGTCAGCAGCGACTCTTTATCGGTAAAGGCTTCCGGTGGGACCAGCGACATACGCATCGCCTGATGCAGACGTACCGGCCCGAGTTCCGTCGCTATGTCGAACCTGCACCGATCTACCGCCTCGCGCGCCGGCTCGAGGAACGGCTCGAATTCGCGCCCGCACCGCTCCCCCGTCTGATGAGCGCGCTCGCCTGGGACAGCCCGCTCAATCCGGTGCGCCCGCTGCCACCCGTGGGGGGGCTGCCACGTCTTCATGGCATTGAGCCGTACGAGACCGACGTCACCCTGCCGTTGGGCGAGCGTGTCGGTCACTCGCTGGTGCTCGGCACGACACGCGTCGGCAAGACCCGGCTCGCCGAGCTGTTCATCACGCAAGACATCCGGCGACGCAACGCGGCGGGCGAATTCGAGGTCGTCATCGTGTTCGACCCGAAGGGCGACGCCGACCTGCTCAAGCGCATGTACGTCGAAGCCAGGCGCGCGGGCCGCGAGGGGGAGTTCTATGTCTTCCACCTCGGCTGGCCCGACTTCAGCGCGCGCTACAACGCGGTGGGACGCTTTGGCCGCATCTCTGAGGTTGCGACGCGCATCGCCGGCCAGTTGTCCGGCGAAGGCAACAGCGCTGCGTTCCGCGAGTTTGCCTGGCGCTTCGTCAACATCATCGCGCGTGCCCTGGTCGAACTGGGTCAACGCCCGGACTATCTGCTGATCCAGCGCCACGTGATCAACATCGACGCGCTGTTCATCGAGTACGCCCAGCACTATTTCGCGCGGACCGAGCCGAAGGCCTGGGAAGTTATCGTCCAGTTGGAGAGCCGGCTAAACGAGAAAAACATGCCGCGCAACATGATCGGGCGCGAGAAGCGCGTCGTCGCGCTCGAGCAATATCTGTCGCAGGTCCGCATTTACGACCCCGTGCTCGATGGGCTCCGCAGCGCCGTCCGCTACGACCGCACCTACTTCGACAAGATCGTCGCCTCGTTGCTACCTCTTCTGGAAAAGCTCACCACCGGCAAGATCGCGCAGCTGCTCGCTCCGAACTACAGCGACCTGGATGACCCGCGCCCGATCTTCGACTGGATGCAGATCATCCGCAAGCGCGCGGTCGTGTACGTCGGTCTCGATGCCCTCTCCGATGCCGAGGTGTCCGCAGCCGTCGGCAACTCGATGTTCAGCGATCTCGTCTCGGTGGCCGGGCACATCTACAAGTTCGGCATTGATGATGGCCTGCCGGGGGCAGCAACCGGCCTCAAGATTCCGATCAACGTCCACGCCGATGAATTCAACGAATTGATGGGCGATGAATTTATTCCCATGGTCAACAAGGGTGGCGGCGCCGGCGTCCAGGTCACGGCGTACACCCAGACGCTGAGCGACATCGAAGCGCGCATCGGCAATCGCGCGAAAGCCGGCCAGGTCGTCGGCAACTTCAACAACCTGTTCATGCTGCGTGTCCGCGAAACAGCAACGGCCGAGCTGCTCACGCGCCAGTTACCGAAGGTCGAGGTGTATTCCACGTCGCTGGTAAGTGGTGCGACCGACAGCTCCGATCCGCGGGGCAATACGGCATTCACGTCGAACACCCAGGATCGCGTGAGCAGCACTAGCGTGCCCCTGATCGAGCCCGCCCACGTCGTCGCCTTGCCGAAGGGTCAGTGTTTTGCGCTGATCGAAGGCGGCAACCTCTGGAAAATCCGCATGCCGCTCCCGGCGCCCGACCCCGACGAAGCCATGCCGAAGGATCTGCAGCAGCTCGCGGGCTACATGCGGCAGCGCTATACCGACGCCGGCGACTGGTGGGAGAGCAACGGCATGCCGAGGCTGCAGGAACAGGCACTCCCGGCAGATCTGGTCGACGACTTCCGCCAGATGACGAATGGCGCCGAGGCGGGCACGCCATGACTGATCCAGCGGCTGCAGCCCAGCGTCAGCAACAACGCCAGCAGGGGTTCGTTGCCGGGGCGCTGACGCTGCCCTTTCGGCTCTTTGGCGTGCTGTCCGGATCACTCCTGCTGTGCATCGTGATCGAATGCGCGGGCATGTACCTCTTTTGGCCCGAGCAAGGCTGGCATCATGCACAGCACATGCTGAATGACGAACTCGCGCAGCTATCCACGGATTTCACGCGGAGTACGTTGGTGCACGAGCCGGGCCGTACCGCTCATGCGTGGGTCGAATACGCCTATGCATGGGTTTTCGAGAAAAGCGGCTTGCTCGAATGGATTCGATCGGCCTCAGCCGAAGCGGCGGCGGGCGCGCATAACACCCGCCATGACTTCCGGTACTACCTGGGGCTCGTCTACGTGCACGTCGAGGCCTATCTGATCGCCACGGCCTACACGATGCTCGTCTTCCTGGTGCGTGTCCTGGTGCTGTGTCTCACGCTTCCGCTATTCGTAGCCACAGCTTTCGTCGGTTTCATCGATGGCCTGGTGCGGCGAGACATCCGGCGGTTCGGGGCCGGGCGCGAATCCGGATTCCTCCATCATCGCGCCCGGGCAAGCCTGATGCCCCTTGCCGTCCTGCCCTGGATCGCCTACCTGGCGCTACCCGTCAGCGTTTCTCCAATGCTCATCTTGCTGCCGAGCGCTGTCGCGCTCGGTGTCGCCGTCGACATTGCTGTTGGCAGCTTCAAAAAGTACCTGTAGTCCTGCTCAAGAGACCTTTGACTTTCCTTCCAGGAAGCGGAAAAACGACTCACCGTAAATGCGATAGGCAAGGATCAGTGAAAACGCAGCAGACAAACTCAGGGCTGCCACCACGCCTAGCTGGAACTTATTTTTTGACACCCAGTAGAAGATCAGCGGAAAAACAAATGCCACAAACAAAGATGGCGTCACCATTACCCTTAGCATTGAGTAATGCTTATTACTGATGGTTCGAACCGAACTTCTTCGCCCCACCACCGGCAAAACGAACCAGAATACCGCCGTCAAAACTGGACAAACAATTATCAGCGGGTAAGCAATAGGTCGAAACCATCCGAATGCATAGGCATAGATGAGCTGGAAGCCTGCCCAAGTCACGCAGAAGAAGCTAAGACGCTTGTGAAAAGCAATGGCTGATCTCCGTATGAGCATGCTTCTTACCTTGTAGAAGAATCCCGATACTATCGCTGAGCGCTGTTGCTCTTGGCAGCAGGCTACTTCTTTTCCTTTGCAGCTCTTTCAACCAATTTCTTGGTGAATCCGAACCACAACATAATTCCAAAAACGACACCCATCACAATACCAGTACCAATAATATTCGTCTCCCAGCCCGGAGGTTCATTCCCCTCAGCCGCAATGAGGTACGAAAACACAATAGTCATTGGAATGGTGAAGATAACAAGGCCCATGACCATATGACCAATGAGCGTTGTGCTTGCCCACGCAACAGGTCGGGAAGTAACGATACGCATGAGCATCCTGGCATCTCTTTTGAGGGTGTGTATCGCTTAATTTTGCGGCAGCGTCCCCGCTTGGACCTATCGAATCTCATCCGTTAGCCACAGCCCTCATCGGCTTCACATCGATGGCCTAAAAGTACGACGACACATCAGACGGTTCAGACCGGGCGCGAATCCGGACTCCTCCATCATCGCGCCCGGGCGAGCCTACTGCCCCTTGCCGTCCTGCCCTGGATCGCCTACCTGGCGCTGCCGATCAGTGTGTCGCCGATGCTTATCTTGCTGCCGAGCCCGGTTGCCCTTGGCCCTGTGATCGACATTGCGGTTGGCAGCTTCAAAAAGTATCTGTAGCTCCTCTCGCAACACCTGCTTCATTCTTCGAACAAGGCTTCCTCTATGTCCCGGAATGGATGGGCGCGATCGACAGGAACGGCCCTAGACAGCTCCTTGTCTATTTCCATCCCAATATCCTTGTAACGCCAAAAACGCGCATAAAGGTTCTCTTTGTCCTTCAATCCAGACAGCAAAAGCTTTTTGCACTTCAATGCAAACATCAGAAAGCTCGGAAGAGTCAAAATGAACATGTACTTCCTTACTTTTCGATGCCGAAGCCTTTCCAGCAGAAGCGCTGACGGAACATGCCCCGCAGACGCTGCTTTCTGCAACATTCTTTTGGTTATGGGGCGCCTCTGCAAGACGTCCAACCGCGCAATCATAAACGCCCCCATGAACGGGGATAGGTTGTTTGCCTTTGCAAAAAAGCGAAAACCTTGCCTCACGTTCCGTGCCAGACCGTTTCCTAGAATCAATGCCTCGCCTGCAGCAACGAGCACCTCCGGGTCCGTCGAGCGCATGCCAAAGTTGAGGAAATATTCGTATTCCGAACTCAGCCCCGTCGCTCGCGCTACCAAAGGCAATTTATGGATCAACATGGCGGCAGCGATGGCACCTGTCGGGTCTGCCGATCGGGCGGCATTAACCTTTTCCCAAAGCAACGCGATTTTTCGCTCTTCTGAATTTACTTCGGACATGGATTCTGCGCTCTTGCAGGCACCGCCAGCGGTGCGGCTACGGGAATTGCATCTATGGGAAGTGTTGGAACGGGAAGGCTTGTCGGAGGTGGCACAGGTTCAAAGTCCTGGATTATTTTCTCCATCATTTGCACCAAAATCTCAGCACTAGGCGCCTCACCCTCGACGATAGTTGCTGGCATTTCCGCCGCTCCATGCACCGCACCTGCCATTGCCCAGCCCCGGAGAATACCGGCAAATCCGATTTCGGGGAGGACGGCCACGGCCCCAGCAGCTCCCGCGCCTCCAACCATGATATAGACAGGAGCCCTGTTTGCAATGCCCCATGAATTCTGGGTCAAATCTTGCGGAAGTGTACAGAAACCTCCTGGACATAGCCCCGTGCCTAGAGGGTTTGTGTCGGCAAGTCCGCTTGGATCCACCCTCAGCAGGGGATTGCCGCCAGCGTATGCGTACAGACTGGTACCTCCGTGAAACCCTGTTGGGTCCGGTTGCCGGTAGCGCGCCGTGGCGGAGTCGTAGTCTCGATAGCGGTTGTAGTGAGTCCCGGACTCCGAATCGTAGTACTGCCCGGGATAGCGCAGATTAAGCGTGTACCCACCGATCGATGCAGGTGCCTCCTCCCCGAACGGATTGCCCAGCCACGCCCACTGCCAAAGCAGTTTGCCGTTGATATCGCTTACCGCGCGCGGCGTACCCAAATGATCTGCCGTCACATACTCTACAGCGCTGCTTCCGTTCGACGTTTCAACCACCGCAACGGGCAAGCCACCCATCCAGACATAGTCCCGGCTACTGCTGCCGTACTCGCCAACGAGTTGTCCCCCCTCGTTGTAGACGAAATGCAGGGCGACCGTTACTGGCTGCGTCGCGGTTTTCTGAATGCGCTCCCCCAAAGCGTTATAGCCGTAAGTACCTACGGTGCTACCGGCAACCTGGGTCACCGTCATCCGATTGCGTCCGTTGTAACCGTAGCCCCAGTTCAGCCCCCCACTACTGTTGCCAGTGACATTACCGTTGGCGTCATAAGTCCTCACCGCGCTACCGATGCTGCTCAACCAATGGGTATTGGCCTGATAGCCGTAACTGCCCGTGGCCTGTCCACCACCTGTTTTGCTGATACGGTCACCCGCAGGGTTGTAGGTCAGCGTTTCGATGTTGGAGCTGCCTTGGTCAATGCTCTTCAATCGATACAGCGGATCATAGGCGTAGCTCTCGGTCGCGGGATTGGCGCCCGATGCATTGCCCTCAGCGCTGATGTTGCCCATCAGGTCATGCGCAAAATGCAGTGTTAGCTCCGGACTGACCAGGTCCGTTAAGGCGTAGTTGGTGTCGTAACTACGGCCGATGGTCTGGCCATTACCAAGGGTATAACCGCTAACCGGCCCGAAGGGTTCATAGCTGACATTGCTCACGGCAATGCTGGCGCTCCCGCCCGAAGCCGTCAGGCTGACTCCCTGAATGCGGCCGTCCGTGTCGAATGCATAACTGGCCTGTGTTCCGCTGGGATAGATCATGCCACTGAGACGATCGGCCTGGGTGTAGGCGTAGGCGGTGGTGTCAGTCCCGGCTGCAGTCACCTGCTGCTTGCGGATGACATTGCCATGGCGGTCATAGCAATACACGGTCGTCACCAGGTTTTCCACAATACGTGTCAACCGCCCCAGTGGATATGAGCTGGCGCAGCCCGTGACGTCGTTAGCTTCGTCGTAGGCGTAAGCGACGTCGTCGCCAGTCTGTGCGTTGTCGGAATAGCTGGTACCCGTCAGCCGATTCAGTGCATCGTAGGTGTTGAGAGACACGATGCCCTTGGCGTCTGTATGAGTCAGCCGGTTGCCGGCGGCATCATAGGTATTGTTGCCGCTACCGGTGTCCGGACTCTGCCGTGAAGTCCTGTTGCCCAGACCATCGTAGCCGTAGACGGTCGCCAAATTGCTGGGGTCGATCACTTGAGTCAGGCGATCCAGGGCATCGTAGACGCTCTGCGTCGTTGTGTTCTTCGTCGCCGCATCAGCGCCGTTGTAGTTCGCGATGGTTTTGGTCAACCGATTCAACGCATCGTAGCTGTTCTGCTGAATGTAGCCGTTGGCGTCCTTGGACTGGATCAAGTTGCCATTGCCGTCATAGTTGCCGCTGGCACTGGCATCGAACACCACATGGCCGAGGCCGTCGGTGATCTTGATCAGTTGGCCGAGGTTATTGTACGTGCGGCTCAAGCTTCGGCTCGCGGTTGTGCTACCCGCAGCGTAAGTATTTTCTGCCGTGCGATTGCCCGAAGCGTCCAGGGTGTATTGAATTGAGTTACCCAGGGCGTCGGCAATCTTGGTGAGACGATGCGCCTGGTCGTAGCTGTAAGCGATCGCCACCCCGTCAGGATCGGTCACCGTGGCAACGGCACCGAAGGGTGTATAGGTCATCGACGTCGTGGCATCGCCTGAGGAAGCACTACCATCGGCATTGGCGCGAACCGTACGACTGGCCAGCCAACCCCGCGGCGTGTAAGTCAAATCCGTCATGACCCCGTTCGGGTCGATGCTGCGGGTGACCCGGCCAGCACCGTCATAGGACGCGTAGGTGGTGGTCTGTCCCAACGCGTTGGTCACACTCTTGAGGTCGCCGGGCTGGTAGCAGGCGGCGCCTGGCGTGCCGCAGCTCACAGCACTCGCCGTCAGGTAATAGCTATAGGATGTGATCTGGTTCAAGTCGGTGCGCGGACCGGTGGCCGTCAGCATCAAGCCAACGATCGGACACTGGGTGCTATCGACGGCGGTGCAATACGTGTAGGTCCAGCGGCGCACGCCCGCCGGCACGCTGCCCGTGTTGCTGCAGGTGTAACCCGTCGCTGCCGTATTGGTCGGATCGATCTCGCAACGGGCCAAGGTCTCTGCCGCACTGCTATAGACCCATGCCGTCGAGGCGACGGTATGACCGTTGTTGTCCTGCACAACGCGGGTCAGTGGCACGCGCAGGGCGGTATTCCAGGTCGTCGTGGTGGTGCGCTGCTGGGCGGTGCCTGAGGCGTCGATTTCCTGATCCAGCAGCCCATTGGCATCGTAGGTGGTCTTGGTGATGTGGCCATTGAAGTCCGTCGCCGTCGCCGGGTAGCCGTTGGCGTCGTAGGTGTTCGATTTGTAGGGCGCATTGCACTGTGCACCGCAGGCCTGGTTGATACTTCCCTGCTTGTAAGCGCCCAGGATGCCGGTGGAGTTCAAGGTGACGTTCGCGCCGAGTGGCGTGGTTACCGCGGCCGACGGGCCATACCCCACACTCACCTTCGTCGCGTCCGCACCGCCCGCAAAGCTGGAGCTCACCGCGGCGCCGCTACTGTAGTAGTTGTAGCCGGTGGTCTCGTAACGCACTCCTGCCTCATCGATGACGCCCGTAAGGGCCCCGGGGATTGATCCACCGCCCGTCAGCGAGGACTCGTTGTAGAGGTACTGAAGCGTCTTGCCATCGGGATATTTCACCGAGGTGAGGTTGCCCGTCGAAGCATCGTAGCCGTAGGCCAACGTGCCACCATCAGGCAGAACCACCTGTGCTAGGTTGCCCTGGGGGTTATAGGTAAAGCTTAGCTGCCGACCTTGCGTATCCGTCACGGTCAGCAACAGGTCCGCCTTCGGGGCGACAGCGACCGGCGTCGTCGCCGTGCTATAGGTCAGCGTGATGCCCTGCCCGGTCGGATCGGTCACCGATTGCAACTGGCCCTGCGCGTTGTATTGCTCGGTATGGTTCAGCGCGGCGATAAAGGCCGTGTAGCCCGTCGGGTTGCCGCTGGCATCGTCGTGTTCGGTCAAGGTATCCGGACTGTCCGCATCGTTAGCCCAACCCGTGCCACTCGGCTTGAAGTGCTCGCGAGAGCCGTCAGGCCGCTCCAGGTCAATGCCTGTCGGACGGGGATCGCTGATGAATTGAGCGATGTCCAGCGAGCGGTTGAACGAATGGCGCCACTGCGGCCCCAGCGTCGTGGACTCTACCGATTCACTGCTGTTGTAGAACCGACGGAAGGTCAACCAGGACGACCCTCGGAAATCCGTGTCCTGCTGGAACTTGTTGCCGGTGGCGGCATTGATCGGGTCACCCTGCATCGGCGAATAGATACCAATAACCTGAGCGTCCAGCGAGCTATCCCCACTGCTGCCATGAGGGGCGGAACCGCCCGCTCTACCACCCTCGCCGCTTTTGTCGCATGGGCAACCTGTTGCCCCGGCGCCGCCTAGATTCTTGATGGGCGAATACGCCCAGCGAACTGCCTCAACGTACACACCGCCGTTGACGATAGCCGCAAGTCCCGTATTGGTGTTGGGATCGTAGCTCTTGGCCGTGTACGCGCAACTGGTGTGGTTGGCCGTGCAGCTTGCGTACCAACGCGTCAGGTAGGCATCGATCGCGTCATTGACCGTACCGTAGGCTGTGCCGCTGTCGCTGAAGAAATACGGTGCGCCATAGTAGGATTGAGATTGAGCATTCTCCGGCCAAGCGACAGTTAAAAACTGCGCCAGCAAGATCGCGCCCAACAGTTTCATCATGCGTCGACGATGCATGCACTTATTTTGCATAACTAACATATAAACTCCTTGTCATACTGTCTTCGCGTTGACAGGCACGCGCTCTTCACTGCGGATTCGCGCTGAATCCGGACCAAAATTATTGAGATTTACTCCAGACAAAAGCAGCCCTTGCCCCAGGCGGCCTACATCTTTTAACTCTGAAGTGGTTTCGCGCCGATATGGTTACGGATATCGTCACTACCCCGTTTGAACTGACTTTCCCGGTGCCTCAAGCCGAAAGCGCATTACTGTCTTAGGCCGCATTGCAGCAACGTGACTCACGACATCGTCTGCCGATGAACTCCCCCGTGTGTGAGTCCGATGACACATACGCTATCTGGCTTATCGCTCAGATCATGAGATCGCAGTCGTCCCAGAACGCTTGAACGCACCGGCGTGCCCATCGCATGATGGGTCGCCACCCGTAAGCCTCCGCAGATTACTATCTGCCCCCGTTTTTATCCGTGTGGCCTCGCAGATTGACGTAGCCTTCGTAGGCTGCGCTTTCGTCTTGATCACCGAAGCTATTGCTCAACCTCCGGTCGCCCTCCTACAACGTCCGCACCGTAGATGTCGTCATGGCTGAGCGGCTGCAGAAAGAGGGCTGCACGACGTGCATTCACCTGATCGGGCTGGTCTATCGGGCAATACCAGAAGCTCTTCGGGTCCCGAGACCCTTGAGTCCCGTACTGTTGGGGCTTCTTGTCCAGCACGCAGGCAATGCGATCGACAAGAAGGGCGTAATCGATCATCGGCAACTCGTCACGAGCCACCATCTTGCGTGCGTCGTCGGCGGCTCGGCGCATCAACGGGGGATCTTGCACGGCGTGTTGGATGATGAGCCACGCCGCTTGCACCGCTGAGCGCCCGACCCTCTGCGGCGCGGGAAAGCCGTACCGGGCATAGATACGTTGCATAGCAGGCAGGGTTTGGGCGTCCACGCCTTCGAGCTTGCGGGCCTCTTCCGCCTGTTCGGCTTTGCTCAGTTCATGGTCCGGCGCGGCCCTGACACTTTGGTCAAGGCGGCCCAGCCGGATCAGCTCCTTTCTTAAGGTGGGATCCGTGGGATAGCTCGGATGCACCAAGGTAAGGCTGGGATGGTGACCTGCAATCCACGCGCGAATGTCCGCGCTGGTCTTTCCACCGATACCTAGCCGATTGAGCCGCGACCGATATCTCAGTTCGTCAAGCGCGCTTGGCGACTGATGAGTCCCTAGGATCGTCCCATTCAGCGTCGGCTTCCCCGCCGATAGGGCCACACGGTCCTCGAGTAGCGCATAGCCGATAGGGTCGACATCGATGCCCACGCGACTCCATAGCCCGCCCCAGTTGTCCAGAAACTCATCCTGAAAGCCAGGGTCAGCGCCTGCGCGCACGATGAGATCCCCCACCGCTATAATCGTGGCCGGCGCTAGTCGAGGCGCCTCCAGGAGATCGGTGCCACCCATCGCCACGCGAAGCGCCTGGGTCTGATCCGTGTTAAGCGCCCCCGTCGTGTCCCGGGACATCGCTTGAACTTGTGCTTCCGCTTCCTTCGTCGTCAAGGCTCGGTCGGCTGCAAAGCACATGCACGCATGCAACGCTGTCACGGCAAACGTGGCCGCGATCATCCATGGTCGATGGAAAGACCCGTTAGACATAGACATAGCGTTCCGCCTCGAATTGTTGGGAAATCTCTTTATAGCGGGCAGAAGCAAAAATCTCTGATACCTCGATCGGATTCGTGCGAGCTTGCCGAGGGTCCATGAATTGGGTGAATGCCTCGAGCATCTGCAGCTCGGGACAGGCCTCTTCGACCCATAGGAACTGGCCTTGCTGGTTGACTTCGAGGAAGTAGTAGATGCCGTCCTCGGACACCACAAAGTCAAAACATCCCATCTGAATACCCATGCATTCCATAAAGGCGACACATTTCATATAGACATCTTCAGGAAGGGACATCGGCGACAGCAGTCCCTTCATATTCATTGCACTGCGCCAGTCGTCCACCGCGTGAGCGTCTTTCTGCGAATCGATGGTCACGCAATAGGCAGTCTTCCCAAAGAAGGTCGCCCTTACTTCGAAGCGCTTGGACAATTTCTCTTGATAGATGCCAGGCACCGCACCCACGGTGGCCGACGCGCACACATCGTCGATCCGGATGGTCGAGGTATATTTCAACCGGACCTCGTCACCGTCGGTCCATCCGGCGGGTTTAAAGGTCTTATAGATCGTCTGCTTACCCTCACGACTCCGGGCATCAATGAAGCGGACGATCTGCGTGGGGTCGTTGCTGATCAAGGTAGCGGGTGTGTGGAATCCCACTTGCCTTGCCATCATCAGCTGCAGCGGCTTTTCCTCTGCCGCGTTCGCCGCAGCGGGAGCATTGAGCCATCGTGTCTGCGGGCCGGCGACAGACCAGAACGCGCCATAGAAGGCATTGGCTTCCTTCGTGGCAAATTCGACATCGTCGTGATGCAAGTAACTGGGCGGGCGTGTTTGACGACGCCGGCGCAGCCAGATGGTGTCAAAGCCGTGAAGGGGAATCGGCTTCCCACCGACAATCCATTGTGTGCCTGATCCGCTCAGCTCCACGGATGCCGGGTGGGACGCCGAGTCAGCCGGCATATCCCACAGCAGCACCGAATGACCTTGGTCCGCGAGGACAGTGGCCACCGCACGAGCATGGACATCTTCGATCAAGCTAACGATCAGGCAGTGCATTCCTTTCCTCCAGGTCATTGAAATGCGCCGCCGCTGCAGTCGGCGGTCGCACAGCAAGCGTTACCGCCAGCTTACTTGCACTGGGTGACCGTGCCGCTGGAGTCGTCCTGGTCGTGGCAGGTGTTGCCACCGGAGGAGATCGTCGTTCCGGTGGCACTGCCGCCAGCCACCACGGCGTATTCTTCGGTGGTCAGCACGCGGGCCAGTTGATGCGCCAGGACACGCTCGTTGGTATGGTTCATGTTGGAACTCCGTTAAGTGCCGCAAGAGAGTCGCTGCGGCGTCGACATCCACGCGCCAAGCACGTGAAACTTGAATGTCTGACTATTACCGAATGGCTACGTTGAAACCATCAGGTCGATTCGGCGAGAGGCGGCCGCAATGGTCTCTTCCCGATGCGCGATGGTGATCCGGGTGACGTCCATAGCGGCGACTTCCCGATTGATCGCACGCTCATTCGCCACATCGAGATGGCTGGTCGCCTCGTCCAAGATGAGAATCTTCGGATTGCGATAGAGAGCGCGCGCAAGCAGCAGGCGCTGCCGCTGACCACCCGAGAGTGACGCACCCATGTCACCGACCAGCGTCTCATAGCCCATCGGCATCGCCGCGATCTCGCTATGGACGCTCGCACGACGCGCCGCGTCGGCCACCTGGTCGATCGTCGCCCCGCTGTCGTAGAAGGAGATGTTGTCGGCGATCGATCCGGCAAAGAGCGTGTCGTCCTGCATGACCGTTCCTACCATCTCGCGAAGCTGGCTCATGCCAAGGTGTCGTAGATCGACGCCCCCGACCAGGATCACCCCCTCGGTCGGGACCAGAAGGCCCAGCATCAACTTGGCCAGCGTCGTCTTTCCGCAACCGCTCGGCCCCGTGATGGCTACCGACTCCCCTGCAGCCACCGACAAGCTAACCTTTCGCAAGATCCATGGCTCGCTTTCCGCATAGCGGAAGCTGACATCTTGCACAACCAGGCTCGGCTCAAGCGATGGCCCGCTATAGCCACCGTGGACATGGGCCTCCGGCTCGGCAAGGGCAATGTCGGCGACCCGTTCCGCATGCAGACGCAGCAGGCGAAACTCCACCAGTTTGTCGACCAAGCCGCCGACTCGAATACCGAACTGATCGGCGTAGGCGAGGAACGCCACGAGCATGCCTGCGGAGAATGTACCGTGGATCGCCAACCACGCGCCCAGCGATACGACCCCCACGCGCTGGGCCGCGACGATCGCCTGGCCTCCCGCGCTAAACGAGAGCGCGATGCGCTGTGACCGATGCTGGCGCGCCGCCCACTCATAGGTGGCGTTCGCGATGCGGGCTTGGCGCTCGCCCTGGCGGTTGGCCAACTTGATGGCCTGGATGCCTCTAAGGGATTCGATGAGGTCGCTCTGCTGCCTGGCACCGAACACCAGTTGCTCTTCGTTGATCCGCCGCAGCGTCCGGAAGGTCAACGCACGGAGCGCTCCATAGACCAGCGTCCCTACCGAGACAACGGCAGCAAGCTGCAGGCTATAGAAGCAGAGCATCCCGAGCGCGAGCATCCCCATCACGCCGTCTAACAAGGCCTCCACAAACCCGCCGGTCAGCGTGGTCTGAATGGATTGGAGCGACCCGAAGCGCGACAGGATGTCGCCCACATGCCGCTTGGCGAAGAAGTCCAGCGGCAATCGCAAGACGTGAGCGAATAGATTGATCGCCCATTGCGCATTCAACGTGGCCCCTAGCCAACTCAGGGTCCACGCTCTCGCCATGGCGAGGCCGGCCTGAATCACCAACGCGGCGCCAAAGCCACACGCCAGCGCCCACAACATGCCCGTGTCGCCCACCGGCATCACCTGATCGATGATCCATTGCGCTTGCAGCGGCATGGCCAGCGCGAACAGCTCGATGAGCAGGGCTAGCCCCACGAGCTGGGTCAATGCCAACGGGAGCCCGACGACACGGCCCGTCAGGGCACGGAGCGTGATGTGACGCCGTTCGGTCACTGGCGCGAAGGCGCTCCCTGGGGAGAGCTCAAGCACAATCCCGGTGAAGTGTTGGCTTAGCTGTTCCGCGGAGACCTGATATTTGCCTCGCGCGGGGTCGAAGATTTCCGCGCCCCGCCGGGTCATGCGCCGCAGAACCACGAAGTGCCCGAGATCCCAATGGAGAATGCACGGGAGGATGGCCCCTGGCAGGTAGTCGGGTTCGGCACGCAGCGGGCGAGCATCAAACCCGAGTTGGTGCGCCATGGTGATGATACGGCCGAGGCTCTCGCCTTTGATGGAGCTGCCGAAGCGGCGCCTCATGGATGGAAGATCGATGTCATGCCCGTGGAAGCGCGCCACCATGACCAGGCACGCCAACGCGCACTCCGCGGCCTCCGTCTGGAGTACGAGTGGCAGCACACGCGCACTCGAACGAAAGGGCACACCGCCATCCGCCATTACCGGACCTCCGCGACAGCTGACGGGCTCACGTCCGGCGAGGACGACCACAGCCAGTCGCGTAGATGCCGGCGCGCGACGAGAACATCCGCCTCGAGGGCCATGCCTGGCCTCAGCGCTTCGATGCGCCCATAAGCCACCACTGTCTGTCGATCGAGCGCCACCCGAACGCGATACTCGGGATCCGGGGAGGTGATACTCGCCCCAGCAGAGCTGCGGCTACTGTCCGGCTCCACCGCACTATGCGACACCTCGATCACCCGCCCGCCGTAGCTACCAAAGCGCGGATAAGGAAAGGACGCATAACGCACCACCACCGGCTCACCCTCGCGGAGGAAACCTATCGCCTGGCTTGGGACCTTTAATTCGGCGATCAACGCGGCGCCTTTCGGCACGATGTTCAACAACGTGCCCTGCTTGGAGACGGCCTGCCCCACATGAGCGAATAGGGTGGCCACGGTGCCATCGACGGGCGCGCGAAGGACGACGACGCCATTGAGCGCGTTTTGCGAGATCGCCTGGGACACGTCAGCCAGCGCGCGCTCGGTGTCGTTGCGCTTTCCGCTTTCAGCCGAGGGCAATTGGGTCAGTTGCCCCTGGATTTGTGCGAGCTGATCCCGCAGTTGGTAGGCCTCGCCGCTCAGTTGTTTCAGCTCGACCTGATTTTGCAACGCGCTATCGTGCTGTTGAAGCAGCTGCAGGCGGCTGATGACGCCATTTCCTCCCAGGCTGGACCACTGCTCATACAGCGACATCGCGCTGTCTGCCCTTTGCTTCTGCAGGGCCACCTGCTGATCCATTTGAGCGATTTGTGCGCGTAGCAAACTCATCCGATCGAGAAGCTCCCGCCTCTGCACGGCGCCAGATGCCTGCTGAGTTTTCAGGTCATCGGTCAGTCGTTCTTGCTTCAGCGCGAGATCCGCAGCGATGGCCGCCTGAGTGTCACCAACTTCTCGGCTCGATTGCTGGCGCGAGACTTCGGCGATGGGTTGGCCCGCATGGACGACCTCGCCTTCGCTCACCAGGACCTTGGAGACCACGCCATCCGATGCTGAGGTCATACCGACCAAGCCAGTGCTGGGCACCAGAACGCCCTGCAGATGCTCGCGCTGGGTGTAATGCATCGTCAGCGCCACCGTGACCGCGCAAGCCGCAAAGAAAAGTCCGGCGCCGAGGCATACCCAAGCCACCCTCGGCGCCCTAAGCCGGATCGTTCCCGGCCAGTCGGCACGCTTCGCATCTCGCACTTCTTTTCTGAACAGCTCAGACGACATCCGTTGCCCCGCCCCTTACCGCTCAAACCCCACGTTCCGTGGCACCGCACCTTCCTTCCCATAAGGTTAGAAGGTTATAAGGTTAGTACGTGAGTAAGGTAGGACCCCACCATATAAAATGTCAAGCATTCCTTATCACTTATCCATTGGCCGGATCTCCCGAATCATTGACACGAGCTGCACCAAGCCGTGAGAACGCAGAGTCCACTGTTCGCAGGACGAGGTGAATTTCTCTCTCGCCCGACGTTCCAGCTCGGATGACCTGACTAGCCATCTCACAGGCATGGACACCCTCATGCATCGAAAGTATTTTGAATTCGTTCTTTAACGCATGAAGCTGCCGAAGCACTACGGCATCGTCAGATGCGTTTCGGGGCGCCCGCAAAGTCTCACTCGCGGTCTGGAGACCGTCCAACGATGCCGCGACAAGTCGTCTCTGCGAAATCGCCGGCATCAATTGCCGAAGCTCCTCAAGCAAAAGAGGGTCGTGCCCATGACCACCAGGCGCACTGTAGCTCATCGTTCGCGGTACCTTGCCGGTACTTTTCAAGGTATTCGCGAGTTCAATGACGTTCAATAGCTTCCGCGTCGACACAGGCTTTGTGAGGTAGGCCAGCACACCGAGGCGCGTCGCGGTGGCAATCGACGCTGCGTCAGAGTCAGCACTGAGAATAGCAATCGGTGGCAGAGCCGCGACGCCCGGATTTACCGCCAGTTGATCAAGCACATCCCAACCGTTGGCATTGGGCATGTGTAGATCAAGAAATACGAGGTCCACGTCTCCTGCCCGAACCGCTTCAATGCCCTCCACTCCGTCGCGTGCAGTTATGAGTTGATGACCCGCACGATCGAGAATATGCGCGATCATCTCTAAATTTGAATCGATGTCCTCGACAACAAGGCAACGCATGCATGGAATCTTCATCCGATGCACCTCGATAGCTCGCGTCAACGATATTGCTCTCTCGCTGGCATCGTGAGTCGCCAAGGGCAATTCAACAGCCCACGTGAATATCGAGCCGCCACCCGGGTTGTCCTCGACGCCTATCGTTCCTCCCATTGCATCTGTGATGCATTTGACAATGTATAGACCGAGGCCTACTCCATGCTGACTGCTCTCAGCATGCAGTTGATGAAAAGGCTCGAACACCTGAAGCTTGACTGCGTCGTCGATGCCTATCCCGTTGTCGATCACGGCCACCTCAAGGTGCATCGAACCGAGTTGTTGACCAAGTCGGCGCGATAGACGCAACAATACGTAGCCTCCCGATGATGTAAATTTGATGGCGTTATAGGTGAGGTTGATCAGCACCTGCTCGATACGCCCTACGTCACCGACAACCATCACATCAGTTTGACGCATGTCAACTCTCAGCGTCAGGTGCCTCTCGTTGGCCGCCCACTCGCAGGCATTTGTGACTGCCTCCATAAGTGTCGAGACCAGGAATGGCTCGACTACGAGATGCATGTGCCCCGCATTGATGGCCGAAATATCGAGAACCTCGTGCACTCGACGATTGAGCGTATCTGCGTTGACCTTGATGGACTCAAAAAGACGCCGATTCGAGCCCTCTAGTCCATCGAGGTCAACGAGCTGGGCACTTCCCACGATTGCATTGAGTGGCGTTCGGAGTTCGTGGCTCATCGTCGAGATGAATCGACTCTGCAGATCGCGCGAGCGTACTGCCTCATTGAGGTGAAGTCGCGCAACCTTGCCTATGGAAAATAGGCACATGGGTACGATGTATGAGGCGGTGATGGCATTCGCCGCATAAGCCAGTGTCGCGCTGGCCGTACCGTGACTAAACCAGAAGGCGAACATCAAAATCCCTAGCGTTCCGCCTAGAACCAGAGCGATCAGCCCGTATCGAATCGCGTCTCCGGCCACAAGTAATGGCAAGAGCCAGACCAAAGCCCCGAACATTGACGGCCATGATTGCACCAAGGTCGCTAGAAGAACGTAGCTCAACAAGGAACTAAGCCAGGTTCGCCTCGTCAAGCCTCCGGGCGTACTGCCTAGGTACGCCCGACACCATATGGCACTGACTACCAAGCAAGTGCCTGCGCCGAGCCAGGCCTCATTGGGAATCTTTAGTCCTAGGGCAAGTGCTGTCAGTTCCCAAAGCACAACCATCAGGCACAAAACTACCCTCGCCGTCGCAACGAAGTGCTCCAAAAATGCGTCGGGACCTATATCGGACCAACCCTCGAGGGTCGATGGGTATCCAGACTTCATCGGGTGAAACATAGTGTCATGTCATATCTTTCTTCAGATATCGTCACGATTCGAGACAACGAGTTGGTCCAGAGCCGATCGAATTTTCAGAACCAGCCCTGCTGCGCTGAAAGGCAAGTCTTCTACTCTAGCCTCGATGATTCGTTGGCTCGCCTCGGCCAAATTGACATCTTCCAATAGAGATCCGATACCACGCATTGCTTTTGCCGCGTAACGAAGGCGCCCCCAATCTTCCACCAGTGATGCAGCGGACATCAGCTCCATGTAGGCTCGCCCGTGCCGAAGATGCATGAGCGCCGTTGGACTTCCCAACTGATATTGTCTAGCTTCCTCCTCGTTGTTTACCAACGATGCGCCGACAGCTTGTCCTGCAAACTCCACTTCAAGCGTTGCTTCGATAGTATCCAGCAACTGCATGGCCGACACAGGCTTGGTCAAGAAACCTCTCGCTCCTGCCCGATAGCAAGCGTTCCTCGTTGCTTTGGCCGTGTCACCGGTGACGACAATCATCGGCGTCCGAGTGTTCGCATGTCCATCGTTAGCGTCTGCCGATCTCAAAAGCTGCATTCCCTGCATGCCAGGGAGGGTCAGGTCCACGAAGATCAGTGAGAAGTGTCGATGATGCATAGATTTCATGGCGTCTTCGCCAGTGGATACCGCGCTCACGCGATAGCCCGCGCGTCGCAAAAGGTCAGTAATGTGTATCTGGCTACTCATCTGATCCTCCACCACCAGGACATCGAGTGAACCCGCTTTTTTTCTGTGCTGGCTAAATCGATCGTTGATCGCAACGATTCGACTACCGGGGTAGCCGGAATCCTCCGCAATCACTTCGACGACTTCCAGCTCTAGCTTCAGCGACAGCACGATGCCATCCTCCCCCATGGCCGAGGCTTTGAGTTCACCGCCCAACGCCCGAGCGAGGCGACGTGCCAATACGAGGCCCGACTCACCTATCTCATCTGTCTCACCACTTTGAACGGGCAGCGATGGCCCAGCCAATAGTGCACCTGCCAGCGGGCCAAATTCCGACAGACTTCGGCTGTCGCGAAAAGATACGAGCCATCGGCCGTGCGGAGTTGGAGCATGCAGCGTGATCTCAACAAAGCCCGTGTGCGTCGCCTCGACCGAGGCATGCGCGATCTTGCTTAGCAGGACGGCAAGCGTGCCTTTAGGGGCAAGCACGGTTCTTGGAGCACCTGCCTCGACGTGCACTTCGAGATGAAGTCCCTTTCGGCGTGCGATCTCCAATACTCCTGCCTGCACCTCTCTCAACAACCGTGGAAGATCCACCAGCTCATACGGCTCGCGCAAATGTCCTTTAGTGGAATGAGCTCTGCGAATGTGCTCAGGATGCTGACTTTTGCTATACCGCACTCGCCGCCATTCGATCACTCCCTGGACACCTGCTGCTATGGCCACGACGACGCATACGGTCACAATGGGGACGATTGCCCCTCCTCCGGCGGGCCAGCTTGCAACGCCCGCAATTCCGGGTACCGTAGGGCCAAAGAACCACGACGAACGTTTCAATGGATATCCAGAGGCAAGACTACCTGGCAGCACTCCAGCTCATCATCGAGGGCATGCCGGATCGCGACGACCTCGAGCTGGCGCTCAGCCTGCGGGCCGATAGCATCGACGCATCGACCGTATGCAATGTCATCGATGTGATGCGCATGGAACTCTATGTACGTGCTGGCAACGTCGCCTGGAATGACCACGAACCCGTTGAGGTCTCGCTTCCACAATCGAGCGGACTCGAACGCAAGCTCGCCTATCAATTGCTTCTTGCCCACCTTCCTGACGACGCTGTCCTCGCTGTTCCTGTGCGTCATCGCAGAGACGGTTCCAGCGTGCAGGGGGTGCGGATAGCACTCCAGAACTGGCACCACGAACTCTCCAGCCTGATTGACAACACTCCTAGCCACCGATGATTCCTCTTGCCCCAATCCGTACACACTGGCATGTAGAAAACTCGCATACTAGAATACTAACGTCAACGCTTCGGAATCCGATTCAACATGGCCACTTCGTTACCTAGGGCCGTCGAGTCCATCAACTTCGACTTCATTGAAGAGCGCAGTGTGCCGCTCTCGGAGCAAGTCACGCTTCGCGTTAGCAAGGAACGGCGCGAACACATGAAGCTGATATCAAGGCTGTCCCAACCGCACAGGACGGTCTTTCAGCTCACAGACTCTGTACTCACGGCGTTCATTCGCAGGTTTGAGATCGCCAGCCAAATGCGCTTCCTCGATTCACCACTGACTGTGCAGGCCACGGACGCCTTACCCGCCCCAGACGCCAGTGAGATAGAGGACTACGTGATCCCCGCAGATGATCAGACCGGCCTCAAAGTGGCCAAAGACGTTCGCGAAGCGTTACGGCGAATTTCACTGGTCTCAGGAAAGACGATCTTCGCGATCACGGATGCTTCGCTCGAAAAATTCGCAACTCAATTTGATGCAGCATCTCGCTATGCTTTGATCTCACGCTTCCGGAGCTAGGCGAATAAGCCGTGCGCTAATTCCGCCGCATGTCCAGGCAGGTTCACTAGGGACCTAGAAACTCGGCTTGGTCCTGCTAGCTCGCCCACCAGGTCGCGCCAGGCTACCTGGACGGGCGTTATGTCGATTGATTTTCTCAAATTGTTCAGACTCCCTCACAGTATTCTTGGCTTTCGGTGCTACATTGCCGAAGCACTGGAATGGCCTTAGTGCTCAATGCCGAAGGGGAGTCGCCATGCTTAAACGCCTGTCATCCGTTGCTCTGCTCAGCCTCTCCATATTGGGAGGCGCAGCCAGTGCGCAGTCGTCTACACCTACGACAGGTCTTGGTCAATCCTGGCCAAACGCGCCAGACGTGAGCCGATCGCCGAACTATCATGTTTATGTATTCGTTCTCGACGGAATCCGGTACGTCCAGGTGAATGACCTGACAGGGCATGTCCTCGCGGCAGTAGCTTCTTCCGGTGGAACCTATCTCCGCCTGCCAATCGGCATAGCGAGCGTCGCTGAGACGAAGTCAACGGAAGCAGCTTTGTCCCAAGCACGGCACTCTGCGGCGCGAACGAATGGGGACTTGGTGTACCAGGACGATTCACTACAACTGGCTGCGGCTTCGCAAACCAATGGGGTTCCGACCGTAACCGTGGCTGCCTGCGATCCTATCGACTGCAACACCCGGGTGGATACACCACAGCAGCCGCAGTGAACATCAACGCACCGCGTTCGTGAGACTAAAAGGCTAGCCACCCGATCAAACGGTGATATCGGTGTCCGTGTCGTGGAGGACGACGCTGACACTCTGACGACGAGATGACAGAGACCCAATTCGCAGCCTCCCTCCGAAGGCTGCAGCTCTATCGCGCATTGCGTCGACTCCAAACCCGGAAAAAGGCATGCGAGACATCAGTTCGTCGCGGCGCACCACGGAAGCCCGAGACTCGTTCTCCCAGTACTCAATGCGCAGGTATGCCCAACGTCTACCGCCCCAACGCCCTCCTCGTACGACAAGTCGGATGTCAGTCGTCGATGGTTTGGAACAAGCAAATCCGATTGCTTCACACGTGAGGCGGTACAAAGTTATATGTAGCGTCTGAGAAAGGTCGCTCAGTACCGAAGCACCTTGGACGTCACACCAATAGGCCACGCCACACTCCGAGAGCGCACGCGCAGTGGCCCCCTCCCGCAACGCAGTGGGCAAGCCGTGGACATGCCAAACGACGGGATAGATGGTATCAGCCAGGCGGTAGAGCTGCTCCTGCGCTGCTAACGCCTGACGCCGCATACCGGACTCATCCACCAACGGCAGGGCTTGCCGGACACGATTGAAAATCGTCGTGAAGGCCGACCGCACCGACTCTCTAACCTGATCGATGGCCAACGACGTTAGATGCAACTGTCTTTCGCCGAGATCGACGTTTCGTTGCACCAGAGCGAGCGCCACACGGGTGTTGATCTTGTCTTCCTCGTCTCGCTCATTGAGAGAAGCAATACGTGCCCCCAGCACCATCATGGCCGCAATGGCAAAGCAGATGAAGGTTTGCGCCTGAAGCGTTTCACCATCAAAATGCTTGGACATCGTGGTTACTGCGGCCACGCTCGCCAGCATCCCGCCGACGGCAGCGCCATGCCAACCATGGCGAAGCGCCAACATGACCACAGGGATAAACATAGCGATGCGGGCAACTTGTCGCGCTTCCAGACCGATCCCTCCGCGCCCCAGCCATGCGAGCAACACCAATGCTGGGAGAACTATCGACACCGTTTCGATAAAAAAATGGCTATCGACTATTAGCCTTAGTCGCGCAGTTGGTCGTGACGATTTCCAGGTCTCACGCACGAAGAGTGCAAACGGAACCACGCTTAGAATGCCCAGGAAGTTTCCGATGAGCCACCGTCCTACGACAACGTTCCAATCAATTGCGGGATAGTTCGGTGGGAGACGCGTCACCGCGAGCGACGATACGTTCGCTATCATCCAAACGACCGACACTGCCGCTCCAAGAACAATGAGCTTGTCGGTTTGCAAGGAGGGGCGCGAACCGTCGAGACCTAGATGATCTCGGAAAGCACGTACCAGAGGCATCGCAAACACTATCGGTGGGATTACCGCCAGGCAAGCCCAAGCTGCTCCAAACTGATCAACGCACTCATAGGCCACATAACCTAGAGGTACAGTTTCACCCACCGCCAAGGCTGGCCAATACCGACGCGGCACAAGCAACAACATGAGCAGCCGAAACCCTGACTGCACCGTCCATTGCGGTAGCGTGATCGCGCGGAAAAGCGCGAAGCCAGCGGCATAGCACATTGCAACCGCCGCGTGTCTTGCACAAACGGTTGCAAATTGCTTCCACTGCATCGTTGACTCCCCTGATTCTTGATCTTATCGATAGTGCGAGCAGATTCACATCGCGGCTGGCGAGATCACGCCATCGCATCCAATAGGGGCCAAGTTTAGAACCCTTGATTCGGCGCCCATAACCCGCACACATTTCAGCGGCTCGCCGAAATACAAAGTGTGATCTATTCATCAGGGTTGGGAATTCAAGCCGTCTCCCACGGACTACGTAAGGTTTTTCCTACGTCTCCGATGTTGGATACCACATCGAGGACGATCCTCGACTGGTGACGATTCGCAATCTCCTGCGCCAACTTGCCCTCAATGTGATCTCGTTCGCAATCCGCTTCGCCATGTCCCTAGACTGATTGAGCGACCGATAGCTTTTTGCCCAGAGGAACTCGCTGGGCGATGGTCGATATACGCTCGGCGACCTGAAGAAACTGGGTAGCCGCCTCTCCACATTGATTGCGGCACCCACCGCCTAAGACGCGCAGGCTTCCTGCATCCAAGACGACGCAGGGGCAGTGCCATGACCGTCGATGCAACGCAGGCGCGTTGGATCTGCTCACGATATGCCGCGGCATGCGCGACGCTCTGCATTGCGTTCGCGGCGCATGCTGCTGAGCCGGTTTCCGCAGCCAGCCAACTGGCGACGGTCCAACGGCAGCTCAACACCATCGACCGGCTAGCCACCCAAGCCGAACAGTTCCCCGAATCCGACCGGCCGCGTTACCACTTCGACTATGCGCGCCTGCACGCGGATATCGCGCGCATCCGCGCCGGTGTCCGCGATTACCTGGCCCCCCCGCGCGCGCAGCCGCGCGATGGCGCTGACCTGGTCGGCGACTATCGCGTCGACGTGTCGTCCGAGGAGCGGCCATGAGCCTCACCGGCGACCAGGCCGCGGCGTTCCAGAGCAACAGCGGGTTCACTCCGTCCGCTGTATCGACGCTCGTCCTGGGCGTCGTCTTCGCCGTCGTGCTGCTTTGGGGGGTGTGGGCGCTGCGAACTGCTTATGCCGGCTGGGCCGATCAACGCATAACCCAGCGCCAGTTCCTCGGCGTCGCCGTGCGCTTCGCCGTGCTCTACGTCGTCCTGACGTACTTCCTTCTCTCGTAACCCGCCACGCGAGGTCAATTCGATGAACGCCATTCCATCACCTCGCCGGGCGGCATCGCGGCTCGCTGCCTGCCTTCTGCTTGTCTGCGAAGCGACACCGATCACCGCCTATGCCGGACTGCCATCGATCGAAGATCCTTCCCGCGGCGAAGGCAACGGCATTCTGCAAACGATCCAGAACTATGGCTATGACATCGTGATGCTCGTCGCGTTGCTGGTCATCGCGGCGATGTTCATCGGCGTCTGCTACCACGCCTACACCGCGTATGCGGAGATTCATACCGGCCGAAAGACGTGGGGGCAATTCGGCCTGACGGTCGCGGTCGGTGCGGTGCTGCTGGTGATCGGCATCTGGTTGCTCACCAAAGCCACCGGCATCCTGTGATCGCGCCATGTCGGACACGACCCACCTGCGCAGCGATGGCACGGTCACGTTCCTGCCGCATCGCCTCAACCGGCAGCCGGTCATTGTGCGCGGCATGACCGCCGACGAGCTGTGGATGACCGTCGGCCTGGCTGCGACATTGAGCCTACTCGCCGGCATTCCGCTCGCGCTGCTCACGCGCAGCATCGCCGTTGCGCCCACGCTCGTCGTGATCGGCATTGCCATCGGCCTCTTCTTCGGCGGCGGATTTCTTCGGCGCCGCAAGCGTGGTCGGCCAGAGACGTGGCTTTACCGACAAATCCAATGGCTAGCCCGCCGTCATCTACCCGCGGCCACGCGACTCCTCGGTGGTGCCGATCTCATTGATCGCACCGGTTGCTGGACAACGCGACGGAGCCGCTCATGAGTCGCTTCAAGAACGAAGTCGAACATCTGCAAGCGCACGTCAGGACGTTGCGCCTGGCCGGTGCCGCATTGTTCGCACTCGCGCTTCTGCTCGGTCTCGGCTGGTGGAGTGCCCCGAAAAACCTCACGATCCATGTGCCGCCCGACCTGCGTTCCGGCAGCACCAGAAAATGGTGGGAGGTGCCGCCGGAGTCGGTTTATACGTTCGCGTTCTACGTGTTCCAGCAGCTCAATCGCTGGCCCACGAATGGCGAAGACGACTATCCGCGCAATCTACACGCGCTATCCGCGTACCTGACACCGTCTTGCCAGAGCACCTTGCAACAGGACTTCGCGGTTCGCCGGGACAGCGGCGAGCTGCGTCAGCGCGTGCGCGGCGTCTATGAAATTCCGGGACGGGGCTACGGCGATGATCCGACGACCCGCGTGAAGGTGCTTTCGAGCGATAGCTGGATCGTCACGCTCGATCTGACCGCCGACGAATACTTCGAATCCGAGCAGGTGAAACGTGCGCTGGTGCGCTACGCGCTGAAAGTCGTGCGGGCCGACGTCGATCCGGAGCGCAATCCCTTTGGCCTGGCGCTCGACTGCTACGCCCGTCCCCCCGAGCGCATTGCGGTCCCCGTTCCGCCCTCGCCGTCGTCCGCGGCCTCTGCGCCTGTTCCGGGAGCATCCCCATGACCCGTCGCTCTTTGCCCTGCCTGATGATCGCTGCCACCCTCGGTCTTGCGAGCACGGGCCACGCTGTCGAAATCCTGCACTGGCAACGACTCCCGCTGGCCGTGCCGCTGGTGGTCGGCCAGGAGCGTGTGCTTTTCATCGATCGTAACGTGCGCGTCGGCGTGCCACCCGCGATCGCCGATCACCTGCGCGTTCAGAGTGCAGGCGGTGCCGTCTATCTTCGAGCGAGCGCGCCCATTCAGCCCTCCCGTCTGCAGTTGCAGGACGTGAGCAACGGCGCGCTGATCCTCGTCGACATCCAAGCGAAGCCGGCCGACGCGCAACAGGCACCCCTCGAACCGGTGCGCATCGTGACCGACCCGCTTCCTGCGACGCGCTATGGATCGGCCGCCACCAGCACAACCGAACCCGCCATGACCGCGACGACGGCAGCATCGGCCGCCGTCGAGACGCCGATCCCTGTCGTCCTGACTCGGTATGCAGCGCAAAGCCTCTACGCCCCCTTGCGGACTGTTGAACCGGTCGCCGGACTCGCCCGCGCGAATGTCCGGCACGACCTCCCCCTCGACACGCTGATGCCCACGCTGCCCGTGCGCGCCTCAGCGTTGGCCGCGTGGCGCATGACGGACTACTGGGTCACCGCCATTCGCCTGACCAACCGTTCGTCGACCTCCCTGGCACTCGACCCGCGCGCGCTCCAGGGCGACTTCATCGCGGCAACGTTCCAGCATCCGGATCTTGGACCCGTCGGGCAGTCCACCGACACGACCGTGGTCTACCTGGTCACGCACCGGCACGGACTGGCGGAATCGCTGCTGCCGTCCATCAGTCCGGTCGACTCGACGATCAACATGCCGCCGGTTCCTGCACCGAGCGCGAGCGCGGGAGAGGCTGATCATGAAAAGTAACGGCCTCCTGAAGTGGCTGATGATTCCGATCGCGTTGCTGCTGGTGTTCGGCGTCATCCGACTGTTCTCCGGCGGGCACGGACGCGCGGCCGCGCCGCACACCGCCGACAGCCAGCTCACGCCCGAGGAAATGAAAGCGCTCGGCATCGAGGGCGACACACCGCGCGATACAGTCGCGACCCTCGTCGGGCAGGTCAAGCAGTTGCGCAGCGAACTGCAGACCGTACTCACGGACAACAAGGCGCAGAAAACCGAAAACGACCGGCTGCGTCAACGCGAAAGCGACGTCGATCAACGCGTGCAAAGTGCCCTGAGCGGCGAGCGTGATCGCCTGAAGCAGGAGCGCGACAAGGTCAGTACGGATCAGCAGCAGACCCAAGGCCTGCTGCAAGACTTGCAACACAAGCTGGATGGGCTCGGCAACAAGAACACGCAGACCGATCTGCCGGTCGGGCTCGGGCTGCACGACGGCGATGGTCAGGGTCTTGGCACCGACGGCACGCAGTGGGTCGAACCTCAGGATGCCAAGCCGACGGACAAAGCCCATGGCGCGTCAGGCGCGACATCCACGCATGGCACTGATGCCTTTCCGACCAGCTTCGCCGAGGGGGACGACCCCGGCAAGCCGGCGAATGACACGGCAGCGGCCAACCCATCGTCGGCCGAGGCGAAGGCGCCCCCTGCCAAGCCCGTCTACACCGTCCCGGCGAATGCCACGCTGATTGGCTCGGTCGCGATGACGGCGCTCATCGGCAGGGTGCCGATCGACGGTACGGTCAACGACCCGTACCCCTTCAAGGTCCTGGTCGGCCCGGACAACCTGACGGCCAATGGCATCGATCTGCCCGATGTCGCTGGCGCGGTCATGAGCGGCACCGCCACCGGTGACTGGACGCTCTCGTGTGTACGCGGCCAGATCCGCTCGATCACCTTCGTGTTCACCGACGGGACGGTCCGCACCCTCCCCGACGAGAAGAACCAGAGCGCGACGTCGAGCACCACCACGCAGACCAGCAACACGAACTCCATCGAGGGTGGCCTGGGCTGGATCAGCGATCCCTTCGGCGTGCCTTGCGTCAGCGGCGACCGTCATAGCAATGCCCAGCAGTACCTCGGCTCGCAGGCGCTCATCACCGCGGCGGGCGCGGCGGCCGCGTCGCTGATCAAGACGAACGACGGCAGCGTCTCGTACGTCAGCAACAGCAACGGCACGCTCGGTACCGTGGGCATCTCGGGCAACGAGGCGATGGGGCGGATTCTCGCGGGCGGCGTGCAGGACATGTCGCAGTGGGTCAACAAGCTGTACGGCCAGGCTTTCGCTGCCGTCTACGTGCCACCGGGCGCGAAGGTCGCCGTCCATCTCGAACGCGCCCTCAACATCGACTACGACCCGGCCGGGCGCCGGGTCAATCACCGGCTCGGAGCGACGCATGAAACCGATCTCGACTAGCGCCCTGCTCACGGTCCTCGCCGCCCTGCTGCTGGGCGGGTGCTCGACCAGCAAGGAACAACTGCTGCCGCACGGCGACACCGGCATGCTCGACGTGTGGAACCAGCAGACCGGTGGCTCGGCGAGTGGGAGCCAGGCATCGCGCCAACTGCTCGACGCACGGCAGTCGCTGCGCCGCCCGCTGGGGCGCGACGATGTCTCGGCGGCGCCGTCGGCGAATGCCAGCTACACCCGCACCGCTGAAAACGAAATCGACCGCCAGTTCCATCGGCTGCCGAACCCGGACCTTGCGATGTACATGTTCCCGCACCTCGCGGGCAGCGATCCGGCACCCGTACCAGGATACACGACGGTGTTTCCGCTCTACCAGCGCGTTCAGTACGCGATGCCGGGCGAGCGCACGGAGGCGTACTGATGTCGTGGCGTACGCTTGCACGACGACTCCGCGACGCCGCCTCGCTCCCGAAAGCCGCGGCATCCGGCGACGCTGCGTCGCCGACGGACGCGTGGTCGCGCTATCTCGCCCGCTTACTCGCCCAGGGTCTGCACGAACCTGGCGTGCGGAAAACGGGGCAGCGTGGCGCAACGCTGGACGACGAACAGACGCTCTACGGTGTCGCGCCCTCCTTTGTCGATCTGCTTCCCTGGGTCGAATATCTCCCCGCGTCCCAGTGCATGCTGCTCGATGACGGCGCTTCGGTCGCTGCCTTCTTCGAACTCCAGTCGATCGGCACGGAAGGACGCGAAGCGCAATGGCTGCATCATGTGCGCGATACGCTCGAAAATGCGCTGCAGGACAGCCTCGATGAGCTCGAAGACAATCCGTGGGTCGTCCAGCTCTACGCACAAGACGAGACAGGCTGGAACGACTACCTGGAACGCCTGCACGGCTACCTTCAGCCCCGCGCAGCCGGCACGGCCTTCACGGATTTCTACCTGCGCTTCTTCACGCATCACCTGCAGGCGGTCGCCAAGCCCGGGGGGCTGTTCGACGATACGGCGGTGACGCGTTTGCCCTGGCGTGGCCAGCAGCGGCGCGTCCGCCTGGTCGTGTATCGCCGCACGGGCAGTCCTGGGAGCCGCCGCGGGCAGTCCCCCGAGCAGGCGCTCAACGCGATCTGCGATCGCCTGACCGGTGGACTCGCGAACGCCGGCGTCAAGTCGCGGCGCCTCGGTGCCGCCGAGATCCACACCTGGCTCCTGCGCTGGTTCAATCCATGCCCTCCCCACCTCGGCGACACCAGCGACGCGCACGCGCGCTTCTATCAACTCGCCGGTTACCCGGACGACGTCGACGGCGACGAGCTTGAGCTGACGAGCGGAACTGACTTCGCCCAACGGCTGTTCTTCAGCCAGCCAAGCTCGGACACCGCGCACGGCACGTGGCAGTTCGATGGTCAGCCGCATCGCGTGGTCGTACTCGACCGCTTGCGCCAGCCGCCCATCACAGGGCACGTCACGGGCGAAACACGCAAGGGTGGCGACGCCATCAACGCGCTCTTCGACCAGATGCCCGAAGACACGGTGATGTGCATCACCCTGGTCGTGACGCCGCAGGACACGCTCGAAGCGCACCTGAACCACCTGAGTCGCAAATCCGTCGGCGAGACGCTCGCGTCGGAGCAAACCCGGCAGGACGTCGAACAGGCTCGCTCGATCATTGGCCGGGCCCACAAACTCTACCGTGGCTCCGTCGTCTTCTACCTGTGCGGCCGCGATCACGCCGAAATCGATGCCCGTAGCCTGCATCTCGCGAACGTGATGCTCAACGCCGGTCTGCAACCGGTGCGGGACGACGATGAAGTCGCGCCGCTCAACAGCTATCTGCGCTGGTTGCCCTGTGTCTTTGATCCGGCCAAAGACAAGCGGCAGTGGTACACCCAACTCATGTTCGCGCAGCACATCGCGAACCTCGCGCCCGTGTGGGGACGCAGCGAGGGGACCGGGCACCCGGGGCTGACCGTCTTCAATCGCGGCGGCGGCCTCGTGACGTTCGATCCGCTCAACCGGCTCGACCGGCAGATGAACGCGCATCTGTTTCTATTCGGTCCGACCGGCTCCGGCAAATCGGCGACGCTGAACAACCTGCTCAATCAGGTCACCGCGATCTACCGGCCGCGGCTATTCATCGTTGAGGCGGGCAATTCCTTCGGCCTGTTCGGCGACTTCGCGGCCCGTCTCGGGCTCAGCGTCCATCGCGTGCGTCTTTCCCCGGGATCGGGTGTGAGCCTTGCCCCCTTTGCCGATGCGTGGCGGCTGGTCGAAGCACCAGGTCAGGTCCAGACGCTCGACGTGGACGCCCTCGATGACGAGGTGGGCGAGGCTCACACGGCCGGCGATGAGCAACGCGACGTCCTGGGCGAGCTCGAAATCATCGCCCGGCTGATGATCACCGGGGGCGAGGACAAAGAAGAGGCGCGCATGACGCGCGCGGATCGCAGCCTGATCCGGCAGTGCATTCTGGATGCCGCACATCGTTGCGTCACCAACAAACGCACGGTCCTCACACGCGACGTACGCGACGCGCTGCGGGAGCGCGCGCGGGACACCACCCTGCCCGACATGCGACGCGCGCGGTTGCTCGAAATGGCCGACGCGATGGACATGTTCTGCCAGGGCGTCGACGGCGACATGTTCGACCGCGATGGCACACCGTGGCCAGAAGCCGACGTGACGATCGTCGACCTCGCCACCTTCGCGCGCGAGGGTTACAACGCGCAGTTATCGATCGCGTACATCTCGCTGATCAACACCGTCAACAACATTGCCGAGCGCGATCAATTCCTCGGACGGCCCATCATCAACGTGACGGACGAAGGCCACATCGTCACGAAGAACCCGTTGCTGGCGCCGTACGTCGTCAAGATCACGAAGATGTGGCGCAAGCTCGGCGCGTGGTTCTGGCTCGCGACGCAAAACATCGACGATCTGCCGAAGTCGGCCGAACCGATGCTCAACATGATCGAGTGGTGGATCTGCCTCTCGATGCCTCCGGACGAGGTGGAAAAGATCGCCCGCTTCCGCGAACTCAATCCCGCGCAGAAAGCACTGATGCTCTCGGCACGCAAGGAAGCCGGCAAGTTCACAGAAGGCGTCATTCTCTCGCGCTCCATGGAAGTGCTGTTTCGTGTCGTGCCGCCGAGCCTCTATCTCGCGCTCGCGATGACCGAGCCCGAAGAGAAGAATGAACGCTACAAGCTGATGCAGGAATACCAATGCAGCGAACTGGATGCCGCTATCCGCATCGCGGAGCGCATCGATCGCGCGCGCGGCATTGAGCCTCTTTCATTTGTCCTGTGAGCCACGCCTCGATGTCCCTCATCATGAAACATACGACCTTACGCCGACTCAACAGCATCCAGGCAAAGCGATTTATTTGGCCTGTGAGTCTCGCAGCCGTGCTCTGCTTGATCGCGCTCACGCTGTCGCTCCAGCTTGCGCCCTGGCACCCTCGCTCAACCGAAGCGGGACCGCCCTGGATTTACGGCGATCCTCATGTCCGTTTCACGATCATCGAATATGCGGATCTGGAATGCCCGTACTGCCGCGCATACTACTCGGAGTTACGCCATTGGATCGATGCACATCATGACGTCAACTGGCAGTGGCGCCACTTTCCCTTGCCAATGCATGAACCCGCGGCGCGCCAGGAGGCGAAACTCGTCGAATGCGCTGGACGCACCGAAGGCCAGGAAGCATTCTGGATAGCGACAGCATGGGTCTACGCGCACACTCGCGGGAACGGCGATGGGGTGCCCTCTACGGTTCCGTTCCCTGGCCTGGATCACGCCATCGAACGCTGCCTTCAGGAGCCCACCGTCGACTCGGCGATCCAGCGGGATGTCGACCAGGGGCAAAGAGAACAAGTTCCCGGCACACCAACGCTCAAGATTCTGGATCACACGACGGGACGAACGTTGATCATTCCAGGCCCCGCGCGCGGCGATGCGCTGCTTTCCGCCATTGACCAGCTCGCCGCAGCCCCATCCCTGGCAGTACCGACAAACCATCTGAATAACGCTATGTCCGACCCTAAGACGACCACATTGCCCCCAAGATAGCCTAGGTCACAAGGCTACGGCGGCAGCGCCTCATCGATCCCGGATTCATTCATTGAGGCGCATCGCTTTCGTTCGCCTAGGCTGGCCATCGATGACACGAGGTGCCCGCGAGCGGGCACCTCGCTGGCGATCCGGTTACTTGGCGGCCTTGCGGACCACCCGCTTCTTCGCCACTTTTTTTGCCGTGGCGACTTTCCGCGGTGCATTCGGCGCCGATGCGGCGCTGATGAGCAGAGACTCGGCGGTCACACCGCGCTTGCCGATCGCCTCGACAAACCAGTTCGGCTTCTTGCCTTGCCCCGACCACGTCTTCGTCGGATCAGTGGGATGGCGGTATTTCGGAACGCCTGCCCCGGCTCGTTTGGCCCGAACCTTCACCTTGCCCATGGTTTCCGGATAAACCTCCGAGAGACTCAGACCCGACTTGCTGAGAATATCGTCAATGTGGGCACGCGTTTTCTGAACTTCTTGGATTCGTGCTTCGCTGAGTCTGGACTCTGCGTCCTTGATCAGATCCTGAAGTTGTTTGGCGCTAAGCCCATCCAGATTCTTATCCATGCATCCTCTCGTGTTTTATGAAAATGAAATAAGACAGCCTAAATAGCATTGACTCCAAATCATCATTCGTCAAGAGGAAATCATTTGACGTGGACATACGTCCATTCGGCCTCGCTAAGGCTTTGCCTCATTGATCAGATAACGTGCCAACCGCCGGAAATCATCGCGTGCCTCCCGGGCGGACAACGCAACGCACCCTGCCGCTCGGATATCAGGTAAGCCCATCACGCACGTCAACACGCCAGGTCAACAACGCGGTCGCGAGCCGCCCCGTTTTATTCCTAGCGATCGGTCGTGATCTCGGGCGGACTATGGGCCATACCACTTTCCGCTTCGCGTCCGGACACATCCATGCGTTGCTCATTCTGTTCTGTTTGCTGCCTGGGCCTCGGCGTCGTCGTCACGATGCTCGGCGCGCCGTCGCCAGCCAGCGAAGCCAATGCGCCCCACCTGATCGTCTTCACTGATCGGGCGCATCCCATCGTCGGCGCTTCGCCTGGACAGGTGGTATGGCTGGACGATATCGAACGCATCGAGTCCCAACTCAGCACCGGGTTGCCTCAGGACGCATCGGCAGCCGCCGCCGAAGTTCAACGTCGCCTTCAGCGCCAGCCCGGTATCCAGCTCCAGTTCGCATCAGCCTATGAGGGTGCCGTGAAGGCCTGGCACCTGGGCGTCGCTAAATTGCCTGCCGTCGTCGTCGATGATCGCTTCGTCGTGTACGGCGACCCGGATATCGGACACGCCATCGCACGCATCGCCGCCTATCGGAGCACGCATCCATGAATCCCTTTCGCTCGCGGCGGCTTCGTCTTGCGACAGCAGTCGCCCTGCTCGGCATCGGCACGTCGGCATTCGCACTCGACACCGCGACCATCATCGCGTCCTCGCTCTCCCCCGATTGCCTTGCATGGAAAGTCGTCGGGATCTGCTACTGGCTCCAGTGCACCACGTTCGGTTGCAGCGTCGAGACCTCCGCGAAGGTCCGCCACTACATTCCGGATGCGGTCGTCTCGAGCTACGCAAACACCGGAGCCAATCCATGGGTCGAGGTCCGACTCATGAGTACGTCCAATCCGACCGCCCAGGCGGGTGGGGATGGCACGACCAATCAGCCCCATGAAAACAACCTGACCCGGTTCAAGAATGCCGACGTGATCGGCGATCCGGCCGGCACGATTTTCAGTCGCTTCGCGAGCGGGTTCGGCTATACGTGCGATGGTGCCGCCACGCCGTTCATGCCCTACCTGCTCAGCACGCTCGACACCATCGCATGGCGCTACGGGGTCCCGGAGGCGGTCTATCCCGAGTCGTTGATTCCCGGTCGACGCGAGATTGGCGGCCGGTTGACCGACAACCTGTGGGGGAATGTCTACCCTCGCGGCGGCTTTCTGAATCAGGACAACGACTACGAAACCGGTGCCGTCGTCGCCGAGCGCGCGGGCGACGTGGTGACGCGCCGTGGCCAGATCCACGTCTATCGTCCATTGCTTGCGGACGCACATGATGGCTACTGGCCTGCCGGCGCGCTCATGGAAAGCGATGCGTCGACCGGCAAATGGCAGGAGCTGACGCCGACGCTATCGAAGACATGTGCGGTGTTTCCCCACACCAACAAACAGGTTCAGGCCAAGGAAGGCGACTACGCGTGGGCGCTTTGGCGACCTTATGCGTGCTGCCAGCGCCGGGGCCAGATCTTTCTCGGCAGCACGGATTTCACGGAGTAATGGCAATGACATATCGCACACGCGCTCAACGGTGGTTCCCCCGGCTGCACCGTGCGGGCCTTGCCACGGCAACCGGACTCCTGCTGACGAGCGCGGTCCTTCACGCGCAAACCCAGCTAACGAGCAATGGCGTCGATGTCTCCGGTCAGGTCATCGGCGATGACGTGCTTTACCACATCGGCGGCGGTCGCGCAGTCGCGATGAGCAGCACCGGCAACATGCAGAGCATCGGCGTAGGCCTTGGCTGGAACAACAACCTGATCTGCGGCAACATGAGCCTCACGAACACGCTGCAGAACCAGCTCAACGGCGTGACGAATGGCTTCCAGTCGATCATGTCGAACGTGATCCAGAACGCCACCAGTGCCGTCGCTTCGCTGCCGGCGCTGATCATCCAGCGGGCCGATCCCGGGCTCTACAACCTCCTCACCAACGGCATCCTGCAGGCGCGCCTGGATTTCGATCGCTCGAAGATGACGTGTCGCGCCATGGCGAACCGGATGGCTGATATCGCCGGCGGGCAGACCAGTTGGGATCAACTTGCAGAAGGGTTGTCGCTGACACAGTCAGTCAACAGCACTGACGCGGTATCCGCGATCAACCAAGCCGAATCCAGCCACGGCAATAACGGCGTCCCCTGGGTCGGCGGCAGCAACGCCGGCGGATCGGGCCAGAGCCCGATCAAGGTCGTCAGCGATGTCACGAAGGCAGGCTACAACCTGCTCAATGGTCGCAACGTCACGGACACGTCGTCGATCGGTACCACCAACTGCGCCGGCAGCATGACGTGCCAGACCTGGACGTCGCCGCAGGCCGCTGCAGACTGGGCGACGCGCGTGCTGGGTGAGCAGGTCACGCAAACATGCGAGGACTGCACGAAAACGCAGACGACGCCCGGCGTCGGTCTCACGCCGATGATCCAGGATGAATACCAGACAAAGCTGCAGGCGCTGAAGGACCTGATCACCGGCACGAAGCCGACGACCCCGGAGAACCTCGCCGCCGCCAGCAGCGATGCCGTGCCGATCACGCGCGGCGTGGTCGAAGCCCTGCGCGACGATCAGGATCAAGACGTCCTGGGGCAACGCCTGGCGTCCGAAGTCGCTTTGTCCAGCGTGCTCGAAAAAGCGCTACTGCTCCAGCGCACACTGCTGACCGGGAAAGAAGAACCCAACGTCGCGGCGAATCAACTGGCCCAGCAGGCCGTCGGTCAGGAAAACACGACGCTGGAGCAGGAGATCAGCAACCTGAAGACGGAGCTTGAGCTGCGTCACGAGCTGACCGGGAATTCGCCGATGGCGATCGTCGAGCGCAATACAGCACGCGCCGCTGGCTCACGCGGGATCTACCAGGGTGACCCGGTTCGCGATCGGCTCGACACCATCCAGAAGCCGAAGGGCAGCACGCCGTGAGCACACGACTCGGTGCCCGGGTGCGCCGGGCCCTCCCCGCCCTGCTCGGTCTCGGCGCGATCGTGACCGTCGCGTTCCTGATCAACGCGGTGGGGATTCGCATAGCCGGTGACGCGGATCACTGGACGCAATGGATGCACCGCCACGTGAACTATTTCCGCGTGTGGCGCCTGCTGCTTTACGCCGGCACGGCGTGGGGCTGGTGGTGGATGCGCCGGAGGCTGCTGGCGCGCGAACCGGCACCGGAGACCCGCGCGCGATTGCTTCGCCTCGAACTGGCGGCGGTGACCGCCCTCGCCTTGCTGGAAGGCAGCACTTGGCTGCGTTAACGCGCAGGAACATGCCATGACGCTCTATACCACCGACTATCTCGAATACTATCTGACGCTCGTCGCCTGGATCGTCAATAACGGCATCTGGAACGTGCTGGTGGCCAGCGGCATCTTCGCACTGCCGTTCCTCGCCATCGTGCTGCAGGAGTGGTTGCGCGCCCGTGCCGAAGGCGCTGACGAGGGTAACAAGGGGGTGCTCTCTTCCGTTCGCATCGAGAATCGCGTGTTTGTGGCGATCGTCGTCATCATGTTCGCCGGCATCCCGTTCATTCCGGTGAACCTCAGCACGATACAGTTCGACCAGACGCGCTCGGTGCAATGCCAGGTCAACACACCGACCCCGCAGGACACGGGATGGGCGACCTCGTTCACGACGCTCAACAACCAGAGTGCGCAGGTGCCGGTATGGTGGTTCTTCATGCACGCGATCTCGAAGGCGATCACGGGTGCCGCCGTCGCAGCCATTCCGTGCGGCACGGATCTGCGGCAGATCCGTATGGACATCGACAACACGCGGATCAATGACCCGGTGCTGGCTCAGGAAGTCGCCGATTTCACGCACGATTGCTACGGCCCCTCGCGCGCGAAGCTGTTCACGAACCGGCCCACGCTCACCGACCAGCAGACGGATGACGTGAACTGGATCGGGTCGAGCTATTTCATGAACACGGGGGGCTACTACAACACGTACCACTCGAGCACGCCGCGCACCGCGTGGCCATACGACGCGACACGTGACGCGGGCCTGGCTCAGGTGCCGAACGGAGGCGGCTATCCCACGTGCACGCAGTGGTGGTCAGACGGCGACAACGGCCTGCAGGCGCGGCTTCTGGCTCAGGTCTCGCCCGACCTCCTGTCACGCCTTGGCAAATGGGCCGGCTTTCTGTCGCAGACACAGGTCGACGACGCCGTGATCCGCGACATCGTGGCACCAAGCCAGCAGACCATGAATCAAGGGCAGGTCTATACCGACTATGGCGGTCAGATCGATGAAACGTTTTTCAATGGCGTCAATCGACTGACCTCGAATGTCGGACTGTCTGCCGGATCAGTGGGATTCTTTCCCGGCATGGACGTGGTGCGTCAGGCATTGCCGATGGTGCTCTCGTTTCTGAAGGCCGCGCTGGTGATCTGCATTCCGCTGGTGCTGCTCATCGGCACCTACGACCTAAAAAACGTGGTCACGATCAGTTGCGTCGAGTTTGCCCTCTTCTTCGTCGACTTCTGGTTCCAGCTCGCGCGCTGGATCGACAGCACGATCCTCGATGCGCTCTACGGCAGTGGTTCACCGCATCAGACGTTCAATCCATTCATGGGTCTGAACAACGGGTTCGGCGACATGCTGCTCAACTTCGTGATGGCAGCGATGTTCGTCATCCTGCCAACCTTTTGGGTTGCTGCATTGAGCTGGGTTGGCGTGCGAGCCGGCACCGTCATTCAGGGCCTTTCTTCGGGCACGAAAGAAGCTCAGGCAGCCGGATCAAAGGGGCCGGGAATTGCGACGAAGGCGCTCAAATAATCAACGAATCTCAAGCCTCTTCGTCCTCTGGGTCGTGGGGATCAATCCGATAGCCATCGGACGTGTAGAGTCCATAGCCCGCGACGCCATTTCTCCACTCGGTCGGCCGCTCCTCCTCCCAATCGGTGTTGCGTGCAACCCAAGCCCCAGCGATGGCGAACGCAAGCAGCAACGTCAGCCAGAACGCCACATAGAGCAACACGCCAAGCGCGGCGAGCTTGACGACCCACAGCGCCGAGCTAGCTACACGCGCGGGCATGCCCTGCGCGATCAACGTGCCGAGCAACTGCTGCTCCCGACGAGCATACCAACGACACGCACGACCGGCGATCTGGCCGGCTCGCTGGGCCCAGGGGTGGTGGTGAGTGGTAGTGGTCATGAAGCACCTCGCGTTTCGCGCCGTTCGGCGATCCGGCACGACATTCATCATAGTCCGTGGGTCGGGCGACTAGCCGGCCGAGTATCGGTCCTGCGCCTGACCGCTTTATTGAGCAATCTCGAAAACACTCGCCGAATGCTTAGATTTCGTATTAAAAATATACCATGAGGCTAATTTTACTACCAAAGTCACGTATCACGCCCGCCGCAACGATCCATGTCGCTTGGATTTTGTGCTATTTTTATACTATGGGGCTAAATTCACGACATCAGGTACTCAAGCGGCTGCAGGCGGAGCTACCTCGCGGGGCACCGTTCGATCTGGCGACCCTCGCTCACCTGGGCGTCTCGCCGCAGCTCGCTGCGCGCTACGCCAAGGGCGGCTGGCTGGTCCGCCTGGCCCAGGCCGTCTATGCCTTCCCGAACGACGAATTTAGCGTCGATGGCGCTGTCCTCTTCCTTCAGCGACACGTGCCTGGTCTTCATATCGGTGGGAAAAGTGCGCTGGCCCTACACGGGGTTCGACACAACCTGCATCTGCATCACCGGGACACCCTCGTCCTGTGGGGAGACTCGCGCTTTACCTTGCCGGCCTGGTTCACCACACGCTTTCCGGCACGCTATGCCTATGCCCGGCTATTCGACTGGCCCGACACCGATCTGTCGACCCGATCGCTCGCGACGCCGCCCGGGATGCCTGAGACGTTACGGGTGTCTGTCGCCGAGCGCGCCGTGCTGGAATTGCTGTACGACGTCGGCGTCAAGGAAAGTCTCGACGAGGCGCGCAATCTGTTCGACAGTCTGCGCAGCCCACGCAAGGAACTCCTCGGACAGCTTCTTTCCTGCTGCACGAGCATCAAAGCGGTTCGGTTGTTTCTAACCTGGGCCCGCGAAACCCACGTTGTCGATGTCGATGCCATGCTGAACCAGTATGCCGTTCGCACCGGTAGCGACGCCCGCTGGACGAGCCGGCTCGATGACGGCACGCTCCTGAATCTGAAACCCCATGGATAAAGCCTACGCGGATACGGTCCGCCTGCTGCTCGCGGTCGCACCCGCCGTGTTCGACAACGCGATCTTTGCCATGAAAGGCGGCACGGCCATTAACCTGTTCGTCCAGGATATGCCGCGCCTATCGGTCGACATCGACGTGGTGTATCTCCCCCGCGAGGTACCTCGCGACGACGCGCTGCAGGCGATCAACCAGGAGTTGGCCGCTGTCGCCGAACGCATGGCCCCGCTCGGCGTGGAGACGCGTCTGGTTCGAAGTAAGGATCTCGGCGATACCAAAATGATCGCCGAGAACGAGTCCAGCCAGGTCAAGGTGGAAGTGAACACGGTTTTCCGCGGCACCGTGTTGCCCCCCATATCGCGCCCACTCAGCGCCGGTACGTCCGATCTCTTCGGCGTCGAATTCGAAGTGCCTGTGCTGGCTTCCGACGAACTCTATGGCGGCAAGCTGGTGGCCGCGATGGACCGGCAACACCCGCGTGACCTGTACGACGTGTGGCAGCTTTATCAGTCCGGCGGCATCACTAAGGGCATGGTCGAGTGTTTCATCATCTATCTGGCGGGGCACAACCGCCCTATCCACGAAGTACTGTTCGGCAACGACAAGGACATAGCCGCCGAGTACGACCGAGCCTTCATCGGCATGACCCGAACACCGTGCACGCTGCCGACGCTGCTTGATGCACGGACACGCATGCGACATGAACTCCCGGCCCTGCTCAGCGCGCGCCATCGCCAATTCCTGCTCGGGCTCGCCCGCGCCGAACCCGACTGGTCCCTGCTGCCATGCCCCCACGCGGCGGAACTTCCCGCACTGCGATGGAAGTTGAGCAACCTCGAAACGTTTCGCCAACGCCGCCCCAAGGATTTCGCCGCCCAGGTGGAGACGCTGGAAACACGTCTCGCAGCCCATTAGCGGGCTACGGCCGCACGCCATAAACGGACCACCCAGCCATTCCGCAGGCATGAAGAAAGCACCCGCAGATGGCCGGGCGCTTGCGCGCCCTTGGATTCGGGACGCCAATCCATGGGACCGAACAAGTCACCACAATTTCAAGGTGAATCGTGGCTCAGGCTTTTCTCACACGGTGTCCATCCGTTGCGGTGCTGGCACGCCTTCCAGCTATTGCCCGGGAAGCTTCATCTGGATTTGCATCGCCGGTTGCGCCTGCTGCTGGGTCATGTCCTGCCCTTGCACCTGCGTCTGCTGCTGCGTTTGAAGTTGTACCTGTGCCTGCTGCTGCGTGACCTGCTGGAATTGCGCGCTGCTCTGCTCGAGCGGCGTATTCATGCCCTGCATGGTGGGCACTTCAGCGACCGTCTTTAGCGGCGATGTATTCTGCGCCACAAACATCGTTGAGCCATCTTTCATATCTGGCAAGAGGTAATCGATTTGACCGATTCCCGCCCCCAGCGCGGCAACGGTGGCGGCCCCAGCAAGATTGGCAGTTCGCTGGTCTGAGGTGCGGCCGATTTGGGTGTCCAGGTCGGCAAGCTTGCCGTACGCCTGCATGTATAGGCCATTCCCAGGATGAGCCGCATCCGATAGCAGGTATGCTTTGGCGGTATCTGTAAAGGCGCTTTGAGCATTCGACTTCGCCTCCACTTGATCCTTCAACGCCTTTTGCGTGGTGGGTCCGGCGACGCCATCGATGTCTAGGCCGTGATCTTTCTGAAAAGCAGCCACGGCGGCTTTGGTGTCATTGCCGTAAGACTTGTCCGGTGTGATGAGATCGCCCTTATGGTCTTTGTAGCCCAGGTCGCGAAGTTCCGTTTGCACTTCGCCTACGGCGTCGCCCTTATCACCCCGTTGCAGTAATCCGCTCGCATGGGCATGGCCGTGATGCGCCGGCGTCGATACGTCTGCGTGGTTGCGCTTGTCGAAATCGGGGTCAGCGGGCAGGACGGGGTTCTTTTTCTCATAGTCCTGCACAAATTTTTCGTAAGCTGGGACGTAAGGCATGATGTGCTTTTGGGACAATTCAAGACCGCCAAATTCCGCAGATGGTCCGTCGTGGTGGTATTTATAAATATATTCCTCGCCTTTTCCGCGGGATTTAGCCAGGGCGGCATCGTCTTTGTAGGTGGCGACGAGGGCCTCGGCCTGCTTTGTCAGATCGCCGCGGTTGGCATCGGTGATGGCATACCCCTTGGCGGTTCCGTCCACAAATTGCCCGAGTCCATAGGCTGTCGTGGTTCCTGCTGCAGCATCGGGATTAAAGCCGGATTCGGCGCGCCCCATGGCAAGCACGTAGGCTGTCTCGTGCTGATTAAGGCCGGCTTTTTGCGAGGCTTGAATGATGGCGTCAATGGCGCGCGATTGAACCTCGGGGCTCGCATCGCCCCATATATGCGAATTGCCTGCGAGCCTGCCCGGCGAATTATCTATAGGGTCGCGGTAGTGCGTCTTATCTGGGTCTTTGATTTGACTGTCTAAATACGCCAGCCCCTTCTTTTGAATGAGGTCGGTATAGATTTCGTCATTATCGGCCATGGCTCACCTCGGCGGTGCAGAGTGGATTTCCTTTTCCGTCGATATGGGGGCCGACGCACACAATGCTGTTAGCCTGGTAATGGCCTAAATTGAGTTTCTTGCTCAGGTCATCGAACGATCGATTGTTTGGTGCAATGGACTGCGTGGGCGGTGCGTCGGGAATATCGATCGTTGCCGGGTTGCTCGTCGTCAGAAGCTTGCCGCGCGTGTCGTACAGATGATGCCATTCGCAGACATCGCATCCGCTGGGGAGTGAGCCAAACAGCACATAGAAATATTGGTTGTGGTCGGCCTCGGACGTCACGCACGCCAAGCCTATCGGGGATTGCTCTTCGATGCCGCTGGGGTTGCCAAGCTTTTGCGCCTGGGCGCCGTCTGTTTTGATAGTCAAGACCGGGTGCAAGCAGTCCGCTTTGCCTTTGCCAAGCGATCGACACTGAAGTGCCATCTCACTGGCACCACATGGCTCGGATACGACGGCCACGCTGGGCGCGGTCGATGCGGCATAACTGGACAGGGAGGCCAGCGTTAGGGATAGCAGCGCTGTCAGAAGGGCGTATTTCACGATCAGGGCTCCATGTGATCTGTACATGCAAGTCGCTGCGGGCGAGATCGCGTCCGATCAGGGGTCACCCCCAGCACTTTGAGCCTAGCACGCTGACTGCTGCCGCTCCCACACCCTGTTTTCGCGCATGCAGATTGCCGAGCGCTGCAGTGAAGCCGCTTCATGGCCTGGCGGAGCAAGCGCGAAGTTCGATGTGATGAGGCTGAGCGATGTCATAGTCCATCCAACGACACCGCCCGTTGCACGCTTCAAAGTGTGATCCATGTCCTCAAATGGGCGCACATGGCCATTTGCCGGACGCACGGCGCTGCCGCTGCCGTGCCCGCGTCAGAACGTGCCGGTGCGCGTCGAGCCTGTCGCCGTGATACCACCGGATGGAATATCACTGGATGTGGCGCCTGCGTCTGAATGGTGACCTGTCTCCTAAGCCCTTCGAAAGTGATAGGTCTCCCCGCAAGCACCGAACGACGTTCGCCGCGGACGAGGGGCGCGCTGGGATAGCACGCGCGGCCTCTTCCGCAGTTCAGACTTCTCAGGCGTCTCATGCATCGCCGCTTTCCGGTTCTACGTCGCACCGCTTTGATAGTGGCCAGGTTCCGCCGCAGCGCATCTAATAGCGCCAGGCTTGTCGCAATAGGTCCTCCGTCGCACGACGCCAAAGCCATAAGTCCGCCATCAAGGTCCACGTGATCTTCGCAGTCCTGTTGGTTCGCCAGTCGCGGACCCGTCTGTCGCGACGTTAAGCGATACCAGCGGCCTATCCGGCACCCATGGGGTGCGGCTGCGGCACATCGAGGTTGATGCGCCTCCGGAACATTGTTCTCCCACTGGTGGGGCATTCGATGCCCTACCGGCCCCGGATGCCCTGTTTTCTCGACACGGAGCATCTGGTTCTCCGTGCCGATGAACATTCATCCCGGTCAGGTGCTCCACCGTTTCAGGAGCATTAAACATGGGTATGGATGTATTCGGTAAGGCGCCGACCAGCAAGGTTGGCCGGTATTTCCGAAGCAACGTCTGGTGCTGGCACCCTCTTTGGCGCTATTGCGAAAAGATCGCGCCAGACATCATCCCTCGCAACAATCTCGGCCATTCCAACGATGGCTGGGGCCTTGATGCACGCGGCGCAAGCGCGCTGGCCGAACGGCTGGCGCGTGCGCTTGCCTCAGGTGAGACTGCGCAGTACGAACGGGCTCACGAGGCAGCATTGGCGGCCTTACCTCTCGTCCCTTGCACGATATGCGGTGGCACCGGCAACCGTGCCGAGCCACCGCATGTGGGCCCGGGGCCTTTGCATTGCAACGGTTGCGATGGGGAGGGGCGGACACCGCACTTCAGCACGTACTATCACTTCTCCACCGAGTTTCTCGGTAAGTTCGAAATGTTCCTGCGACATTGTGGAGGTTTCAAAATCATCTAAAGCCTGACAGGCAGCTCCAGACGATCGCGCACGGGGCTATCCCGTGCGCGATCGTTATCCCTACGAACCTCGCGCCATCTAGCTCAGTGTTAGATGTTCGGCAAGGTATGAATACACCGTGGCGATCCGCGCAATATGCCCCGACTCCGGATGCCTGAGCAGCCATAGCTGTGTCTCGCACTCCTGGATGGGGTCGCTTAGTTGAACCAGATCGCTACGGTCGCATGTCAAAAACAACGGAAGCAGCCCCACGCCAAGGCCACGCGCAATCCCTTCAGCGACCGACAGAATGCTGTTCACCATGTAACGTGGAACGATCGACGGATAATGGCGCTTCCGCCACGCCACCGACGGATGTTTCGGCAGCGCCTCATCCGGCGCGATCCATGCATAGCGCTCCAGATGGGACATCCCGTGCTTCGCCATGCCGTCGCCCCGTGGACCAAACAACGCGACCTTGATCGGTCCGATGTGCTTGCCGACGAGGTTGTCTGGCGGTTCACGCGTGGCGCGCACGGCAATGTCGCTGTCACGTTTGATCAGGCTGGCCGTTTCGTTGCTGGCGTCGAGTTGGATCTGCAAGCGAGGATGAGCGTCCGACAATGGCTTGAACACCGGCAGGATCAGTCCGTGCAGCAGCGTATCGGTCGTCGTTAATTTGACGACACCGGTGAGCTGGCCATCCCGCCGTTGATGCACGACGGCGCGCGCATCTTCCAGTTCAAGTTCGATGCGTTCGGCGCGTTGCGCCAGCTCCAGCGCGAGCGCTGTTGGCCGCGAACCTCCGCGTGACCGCTCAAACAAAGGCTGTCCCAAGCTCTTTTCCAGTTTTCGGATGGCTCTGAACACGGTCGACCCGTCGATGCCCAGCCGTTGCCCCGCTTCTGCCTGGGTGCCCGATCGGACCACCGCCAAGACGACCTCTAGATCGCTCGAACTCACCTGATAGTGCGTTTTCACAAGCATGGCTTGCATCCCTGTCCATTTACTCGCGACGTGCACGCGGTAACGTGCTCACAGCGCTACTTTAATGGAAAACCAAATGGATACGTCGAGCCAACGATGGGGTACAGCATTGCTGCGGGTGACCCTGGGAGTGATGTGGATATCCCATGCCCTATTGAAGCTGCTGGTCTTCACTTTGCCAGGCACCGCCCAATATTTTGAATCGGTGGGTTTCCCCGGATACCTCGCGTATCCAGTATTTACCGTGGAAATTCTCGGCGGCGTCGCCATTGTCCTGGGCTTGTACGCGCGACAGATAGCCCTGCTCATGGTCCCGGTCATGCTGTCGGCCGCCTCCGTCCACATCCACAACGGCTGGGTGTTCACCAGTACCGGCGGCGGCTGGGAATATCCGATCTTCCTGGCCATCGCCCTGGTCGTGCTGTGGCTGATCGGTGACGGCGCTTGTGCGCTCAGGACGACCTCACGCTTCACACTCGATGCGATCAATCATGCATCGCGCCGCCGACGTGTGGGCGAATCCGCTTAAGCAACGACGTGTAAGCCGGCCGACGCTGGCCTCCCTGTCATCGCCGATGCGTTGACGGAATCGACGTGTCACGACAACCCCAGGAACCCGCAAGTCGGTCGTTCCTCACGGAGACATTCGCATGAAACTGTACTTTAGCCCCGGCACCTGCTCCATGGCCGTCCATATTGCCTTGCGTGAAGTGGGCGCGCCGTTTGAAGGCATCAAGGTCGACCTGGCGACACACACGACCGAGGATGGCGGAGACTATTACCAGGTTTCGCCGCGAGGCTATGTGCCCTTACTGGAAACCGATGACAGCGCGCGACACACGGAAGTCGTCGCCCTGCTGCTCCGTATCGCGGAAAGTGATGCCTCGCATGGCCTGATTCCGCCCGTCGGCAACGCCGCGCGCCAAGACGCCGTTCAGTGGCTTGCTTTCATCAGCAGCGAGTTGCACAAGACCTTCAGCTGGCTGTGGTCCAGCGACACGGCCGAGAGCACGGTGGCTGCCTGCAAGAAGAAGCTGGCTCTGCGTTTCCATGAACTCGACCAGCATCTCGCCGGACGGGAATACCTGGCTGGCAAGCGCTTCTCGATAGCCGACGCGTACGGCTTCACCATCGTCAACTGGGCAAACTTCCTGGGCATCGATCTGAAGCCCTACCCACACCTCAGTGCCTATTTGGACCGTGTTGCGGCACGACCGAGCGTGCACGAGACGATGACGGCAGAAGGTCTGATCAAAGCAGCCGCTTGATGCACGCGGCGACCTGATATCGCGCTCATCGCTATTGGAAAGGAGTCCTCCCATGCTAGTGCTGGCCAGTCACGTGCTCTGCCCGTATGTGCAACGCGCAGCGATCGTGCTCGCGGAGAAAGAGGTGCCGTACGAACGCCGCGATGTGGACCTCGCGCGCAAACCGGCATGGTTTCTGGCGATATCGCCACTCGGCAAGACGCCCGTGTTGCTGGTCAATCAGGCGCCCATCTTCGAGTCGGCCGTCATCTGCGAATATCTTGAGGAAACCCTGCCTCGCCCGCTGCACCCGCAAGATCCGTTACATCGCGCGCAGCATCGGTCCTGGATGGAATTCGGCAGCGCGATCCTCAATGCGATCGGAGCCTTCTACGCAGCGCCGGATGCCGATGCCCTGGAGCGCAAGCAACATGAGCTGCGCGTCAAATTCACCCAGCTCGACGATGCGTTGGGTGACGGGCCCTATTTCGCCGGCTCGCATTTTTGCATGGTCGATGCCGTGTTCGGCCCGGTGTTTCGTTACTTCGATGTGTTCGACACGATCGCCGATTTCGGCATCTTCGCGCAGCGCCCCAAGATCCAGGCATGGCGCCACGCACTCGCGAACCGGCCATCGGTCATCGCCGCCGTCAGTACCGACTATCCCGCGGCGCTCGAGAAATTCCTGGTGGCGCGCGGCTCCGAGCTGTCGCGGCTGATCCTCGCGCGCCGCTCCGCACGCCCGACCGCTTCCCACCCATAACCGCCTTGCTAGCCCCGGCCTGTGAGAGCGACAGGCCGCTCTTCTCTCCGTTCCGCGCACGTTCCCGCCACACCATGCCCCCGCGGCATCCAGGCCGTCTCGCTTTACCCCGCGCAGCACCGCCTCTCCGACGAGATCTCACATGCAGACCTATCAACGCGAAGAGCTATGGTTTCCGTGCTCCCTCGACATCCTTGCCTGGGACGACGCCTTCCATGCGCTGATGCTCGGTGACCAGTTGCGCATGGAGGCCTACGAAGCAGCGATCAAGCGGGCGATCAAGCCCCGGGACATCGTCGTCGATCTCGGCACCGGCACCGGCATCCTGGCGCGTTGGGCGTGCGAAGCGGGCGCCCATCGCGTGTACGGCATCGAGTGCAACGCGAACATGCTCGATCGGGCAAACAATACATTGACGCACCTGGGCTACGGCGAACGCTTCATCGGTCTCAACGCACTGTCTTACGCCGTCGAATTGCCCGAACGGGCGGACGTGATCGTCTCGGAGATCATCGGGAACCTCGGGGATAACGAAGACTGCGGACGCATTCTTGCCGACGCACGACAGCGCATGCTGGCACCCAAAGGCCGCATGTTGCCGCAGCAACTTGCCACCTACCTCGTGCCGGTCTGTTCGCCCAACCTCCACCGCCAGATCAGCGAAGGGGTCTGTCGTTCGGTCAGCCAGACCCAGGACATCCGCCAGTTACTTGACGCTCTCGGGCTGCGCTCGCCGTTCGACACCTACTATGACGCCATCCTTCCACGTTCGACCTATTTGAGCCTACCCCAGCCAGCGCGTCGATTCGACTTCGAAGAGGACGGGTACGCCACCGACTACACCGTCGCCCTGCGCTTCCCCGCGAACGCCTCGGGCACCCTGACCGGATTCAAGGGCTTTTTCGTCGCCGATCTCCGCAACGGCATCTTGCTGAACATCGAAGGCGACGATCACGGGATCGGCCGCTATTCGGACAGCTGGAAGCACGCTTACCTGCCGCTACAGCAGCCGCTCACCGTACACCGCGGCGACGTCATCGACGTCACACTTTCGCGTCGAGCCCAGAACGGCACCGATTCGCCCTTTGCCTGCCGCTACCACTGGAAAGCCAACGTGCATTCGTCGCAAGGCATCGAACGGATGCCGGCGTGACGGCCCGACGCTTCGGCGCCGGGATGTGTGATCCCGTCACGAACGGCGGGCAACCAAGGAGGCTGTGGCGCACCGGAGCAAACCCGACGGAATGCCTTTGGTACGTCCACAACCGAGATGTAGCCACTCAATGGACACGATGATGAACAACATGCTTGCCGAGAAAAATCAGGATGCCTTCGACGCCCGTGTCTGTCCCGCCGAACTGGAGCCCGGGCTGGACGGACTGGCCGATATCACCCAGCACGAAATCCTCGCGCTGCGCACCGAATACAACCTCGCTGACGCGCACACGCATCAACGCCAGTCGATGACCCAGCGCGACATCGTGGCCCGCCTGCCTCAGCTATGGTACGAGTCGGAGCAAACCACGCAGCACGCGCTGGAGCAACGCTTCCTCCGCAAGTTTTTCACCCTGCATCGCCAGGACACGGCGATGATGCTGAACCGCACGATGCTCTTCTACGCCGCATCGATCGCGATGATGGCGGTCGCGACCTTCGTCATGCGTCGCCGCATGACGGTCAGTCTGATCGACCCGTGCTTCGACAATCTGCACGACATCCTCGCGAACATGCACGTGCCGCTGCTACCGCTCAAGGAAGAACTGCTCACCTCCGGGCCAGGCCTGTACGCGCGCCTCGAAAACACCGTCACCGGCGACGTGATCGCGCTCGTCGATCCCAACAATCCGACCGGTGCGAGCCTCCTCACCCGAGGGGGCAAGGCGTTCGAAGAACTGGTGCGATTCTGCAAGGACCATCACAAGATCCTGATGGTCGACCTGTGTTTCGCCTCGTTCGCCCTGATGGATACGCAGCACGGCCGGTGCGATGTCTACGCCCTGCTGGAGCGCTCCGGCGTCAGCTATCTGGTCATCGAGGACACCGGCAAGACCTGGCCGGTACAGGATGCCAAATGCGCCATGCTGACCTGCAGCGAGGATCTGCATGCCGCGCTGTACAACATCCAGACGAGCATCCTGCTGAACGTGTCGCCCTTCATCCTCAACATGCTCAGTGCGTATCTGGACGACTCCCTCGCCGATGGTCTCGCTTCCGTCAAGACGGTGCTCGATGAAAACCGCGCGTACGTCAGGCAGGCGTTGATCGGAACGCTACTGCGCATCATCGAGCCGGAAGTGCAAGTCAGCGTGGCCTGGCTGGAGATCACCGATCCGGAGATCACCGCCACGCGCCTCTGCGAGTCCGGCTATGCACGGAATGTCTACGTGCTACCCGGCACGTACTTCTTCTGGAGTCGCAAACGCGTGGGTGAGCGCTTCATCCGCCTGGCACTGGCGCGTGAACCATCCAGCTTCCGTGCCTCGGTCGACGCGTTGAAAGAGGCCCTCGATGCGCTCCGCTAAGCCGCCCGAGGTCGAGTTCTTCGACGCCACCCTGTTCCTGGGGATGAACAGCGACCAGGAGACGGTCCGTATCGCCTGCAAGAACTTCTTCGCCTCGCGCATGGACGGCGAGCTGTCCACCAGCCTCGACCAGGTGGGCGCCTGCGACGACGTGATCTGGCGCTATGCGCGCCAGCAGCAGGATCGGTACTACCCGTTCATGGACGTATTGCACAGCATCGTCGTGATCCATCGCCGGCCTTATTCGGATACCGAGCTGCAACGGGCCGCGCAAAGCGAGGACTTCGCGGGCCTGAACGCGAGCCAGCGTCTGCTTTGCAGCAAGGTCAGTTCCGCCGGCGGCCGGCTGTACACCCTCTGCCCACACCTGCTCGCTCGCCGGAACCTGGCAGTATCCGCGCCGCCGTCGGGTGACGAGCTGTCGTTCCCGCCATCCCTGGAGACGCTCTACCAGGCCTCCCTGGCGTTGCGTGTCCCGCTCACGGCGCTAAGCGCATGATCCACCGTATCGAAGGTATTGTCGTGCCGCTGGTGACACCGCTGGCAACGGACTTCCGCGTCTGCGAAAGGAGTGTCGCGCGGCTGATTGACTCCGTTCGGAACCACGCGACCGCCCTGCTGCCCGCCCTGAGTTCCGGCGAGGGCGGCCGGCTTTGCCGTTCACAGTGGAATACCATGGTCCACTACACCGTACGGCATGCGGGCGGCCTTCCGGTCTGCCCGGGCGCCATCGTTGAGTCCGATGACGAACTCCTGGCACGCAGCCGCTTCGCGGCGGATGCTGGGGCCGCTGGCCTCACGGTGGTGGTGCCACCTCTCGGGGGAGCGGATACCGAAGCGGTCATCGCCCGCTTCCAGCGTCTCAGCGTCGCGTCACCCTTGCCGTTGTTCCTGTATCACCACGGTAGCGAAGGCGACATTGAGTTGGTGGTACAGGCGCTGTGTCGTCTGTGCCAGCTACCGCGTGTGCTCGGCATCAAGGAATCCAGTCGTCGGCCAGAAATCGTGCTTGCGCTGAATCAGTGTGCGCTGCCCTGCGGCGTGCTGCAGGGCTGGGAAGATCTGTTGTGGCAGGCACCCGGCGCCGACGGTCACGCCGTGGCGCTCGCCAACCTGGAGATCGCCGCGTGTGCACGCATGCGATCGACGCCCAGCGAACCACTCCAGCGCGACATCGACCGGTGGTGCGAGGACTACCAGTTGTTCGACGATGACTGGTATGCCGCGATCAAACGGGAACTGCACCAGCGCGGCCTGCTGTCCACGGCGCTGACGACGGAAACGGCCTTCGCGTCCCCGGGTGTCGCGTGAACGTGGCCCCGATGATCGCCAGGGAAGGCGTCACGTCGCAGCGCATGCTGTTCGAACACCATGGCGCCGTGTTCGACCCCACGCGCCTCGTCGCATTTGCCGCCTACGAGGCGCAATGGGTGGGCCAACTGATCACCGCGCTGCCTCCCGCGCCGCCAGTGCGGTCCTTCAAGGATTTCCGGGCGACCCTGAACACGCTGATCGAAAGCGACGCCGCCACGCCCTCACCCAGCGAACAATTTCTGGCACGGGAAGCCAGCCGCACCCAGTTCAGGGTCATCGTTGAGCAGTTCGCGGTCGACGGCTTGACCGAAGCCCAGGCGTTTCTGGCGATCCTGCCGCGATTGCCGCTTCGCGCCCAGGCGGCCGTGCAACGCATCCTGATCGATGAATTCGGCTGCGGCAACGTCGAGATGATGCACACCCAGCTCTACTGCAATCTGCTCAGGGAACTGGGCTCGCCGATCGAACTTGAACCGTTCGTGGCCTCAGCCCTCGACCCGGTGTTTGAGTTCGTCAATATCTTTCACTGGATGACCAAGCGCGCGCACCAGGTCGATTATTTCCTCGGCGCGCTGGCATGGTTCGAGGGTGTCGTGCCGACACTCTTCGCACCCTACGTCGCGGCGTGTGAGCGTCTCGGCATCCACGCCCACCCCTATTACAGCGAACATGTCCATATCGATGTGTTCCATGCGCGCAGCGCACTGCTGGCCATCTCGGAAACCGCGCGAGTCATTCCGTTCGATTATCAAAAAGCCTGGACTGGTGTGCGCCTGGCGCACGCCACGGCCAGCCGTGCCTTCGAGGCGGCGGTGAGCTTGGCCCGGAGCTGCACCCCATGACCGATCGGGTCAGCATTGAAGCCCACGGCGCGCGCTTTGAGGTCGCCGCCACGTGCCCACATCGCGGGGCACCCATGAAATACGGCACCGTGACCTGCACGCCTCACGGTCGCTGCGTCATCACCTGCCCGTTGCACTTCTCCCGATTCGATCTCGACACCGGTGAGGTACTCAACGGTCCCGCCACCCTCCCCCTGGATGTAACGCCATGACCCAGCACAACCGCGTCAGAACCCTGATGCTCGCGTTGTTTCTGCTCGCCGGCGCAGCGGTCGCGCAACAGGACAACGCCGACCGCAGTCGCCCAGGCAACCCGCTGGATGACCTGCTCCAGGCCAACCACGCGTCTGCGCTGAACGCGCCCGATGAGACATCCTGGCTGTTGTTCACCTACGTCACGACGCCCGCGGGCGACCACGGCGGTCACCGAAGCCGCTTCGAGAGCTGGGCGTCCGATCACGACACCTTCAACCGCCATCCCCAATGGCCCGGCGACACCGCTGCCCTGCATTTACATGCCGCCGTACTGCAAGCCGATCAGGCTCGGCGGCTGGAGGCGGCGCCAGGCGCCCAGCCGCAGGTCTCGGCCCAGAACCTCGAAGAAGTGCGGCGCAACCGTGCCACCTTCGATTACATCGTCGACCACCAGCTCTATACCCAGGAAGGTCTCGCTGCGGCCTTCGCTGCTGGCAAGCCGATCGTGTTCCCCCTGGACTCGATCGAAGTGAAGGGGGACTGGATTCCCGCCGACAGCCCCGGTGTGGACGCGAGCCGTTATCACATCAGCGTCGGTTCGGATGGCAAGCGCTATGCGTTGGCCTCGATGCACATCACCACCAAGCTGATTCCGAACTGGACCTGGGCCACGTTCGAACATGAGGACAACGCGGGCCGCTGCGATTACATCGGCTGCCACGACAGCTTCGGCGCGACCCTGCCGCAGGTAGCCCCCTTCTCCGCATTGGGTGAGCGGTATCCGGCCTGTCGCAAATCACCAGCCCTGCGCACGATCTTCGCGAAAGCAGGCCTCGATGAAGCCTGGCAGCACTATTGCCTGAAGGGTTCGCAGATGGACTTCACGGACAGCACGGGCCGGCCCATCCTGCTCGGCAACACGATCCCCGAGAAAGGCATGGTCAATACGGCATCGTGCATGACGTGCCACGCGCGTGCGGCCTTCGGCAAGGACGGATTGAAAACCTCGGAGGACGGCTCACTCGATCCCGCGCCGGTCGCCTCTTGCCCCACAGGCGCACCATGCAGTCCCAACGGGGCACCGACCCCGAGCTGGTTCTGGCTACGCGATCTCCCTGTCGCGATGCAGACCGATTTTGTCTGGGCCATTCCGTATTGCGCGGTGCCGATCGGGCAGGAAGTGGGCCCCTGCGGATAGCCACGCACACGAAGTCCCCCGCCAGTCAATGCACTGTTAGGAATCTCACTGCACGTAGCGGCGTACTTGACCATTGGTTCGGAATGCGAATCTATGTAGAGTTAGCAAGGCGGTAGATGAATGCCGCACTGACTGATTCGATAGTCGAATCAGCGGTACAAATGAGGACACGAGCAATGTCACACGGAGACGAGCTCAAGTCAGCCATTGCTGACTTCGTCGCGGGACAGATCGCCAACGCTAGCAGCACGCAAGCCGCTCGGTTGGCCCACGCTTTCAAAGCCGAGATTCGTCGTCTGCGCGAAGACGGCGTCGAAAACGAACACGCGCTCTCGCTTGATGCAAAGTACGAAGACGGCGAGTTCACTGTCCGCGTCGCGTTCAATGAGAACTACACGATGACGGTCATGTATCAGGCTAGCAGTGATGACGCAACCGTCGGCGCGATTTACCTGGGACTCGCGGAAGCCGATGACGAGCTGTGCCGGCTCGCAGGCCTGATGCTCTCCGAGGGGTGGGTCAAGGGTTACAGCGAATGATCGGGACGCACATCCCTAAAATGTTCAATCCTCGCGTGAAACAACCGGGGATTCGGGCCAGAGTGTCGCAAGCGGATTCTGACGTTGTCTCGTCTGCGACCACGACGCTTCGTCGTGAGATGTGGGCGTGCCCCACCAACGCGGCGGATATGCGGATGTTTCGCGAAATCGCTGCATCGAGTGACTTTTCTACCCCTCAGTTGCCTCCTATCATCGATCCCGGGCTCAAGCAGATTCTCGTGCCGCAGCAGGATTGGGCAACGGACGGTTATGTCTCCGTCTCGCCGGTAGCCAGCGCCGGTCTTGCGCACGAGGTTTTCGCTCGTCTACCCGAACGAAAGCTGCCGAGCCACCGGTGGATGATCCAGTCGATCCCGGCAGCGGTAGCAAATCACGGTGAGACGTTGTTGGTACAGGACGGGGCCGTACGGCTGATTCGGCGAGGAGTCTCAAAAATCCTGATGCATTCCGAGTTGCAGGGTAACGCTCCCGCAGTCGTACTGCGTGGACGAGTGGAACGGATGAACGTGGCGGGCGGAATGCTTAGTGTCGGGTTGCCTGCGATTACAGCCATCGGCGGACTCGTACATTCGATCGAGCGGCGCGTTGGCTCAGCGCTGGAGTTCGCCATTGGCCTCAATGATTCGCGATGGGTAGCGGGCGCGCGACATACGGTGACGCGTGGGGCAACAGTCGTGCCCGTTGCATTACAAGGCCGTATTCGGGCAGGACAGGCGTACGGCACCGTAGTGCCGAAGTACGGCTACCAGCGCGATGAGATTCAGGCGAACGGGCATTTCTTGTTGCTCGTTCGCGGGGGCCCCAGCGATGCAATTGGCGAAGAGTTGAAACGCATCACACGCTTCGCTGGTGGCAGCGTATTCGACTCCGTGGTCGACATCATTCAGCCAGGCGCAAGGATTGAACCTGCGTCGTTCATCGTCGACGCGTCGCAAGAATTACGGCGACGCCCCGCAGGTACTGACGCGCTCGACGCCGCCTTGAGCGCCTACGGTCGCGACGGTAGCTGGATAGACCGAAATTGGTTTCAGCATAGAAACGGATACTCTCTCAGCATGAGCGGATATGCGTGGTTGGAGCCTCCACAAAACCGTAAAAACAGTCGCGACAACTACCCGCATGTTTGGGCCGAACCTGTTTTTTCTCTGGTGACGCAGGGTCGGCTCTCGGAGATGGCCTGGTGGCGCCTGCGTTTCGGGGCTGCCGGCGTTCGCTGGGCAGCATAACTGAGGCGTGCGCTGCCTAGACTCAGTGCACGTAGGGTCGACCATGTTGAGCAGGCCCACCATGTCTACGTCGAAGCGCCCCACGGAACAACGACCTTCCCACACTACAAATCAGACATCGGCTTCAATCGTCACGAACGCCCTATCGACGCACGGCTCACTCACGGCAACAGGAATCCACCGCAATGCACGGCCCCATTGCTGCCTTGACCGCACCAGAGCCGGAAGCGGAGCCTACTCACGGCATCCTCTTAGATCTCGAAGCCGTCGTTTTGATACCACCCGATGGAATATCACTCGATGTGATGCTGCGCGTCGGAACGGTGGCCGGTAGACGACAGTCGATCTCTCTGCCAGCGTGGCGCAGACCGATCATTTCCACTGGGAATCATCGCGGCTTCCCCATCCAAGCGTTCGACGAGTCGGCACCGGCCACATTCCGCTATTCCAACTGAAGCACGCGATGATGCAGGTGCCATTCTCGGCCGCATTGATTGCGGCTGGCGCCATCTGATCGTTCTATACGAAAAGATGACGCCCAAAGGGTAATGGCCCCAAGGGTTGGAAAGAGCAAGGGAATGGGGTCAAGGGCAAAGGCCCTACCCGAAAAGGCAAAAAGGCCATTGCCGCAACAACCTTCCGGAGTCGCCATGTTCTCGCTGTTCCAGCGCAAAACGATCGTATCCTTTCCGACTCACTCGCCGGCACCAGCACCGGACCAGCCCTCGAAAGGGCTGACGCAGCCCGAGTCAGCGGACTCGCTGCTGGCCAAACCGCGCCGGCAGAAATTGCTGGAACACATCTGGCAACGGACATCGGTATCGCGCAGCCAGTTTGCATCGTTGTATCGTGCGCCCCTCGAACGCTACGCCGAACTGGTCCAGCAGTTCCCCGCATCAGAAAGCCATCACCATGCCTACCCGGGCGGCATGCTGGACCACGGTCTGGAAATCGTGGCCTACGCCCTCAAGCTGCGGCAATCGCACCTGTTGCCCGCAGGCGCGCCGCCCGAAGCACAAGCGGCCCAAGCTGAGGCCTGGACCGCCAGTGTTGCCTATGCAGCGCTGCTACACGACCTCGGCAAGATGGCCGTCGACTTTGAGGTCGAGCACGCAGATGGAACGGTGTGGCACCCGTGGCATGGGCCGCTTCAGAAACCGTACCGGTTCCGCTATCGCAAGGAACGGGAATACCGGCTCCACAACGCCGCGACTGGGTTGCTGTACACACGCATTCTTGATCCAGCCATCTTCGACTGGCTCAGCGGCTATCCGGAGCTTTGGGCCGCACTGATCTATGTCCTCGCCGGACAGTACGAGCACGCCGGCACCCTCGGCGAACTGGTCATCCAGGCCGACCAGGCCTCCGTCGCCCAGGAGCTTGGCGGTGACCCAGCCCGTGCCGCGGCTGCGCCCAAACAGGCGCTTCAGCGCAAGCTGCTCGATGGGCTGCGCTATCTGCTAAGGGAAGAGTTCAAGCTGAACCAGCCTGAGGCCTCTGATGGTTGGCTGACCCAGGATGCCTTGTGGCTGGTGAGCAAGACGGTGTCCGACAAGCTGCGCGCGCACCTGCTGTCACAGGGCATGGATGGCATCCCCGCCAGCAACACGGCCGTCTTCGATGTGCTGCAGGACCATGGCATTGCCCTGCCCGCCGCAGGCGGCAAGGCGATCTGGCGGGCCACGATCACCAGCGCAACGGGATGGTCACACAGCTTCACGCTGCTGCGGATGTCCCCGGCACTCATCTGGGAAGCCCACGAGCGTCCCGCCGCTTTCACCGGCGAAATTCGCGTCGACATGGACGCGTTATCGTCCGGCGAAGTGACCGCACCGGCCCAGCCATCGGCGCCGACCACAGCTGCCATTACGACAGCACCAGCGTCATCGCCGCCCCCCAGCGTCGTTGAAAACGACGCACTGGCCGGACTGCTGGACCTGATGGCCTCGGAACCGACGACGCAGGCAGTTGCGGCCCCCGCAACGGTGCCCGCCCCTGCACCATCCGTAGCGCCGGGCGGTTCGACGCTATCCGTGACGACAGCGAGCGTCCCAGCTTCGCCCAGCGGCGTCCCGGAAGAACCTTCGGGCGACCATTTCATCTCATGGCTTCGTCAGGGTGTCGCAAGCCGCAAGATCATCATCAACGATGCGAAGGCGCTTGCGCACACGGTCGCCGACACGGCTTACCTGGTGAGCCCTGGTGTGTTTCAACGGTACGCGCAAGAACACCCGCAGATCGCACGCCTCGCCAAGGACGCGCAGCTCGACAGCTGGCAATGGGTGCAGAAGCGGTTCGAGCAGTTGCGGTTACACCGCAAACAGGCAAGCGGATTGAACATCTGGACGTGCGAAATCACCGGGCCACGCAAGACGCGACGCGTACACGGGTATCTACTATCCGCACCCACTAGCCTGTTCGGTGATGCCGATGTCCCTGCCAACAATCCGTATCTGAAGCTGATCGAGTGAAAAGCGCGATGTCACAGCAGACGTGATGAAGCCGCCATTAACGATCTGATAATGCGCGGAACGCGTTGCGCGTCACAAAACAAGCCTCACCTACACCAAAGTAGGAATGTGCCTACAGACATGCCCTAGCGTGATTGGCCAAAGTAAACCTGCCCTAAGTGTCTGGCCGAATGGTGTGGCAGGCCGACGATCTGGGCTCCCCCAAGCCCCCCCTTGGGGGCCTTATTCCATAGACGCTGCTTTTAAGCAGCGTTGCGATTAAACGAATCGGAACAGATAAGTCGATCACCCCACTGATCGCTTTATCCACGACAACAAGGATAGGTGATGCGTGAGTAGCCCCGCGAAAACCTCTGTAACACCCGGCCAACGAATGCCATAGCGCTGTCATCCGCGCTCTTACTTCCGTCTTGGGGCCGGCCCTTTCCAGATCGCGCCACCCGGCATTACCGGATCGCTGGCGCTTTCCCGTATCCCAAATTGGGCGCGTCAACTTTCACCCAAGGAATATGAAATGAACATTCCTTCCCGCATCCGTCGTTCTTCCCCACTTCACCTGCGCACGCCACGTCGGCTTGCCAGATTCGCCGGAGTCGCCATCGCTATCACTTGCTTCTTTGCAAACGGCGCGCAAGCCCAGGTGATCGTATCCGATCCAGTGAACACCTCGACAAACGATGCGGGATTCGCTGCCCAGCTGGCTAAGACCGTCGAACAGTACGCGATACAGATAAAGCAGTTCGCCAACGAGGTCAGTCAATACGAGCAAATGCTGTCGAGCATCGAGGGACTACGCAGCGGTCTCAGCCTGATGCCGAATCAGCTTCAACAGATCACCGACGAAAGTTCGTACATCGAGGCAAGCTGCCCGGGTGGCAGTGGCGGCATCATGGACACGCTCACCAGCAGCATCACGTCGATCATGGGCGGCAGCATCGCACAGCAGCAGCAGATCGTGTGCGCAAACATCGTTCATGTGCAGATCGACAAATACAACAAGACCGTGCTTGTGATGAATCAGCTTAACGACTTCTCATCCAAGTTCACGCAGATCGAGAACACCTTGGCGGGCGTCACGACGATGGCGGATACCGGCCGCGCGGCCAATCAGGCGGCGGACTATCACAACGCGGTGAGCACACAGATGTCGGACTGGCAGGCGCAGATGCAGGCCGACGACGCCAGGATCGGCGCCCTCCAAAGCATACAAGACGCCTTGGCTAAAAAAGCACTCCGTGGAAGCAACACAGTGCTCGGCAACCTCGTCCAGGCTGCTGCGCTAAAAGGCGCTTTCGAGATCAACAAGTAACTGTCACCGCGCTGATCAGCGTGACTCGATTCGCACAAGGAGAGCCAGGGAATGCGTAGCGAAAATAACGGACTCAGAGGTTGGCTGCCATGAATCCGATGGGTGACCTAACTTCATATGCGTACTACGTCCTCGTCTACCAGTACCTGCAGGACGAGATTGCAAAGTTTCAGAGCACGGTGCTCGGTAATTTGATGCAGTGGGTGTCGGGGCTTGCCCTCGTGCTCGTGACGATATGGATCATGCTGCAGGGCTACCGTATCGTCACCGGACAATCGCGCGAGCCCATGATGGAGCTGGTAGTGAGATCCGCGCGGGTCGTATTGATCGTCACCGCCGCGACGACGATGTCGATCATGAATGCGGACCTTCAATCATACCTGTCCGCCAATGGAGGTCTCGCCTCCGAGGTCAGTCAGCTCGTAGCCGGCAACGATTCGCCGGTCAGCCAAATTGACCAGAACATGGCCGCAGTCCAGCTCACCATGGCGGCGATCGATACCGTTCAGGTCTCCCCCGGAAATACCGACGAAAGCAATGAGAAGGGCCGTGCCATGATGCTCGCGACATTCGGCACGGCAAGTCCACCCATGGCCGCCGGCGCCATGCTGTTGCTGTATCAGTTCGTCATGGCCATGTTCGTCGGCTTTGGGCCGCTGTTCATTCTTTGCCTGATGTTCGAGCAAACCAAGAGCTTTTTCCAGCGATGGCTGTTCTACGGCATCGCTACGATGTTTTCGATGGCGATGCTCGATGTGATTTCCAGTATCGTGCTGAAGCTGACGCTCAACATCGCCGGCGCTCTCTGGGCCTCCTCGTTCATCAATCACATTACCGGTGATCAGGCCGAAGGCTTCGGCAACATGGCCTTACAGCAGGGCGGCATCGGCCTGCTGATGACCGTTCTGATCGTCTCCGTACCACCTGCTGCGGCTGCTTTCTTTGGGGGAGCCGTTGGTAACTTCTACAGCTTCTCCCAGTTCCAGTCGAAGCAAAACCATCCTGGCCCGCAAGGGCAGGCACCCGGTACGTACGCGAGTGGTAGCAATTCCACCCTGCCGTCCGCCTTAAGCGGCCATCAGACAAGCGAACGGCATGGCAACAGCGGAGGCAGCGCCTACGGCAGCGTCAGCCCGGGATCTGATCCGCGATTGACGGGCGCGTACGCCGCCGGCGCAAATGGTGGGGCCGGCTCTGCACAACCACCCGGCACCTACGGATTAGCAGGCAAGCAGGATGGCGCGTGATCTATTCGACTCAACGTTTAAACGTCTTAAATAAGTGTCTTTGCGTCTAGTGAAACATGCGGTGATGCGTATGCGTCATCGCCACGCGTCACGCAAGTGAATTTTCATGCTGAGGCCGGACAAAAACCACGTACACTCTGAGCAACTTTACGGAGGCGAGCGGCATGCGACGTATCACATGGTTTCGTTTCACGCTCGCACTAAGCCTGCTGAGCGCATGTCTATGGGTTCATGCCGAAGGAAATTGTCCTCCGGGTTATTATCCACTGGGTGATCCCAGCCAGGGTTCAAGCGGATGTGCTCCACGACCAGACGCCGAAGGCCAAGAAACGCGATCATCAGCGCCACCTCCACCATCACCGAAATGGGTCACCACCTGGGGAGCAATCGCGCTGTATGTTCCCAAAGGAATCCTTGGTTCGTCCACTCACCTCACCACAGTAGACGAAGCGGAACAGGCTGCGCTGCGCGACTGTAAGCTCAAAGGTGGACTGGACTGCAAGCTCGCCATTTCGTTCGGAAATCAGTGTGCGGCCATGGTGGCGGGAAATCCAGGCTACAACGTGACGTTGGGAGCCACGCCTGCTGACGCCGCAAAGAAAGGCATGACCGAGTGCCAAGGCGCCGGTAATGCCGGGTGCCATGTCTATTACTCGACATGCAGCCTGCCACAGCAAGTGCAGTAACGATCCAGCCATCGTCGTCTACCTAGGATCGGCAAAAAGATACGAACTTCATGGTGTCGGCAAGTCATGGCCATGCCGAGATGCACCAAAGCCAAAGAGTCTGCATCGCAGAGCAGGAAGCCCATGGACGCAACATTTCCACAAATCAACTGGCGGCGATATGCCAAGGGAATCGATCACGCAGCCGCGTGCTCATTTATTCTTTCGGCAGCGCTCACGCTGACGGTGTATGTCGCCGACAAACTGGCGCTCCAGTGGCTGACTCACGTCGCGACCTGGGTATCGTTGCTCACCATCCCTGTCGAGTTCTACCTGGCGGTCATGTCGACGGCCTATCTTTGGAACACGAAGCGATTCCTTCGCTGGCATCGAGACGCGCTAAGCGACAAGGTTTTCTCCCTACTCCAACTGGAACGCTGGAAGACCTCTAACGCGGCCATGGCCGCGTGGCCTATGACCGCAGCGGTCGCAGCGGCCTGTATCACATGTTGGGAAGTGACAGCGTGGCCCGCAGGGGCGACAACGATCCTTGCCGGCGTCTTCGGCGTCCTTACCGGGTGCCTCGGATTCCACTGGTTTGTGCTTCGTCGATGCAGCGCACTTATGCGCACAATCGAAGAGCAGCAGGCGCATCTGACGCTATATAAAATCGCACTTTGATCGTGCTGCGTCACCACTTTTCCGTCTTTTTCACTAGGCATGTTATCTTGAGAGGTCCCTGCGCCATCTGATCGGGTGAACGTCACCCGTGGTCCCAGCAGCGCTATAACTACGGCGAATTAGCTGAAAGGCGGCCCGATGCCGCGCGAGCGTATCAGCTTGCTTTCCAACGATCCTAGCTTCTTATGACCAGCGAACCATCGCGTCCGCCTATCGAACGTTTTGCTACGTCCGATGCGCCACACGACGAGCAGTTTGAAGCGTGGGCAGTTGAGGTGCCATTCTTCGATTTCGCGCCCAGCGAAAATGCACGTCGCTCCTTCGACATGCATTGTCAGCACGTCTCGTTTGGACCGTTCGTCCTGGAGAATCGCGTCTGGAAAGACGGGCCAACCGCGGCAACTTTTGCAGCCGAGCGCACACTACGCCACGCCCGCGCGGATCATCACGACTACTACTGCTTCAACCTGCAAGTCGGTGGATCGCTTAGTCTTAGCACCCCATCCATATCTCAGCTCAAGCAGACCGGTGATCTATACCTGCTCGACTACGGACGACCGTTCGAGTACGTCACCACAAGTGGTCACGAGATATCTCTCGCGGTGCCGCGCGCACTGCTGCCTCCGAAGGTAGAACGGCTACACGGGCATTCACTCTCGCAGGGGGCTGTTGCCTTGCTGCGGGACCATCTGTTGTCGCTTCGCCAGAACGTACCCGAGCTGAGCGCAACCGAACTCCCCTACATTGCAGATGCAACGACACAACTGCTTCTGGCCTGCGTGCAGAGTACGCCCGACGGACTCCCGGAATCCCATCGTATCGTTGACGACCTGCTTGCCCGGCGCGTACGTCACTACATCGACACGCATCTGCTAGAGACCGACTTAACACCCGATCGCATTTGTCTGGAAGCGGGGATATCGCGAGCCAAGCTCTATCAGCTATTCACCGCTTCCGGAGGCGTCATGCGCGAGATCCGTCAACGCCGACTCCATCTGGCTCATCAGGTGCTTTCGAGCGGCCAAGGGCGCTACGAAAAGATCCGCACGATCGCACGACGTTTTGGCTTCGCCGACGAGAAATACTTTAGCCGAATCTTCCGGGCTCGGTATGGCTATGCGCCCAGCGAGGCATTTGATCGGGCACAACACAAATAGCAAGAAGGCAAGGAGTATCCACTAAAAACTCATCAGAGTTCCCATCCGCGCGGGAGCGGCGATGCTCGTCTGTGCCCTCGGCGGCAGCTCTGCTTCCGGCACAAAATCGTCGCAACTTCTACTTCAGATCAGCGTCGCTCGAACGCCAGAATGGAAGACCTGACGCCCTCTTCACATCCCCTTCCTAGGGAATACCTTGCCATCCGCCGCTTCGAACATATGCCAGCAACCTATCAATGAGATTAAATGGAACGCTCGCCTGACGGCCACCTTCATAATGGCTTATATTCTCGGAATCCGCAGTGAGGCTCCAACGCTTCAGTTCCAATGAATTCTCACTGACATCGTGCGACCTAGCGGGCGCCGCCACAAGAAAACCATTTGGGGATCGTATGGCCGACGGATATGAGGTGCAAAGCAAGCGAGGTTCGATGTGGCATCGATGGGACCCGCACATCCACACCCCCGGCACAGCCTTGAACGACCAGTATGGAGGCGCTGATCCGTGGGAGGCCTTCCTCGGTGCCATTGAGTCGTCGAGCCCACCCATTCGCGCCTTGGGAATCACTGACTATTTTGGAATCGAGCGCTACGAACAGGTCGTTGAAGAAAAGCGTCGTGGCCGCATGCCTGGCGTGGGTCTGATTTTCCCCAACGTCGAACTGCGCTTGGGTATCGAAACCACAAAAGCTTCGGCCGTCAATATCCACCTCCTGTTCTCCCCGCAAGATATTGACCATGTCGAACGCATCAAGCGCTTTCTCCTGGAATTCGAATTCTCCCACCTGAACGAAACCTATCGCTGCCAGCGCAGCGACCTGATTCGCCTTGGCCGTATCCACAAACCTGCGCTGACGAACGATGAAGCGGCACGATCCGAGGGCGCGAACCTGTTCAAGCTAAATTTCGATCAGCTTCGACAAGCGTGGTCGAAAAGTGAGTGGGTTAAAAAGAACGCCTTGATTGCTGTCGCAGGTGGCGAGAAAGATGGAACCTCGGGATTGCGCGATGCTACCGGCTCCTTTGCTGCGCAGCGCAAAAATATCGAAGGTTTGGCGCATATCATCTTCAGTGCTAATCCCAAGCAGATCCGGTTCTGGCTCGGCAAGGAAAGCGTCACCGTCGACGAACTCGAAAGCCAGTACAACGGATGCAAGCCGTGTCTGCACGGGTCAGACGCACATTCGCTCGCCAAAGCCGGCCAGCCCGATGGCGAGCGCCGCTGCTGGATCAAAGGCGATCTGACGTTCGACGCGCTGCGCCAGACCTGCATCGAACCAGAAGAACGCGTGTTCATCGGCGCAGAGCCCCCACGCGGCGCACTGGACAGTCACACGATCAACGCCGTGTCTGTGACCAATGCGCCTTGGATCGCAAGGGGCACCGTTGATTTAAACGCGGGGTTGGTGGCCGTGATCGGGGCGCGAGGCTCCGGTAAAACCGCGCTGGCCGATCTGATTGCGGCCGGCGGCCTCGCACTTTCCCCGCATCTGAACGAACGCTCCTTCATCCTGCGCGCGAAACAATACCTAGGTGACAGTTACGCCGAACTGCAATGGGCATCGGGCGAAAAGACCGGCAACGAACTCGCTCAAACCGACATGGAGGACCTGCTGGCCAGTCCGTATGTCCAGTACCTGTCGCAGCAGTTCGTGGATCAACTTTGCTCGGCGGAAGGCCTGAACGACGCGCTGGTCATGGAGATCGAACGCGTGATCTTCAATGCCCACCCCATGACGGATCGACAGGGGGCCGATTCCTTTAAGGAGCTGCTGGACATTCGTCTGGAAGGCTCACGTCAGAAGCGCGAGCGCCAACAAGAGGCGCTGACCAGGGCGTCCACGGACCTCACCGACGAGCGCGTCAGGAAGGACGGTCTCAAGGCGCTGGAGAAAGACAGGGACGAGAAAAAACGCGCGATCGAAAAGGACAAGACCGATCGCAAGTCGCTGGTCGCCAAGGGCAATGAGGAACGCGCGAAACGCCATGAGCAGGTGTCGCTGGCCGTCGATGCCAAACGACAACTTGTGGACCACGCCAAGCGCCGGCATCAGACACTTCTGCATTTGCAGGATGACGTGAGTGACTTTCGGCTCCGACAGGCACCGTCCCTACTGGCCGATCTGAAAGACGAGCGCGAACATGCCGGTCTCAGCGCCGCCGACTGGGAGGCCTTCAAACTCGACTACGTGGGCCCAGTGGACTCCCTGCTAACGGAGCGCATCAAACAGGCGAACCTGTCGATCATTGCGCTACAAGGGCCCGCAAAAACCGATCCAGCGGTTCAGGAAAATCCTGACCCGTCCATCGAACTCGTTCCCGCACATGCGAGTCTCGCCGATCAGACGCTCTCCTTGCTTGAGCGGGAATTGGCTCGGCTGCGTAAGCTGGTCGGCGTCGACGCACAGAACGCCAAACGCTTCACGACGTTGTCGGACAAGATTACCAAGGCAGAGGCCGCATTGACCAAGGTGGTCCAGCAGATCGAGCGGGTTCAGGGAGCGGATGAACGCATCCGGGCACTGGTCAATGCGCGACGCACCGCGTACGCCGCCATTTTTGAGGCCATCGTCGAAGAAGAGAAAGAGCTTGCGGATCTGTACGCGCCGATCAAGACGCGTATCGATGAAGCCGAAGGTTCGTTGTCGAAACTGTCGTTCTCGGTTCGTCGAATGGTCGACCTAGAACAATGGGCGGCCAAAGGCGAGAGCCTGCTGGACTTGCGTACCAACGGCCCCTTCAAGGGACGCGGTGAACTGCTGCGAGCGGCACGCGCGGGGTTGATGGCGGCATGGGAGACGGGGGACGCGACGGAGGCCGCCACCGCCCTTTTCGACTTCGTCAAGGCCAAGGAATCAGCGCTCAGGACGCATATGCCCGAGAACGCAGACTTCCGCGCATGGGCGCGCAGCATATCGGATTGGCTGTACAGCACCGACCACATTACGGTCGGCTATGGTCTGCAATACGACGGCGTTGATATCGAACAGTTATCGCCCGGAACCCGAGGCATCGTCCTGCTGTTGCTGTACCTCGCTATCGACGCGGAAGACGACCGACCGCTCATCATCGACCAGCCCGAAGAAAATCTGGACCCGCAATCCATCTTCCAGGAACTGGTGCATCGATTCCGCGACGCCAAGAAGCGGCGCCAGATCATTATCGTGACGCACAACGCCAATCTGGTCGTGAATACCGATGCGGATCAAGTGATCATCGCTCAATGCGGACCACATAGGTCGGGTCAGTTGCCGGTCATTACCTACGAGAGCGGCAGTCTCGAAAACCCGCAGATCCGGCAGCATGTCTGCGATATCCTCGAAGGTGGCGAACGCGCATTTAAGGAGCGCGCCAGGCGATTGCGGGTGTCCATTTAGTAGAGAGACGCCAGATATGGCACACGACACTAGCAACACGCTGCGATCTACCTAAGAACATGCGGTCACCAAGCAGATCAACAAGCCTCACCCGGAAGGTCAACGCATAAGCGCCAGGCTTGGGCGTCTGCGGAGCATTGTGGTCATGGCAACATTGGTGCCTTGACAGGTGCCGCCGCTTGCCGAGCATCGGCGTTGGACGACACCAGAGTCTCATGGACGAGAGGGTAAAGTGCATAAAAATATCGACGACTTCAATAACTGTGTCGCGAACATCATGGGAAGGCTTTACGAAAACTTCCCGAAACAAATCCAGCTCAGCGCCAATACGTTTCACACCTTCGAGGATTTCGCGGAAGATGATCCAGAGGAAGAGAAGCATCGAAAAGTGAAGGAAGGCTATGAGCTATACGTCACCTACTTCCACTCGGCGCTCTTTCTTCTGGATGAAGGTTTTATCAGGGGAACGCGGTCAATCACGCACACCGTCATCGACGATTGTGTCTTGACGTCCAAAGGGCTAGCTAAGCTCCAGAGCGTTCCAAAGTCCATCCGGGACAAAAAGAATTCGTTGTCGGCCGGCGAGCTGTTTGCTTCGCTGGGCAAGGACGTCTTCAAAACGACAGCCAGCGAGGCCGTCAAAGCCGGTATCCGCGTATTGTTTTCATCGCAATAGATATTAAAGAACTCGAAGTACCGCCTCACACATTTTCGCTTCCCCAGTTCTCGAGCTCGGCAGGAAAGTCCATGAGCAAAAAGTCTTCTTTAAGCGTCTTTGCATCCAAGATCAAAGGAAGCGCCTTTACGCTCCCCGGCACAAGAGGCGCACCATAGACGATCGCCAGCTTGAGCTTCGCCTTGTAAGCGAACGCGATTAACGCGCGAAGCTTATATTGGGGCAAACCAAACACACCAAACCTATCTCCATCTCGCAACGAACGCCGAAACGCTTCCGCATGCTTCTTAGAAATAAAGACCGGGAGATTGAACGGGAATCCAGACGGAAAGGCATAATAGGTTCCGTTGCTCTGTCCATCAGGGCCTGGGTGAAGTTCTGCAATACACCAGAAGGGCTCTCCCATGAGATCGGGTTCATGGATCAAGCTAGTAGTGATGTGCTGGACGAGTAATTGTGGAATGGTAGGAAAGGTGGCTTTGGTGCGGATTTCGGTGATGGTGATCAGTCGTTTCGGCGAACGTGATCGGTCTGGATGGTGGTGTTGCGCGGTCAATGGATTATAGCGACGGTGATCACGATCAGGCGTCAGCGGTTTCGGATTTCGTTTTCTTTCTCATCGAATCACCCTTGACCAGAAGCTTGTGGGCCTGATGCACGAGCCGATCGAGAATCGCATCGGCCAGGGTGGGATCCTGCAGCCACGCATGCCAGTGTTCGAGCGGCAACTGGCTAGTGATCACAGTCGAGCGCGTACCGACACGATCATCAAGTACCTCGAGCAGATCGTTGCGCGCGGCCTGGTCGAGATCCTGCAAGCCCCAGTCGTCGAGGATCAGCACATCGATCTTCGCGAGTTGAGCGAGCCGGCGTGTGAAGCTGCCGTCGCCGTGCGCGATTTTCAGTTCTTCGAACAGCCGGGCGACGCGCACATAGAACACCGAGAAGCCCTGACGGCACGCCTGCTGGCCGAACGCGCATGCGAGCCACGTCTTGCCTGCGCCCGTGGGGCCGGTCAGGATCAGGTTCTGCGCATTGCGCACCCAGTCGCAGCCGGCGAGCGTAGCGACGATGCGCTGGTCCAACCCGCGGCTTTGCCGGTATTCAATGTCCTCGACGCAGGCCTGTGGGTTCTTGAGCTTCGCTGCGCGCAGCAAACGTTCGAGTCGCCGCGTATCGCGCCAGGCCAGCTCGCGATCGACGAGCATGCCCACGCGCTCCTCGAATGACAGGCTGCTGCTGGCCGTGAGCGTCGACTGCTCCTCGAACGCGCGGGCCATGCCGTCCAGTTTGAGCGCCTTCAGCTGGGTAAGGGTGTGCTGCATCAACATCGTGACCTCCTTCGGTCAGTGGTAGTAGTCGGGACCGCGTACGTTCTCGTGCTCGGGCGAGCGCCATTCGGTGAGGCTGTTCGGGAGCGAGGGCTGCAGGTCGAGCCCCGCTTCCAGGATCGACAGCACGGAGCGGCGTGTGGGCGAGCCGATCTTTAATGCGCGCTGGCACGCTGCTTCAAGGCGGTATTTGCCGTACTTGCGCGCGAGCGAGAGCAGACCGAGACAGGCGCGATAGCCCATCTCGGGGTGGGGTTTGTTGGTCAGCAGATGCCGCACGACAGCTTCGGCGCCGGGGCCGACGGATGCGCCCCAGTTGAGCAGTCGGCCCGGAGTCCACTCCATGTGGGCACGATGCGCGGCCGGCATGTGTTCGCCGATGGTCGTGTGTTTGCCTTTGAGGCGCGAGCGTGCGTGCGCAGCGACACGCCTGCCGCCATGCAGGATCTCGACGCCGTGGCGTGTGATACGCGCCCAGACCTCCTGCCGTGCGAGGCTGTGCGGGACGCTGTAATAGTGGCCGCCGACATCGACGTGGTAATCGATGTTCACACGACACTTCTGGAAGGTGGCGATCTCGTAGCGCCGTACGGGCAACGCACGCAGTACGGGCTGGTCCAGCCGTTCAAACCATTCGCGACGGTTGCCTTCGAGCCGCTTGAACGGGCGCTGGTTCAGGTCGGCGATCAGTCCTGCAATGGCCTTGTTGAGCTCGGCCAGACTGTAGAAACGATAGTGGCGCAGCCGGGCCAGCACCCAGCGCTCGACGATCTGCACGCCGACTTCGACCTTGGCCTTGTCCTGCGGTTTGCGCGGACGCGCTGGCAGCATCGCCGTGCCATAGTGGTTCACGAAGTCCTGCGTGGTCGTGCCGAGTCCCGGTTCGTAACGGTCGGGCCGCGCGATCAGCGCCTTCGGGTTGTCGGGTACGAGCAGTTCGGGCACGCCGCCGATGAACTCCAGCGCGTCGCACAGACTGCCGATCCAGTCCGCCATCGTCTCGGTGCGCGTCGCGCACGCGAACGTGTAGTTTGATGCGCCGAGCACGGCAACGAACACGTGCGCTTCGAATTCGACGCCGCCATCGCGTGCGAGGATCGGCACGGTGGGGCCCGCGAAGTCGGCGAACAGCTTCTCGCCGGCGCGGTGCTGCTGGCGCATCGAGCGCTTGATCGACTTCGCCCAGTCCTTGTATTTCTGGCAGAACTGCGTGTAGCGGTAAGTCCGCAGGCCGGGGTTCGCCTCAGCGTATTCTTCCCATAGCAGTTGCAGCGTCACGCCCTTGCGGCGCAGTTCGCGATGCAATGCCGCGTAGTCGGGCTCGATGCGCCGGGATGGGGTTGCCGTGGCATCGGTTGCCGCGGGCTTCAGGCGGGCTTCCAGTTCATCGTCGGACAGCGCTTCGGCTGCGGCCCAGTCGAGTCCCGCCTGACTGGCCTGGGCAGCGAACTTCGACACGGCTCCGACGCTGATGCCAATGGCCCGGCTGATCTGCCGATGCGTCAGACCACACGCCCACTTCAGCCGCAGGACTTCCTTCAATTTGCGCATGCTCATCCGAGGTGTCGGCATCAGCGCTTCTCCCGCAAAAAAGGGAGCAGGCTAACGCCGCCGGTGAATACATGCGCAACGCCACCGCCAGACTCAAACCCGGATTACGTTCCGGTTACGTGATCACCCGTTTCGGTCCCGTGATCGCTCATTCCGGCATCGTAATCACGCGTTTCGGAAATCTGTGACGAGCGATCACGATCAACCGAAACAGGTGATCACGATCATTCGGAATCCGTGATCACGATCCGCCGGAATGCGTGATCACGTTCGCCGAAATACGCAGGCTTTGGTCAGCGCCAGCATCCCATGTCGCTCCGCGACGTTCACGGCGCCATCCTGATAACCGTTACGCGAAACAACGACTCCGATGAGATCGTTCCCGATGTTTTTGATCTTCTGGTGGAATTCAAGAATTTGCCCCTGACTGACAGGGTTCGTCCAGTCCTTACATTCGATCGCGACACGGTGGCGAACGCCGGCTTTCCAGAACTCGTAATATACGTCAATCTCGTAAGTTTCCCCCGACGGAAGAACGAAGGTTGTTCGCTTCGATACCTGAATTCGCTCGCCTTTCAAGTTGAGAAGCGTGCTGTACACGTAATGCACGTAGTCTTCCCAGTCGGCTCCTTTCTTCATTTATCCTCCGTTGAACTGTTATCGAGAGCATGAGCGACGAAATCGCATCAAGTACCGGCGGTAAGGGGTAACCTCCGTGTGCTCGTGCGCGTAGTCGGTACGCTCGCGAGCCCCAACCCCAACCGCCCTCGACGATCGACCCTTCATGGTCGATCGTTGCGACGATGATCCGCGACACACGCAAGGAATGCATGCGCCGCGCGTCGCACATACCGAAGTCAAGCATCGGTATATTCTCTGGGGATTCGCGCCGCCCTCTTCTCCGGCACATTATATAAATCACGATGGGAAGTCCCAGGACCCGCTTACGATGAGTCAGGAAAACATCATCCGCTACTGGCACGCGGTAGAGTTGCTGCAGCCGCAAAAAGCCCCAAAGCCACGCAAACGCGACTCGCTGAGTTTCCCGTTTTTCCACGACGTTACTGTCAATACGCTCATTCCCGCCTGGTCTCCCGATAGTCCGGTTGCGAAGCAGGCGCTGCCGAAAAAGCGCGTGTGGAGTCATACGCTCTACGCGCATCTCTACGACAGCCAAGTGATCGCAAAAGAGCTTGAGAAGCTCTATGGCGCCGACGAGGGATACAGGGAGCCACAGTCACGCGAGTCGGCTCTCTTTGCGGTGAAGTTCACGGCCAATGGCTTCATGGTGCCGGACAGCTTGGTGATTTCCAGCGAAGCGTGGTTTCTGGGCCGGGCCCTCAAAGGCCGGGATTGGACCCACGGCTTCGACGAGGCTCAGACAGAGATCCGCAAGGACATCGTCGCCCTGATGGGCGGCAAGGTCAGTGGCGATGCCTTGCGCGAGCTCGTCCATCGCGTGCAACGGTTCCTTGAGGTCGACACCTTCTTCGGTGACCCAGGCGAGCGCCGACTGCGTTTTCGGTCCGCTCCCATCAATCCCGAAAAACCACAGCAAGAGGATGATCCTCTCAACAGCTTCCTGCTGGCCGATCTCAGCATGGTGGCTCATGCCGTGCGCCACGGCGTCACAAGCCTCCCGCTGGATCGATACCTTCAAGTCCACGATGCTCGCCAACGGCTGCATCTCGACAGCGACAAAGCCTCCGAGCCGTTAATCGAACGTTTGCTGCCTGAGCACTACAGCCCTGCATGCTGGCCCTCGGAAAAACACCTCGGCCTGGTCCATTCGCAACAATTGGCCGTGAATACGATTCTCGACACCCTCGCGGACGATGCTGGTCTCCTGGGCGTCAATGGGCCTCCAGGCACCGGCAAGACGACCCTGCTCCGGGATCTGATTGCGGCCGTCGTCACGCGCCGGGCCGATGTCCTGGCGGGTTTTCGCCGCGCCTCTGACGCCTTCGTCTCGAACGGCCTCGAACGCGCGAACGACGGTGGACGCATGCAGCTAAGCCATCAGCTCAAGCCGGAATTATTGGGCTTCGAAATCGTCATCGCGTCCTCCAACAACGGCGCGGTTGAAAACGTGACGCTGGAATTACCCCAGCGCGACAAGATCGATGAAAGCTGGTGGCCCGACGCGGCGTATTTCAGCGACCTGGGCGAGCTGGTGAGCGGCAAGCCGGCCTGGGGTCTGATCTCGGGCGCCCTCGGAAGTAAAGCGCGCCGCAATGCCTTTGTGAATCGCTATTTCTACGGCGAACGGCCGTCACGTGAGGCGCCCACCGCAGCCCCTCCCGAGGCGCCTGCCCCGCAGGGTTCAGACGCCGGCACGCCGGCAGACGAAGAGGATGTCGTCATCGACGATGATGTCGACTCCATTGCCACGGCCGCCGGCGATACGACGGCGGGTCCGACAGATCAACCGAAGGGATTGGAAGGGTGGCTCGACGCGGAAGCGGACCGCGAACGGACGAGCGACGAGCGCTTGCAGCTTTGGCAACAGGCGGTCGCCGACTACCAGAAGGCACGCCTCGATGTCGAGCGGATAACGCGCCAAACCGAGCAGCTTCACACGCTCCTCCCCGGACTGCGGCAAGCGCGCGTCGATGCGTCCCGTCAGGCGGTTGACCTTGATGCGTTGCGCGTGAAACAAGCCGAGACCATCGAGCACGCCACTCGCTTTGATCGGGAGGAATGGAAGCCAGCGCATACGGCGTTGACGACCAGTCTGGACCAACTGGAGCATCACCTGGGCACCAAGCCCGGCTTCTGGCATCAGATACGATCCTTGGGTCGTGCTGGTCGTGCTTGGCGAACACAGCATCAGGCGCTCCGGCGTCGCCACGCTCTCGCCGACGCCGGATTCCAGCGTGCCGATCGCATCGCGCGTCAGAACGAGGCAGAGCGGGAAAAGCTCGGGCGCGCCATCATCGACGGCACGCGTCTGCTGGAACGTCATGAAGAACGGGCTCGTGACCTGACTCGCCAGATCACCGCCATCGCCCACGACGCCAACGCGGCACACCTGGTCAGCTGGCTGAGCACCGGGATCATCGGCCGCGGCGATGCCATCGAGCTCGCCGAGCCCTGGATCATTGACGGTTGGCGACAGGCGCGGGCCAATCTTTTTGTCCAGGCCCTCAAGCTGCACCGCACCTTTTTCGCCCTGGAAGCCAAGCGACTACGCACAAACCTCAAATTCATCAACAGTGTGCTGACCGGCGGCCGCTACCTCGGGATGTCCCGCAACGCGATACGCTCCGCCTGGGCCTCGCTGTTTCTGGTTGTGCCGGTCCTCAGCAGCACCTTTGCATCCTTTGCACGCTCCTTCGGCTCGCTGGAGGCCGGCGAGATCGGCTGGCTGCTGGTTGATGAGGCGGGTCAGGCAACGCCCCAGGCGGCCGTGGGCGCCCTCTGGCGGGCCCGCCGCGCGGTCCTGGTAGGCGACCCGCTTCAGCTCAAACCCATCGTGACCGTGTCCGACGCCGTTCTCGAACACATGCGCACACGTTATCGGGTCGCTCCGCATTGGCTTCCGAACCGGCAGTCTGCCCAAACGCTCGCCGATCAGGCTACGCGATGGGGCCGCATGATGGGGCCACCTGATGGAAAGACGTGGGTGGGTCTACCCCTCGTCGTACATCGCCGCTGCGACCACCCCATGTACGCGCTCGCCAATCGCATCGCATACGATGGCGTCATGGTCTATGGCACGCGAGCACCGTCACCCGAGAAGGAAACGCCGGCAAGCTTGCCGACGGGCTGGATTCACGTACGCGGCCCCGCGTCCGGCAACTGGGTGCCGGCCGAGGGCGACGTGCTGCGACAATTGATCGCCCGGTTGCGAGGCGATACCGTCGATCTGGCCGACATCTCGGTCGTCACCCCTTTCAAGGATGTGAAAGAGCGCCTCAGCGCCATGTTGCCCACCCGCATGACCTACGGAACGATCCACACCATGCAGGGCAAAGAGTCGTCCGTGGTCATCCTGGTGCTCGGCGGCAACACGACCAGCCCCCAAGCACGGGCATGGGCTGTTTCAGAGCCCAACCTACTCAACGTCGCCGCCACGCGCGCAAAGCGCCGACTGTACGTCATCGGTGATCACGACGACTGGAAGTCTCGCCGGTTGTTCTGCGACTGCCTAGACTTGTTGCCGCCCCTGTCGCTCGAAAGCCAGCCACGTTGACGACATGCCAGACGGACATCGTGACTTCTCGACCCCGTTGTCGCCCGCTCATGGCTCACAATGTCACGAACTCGGGAAACTGTCGTAACCCAGCGGCACGGCGAAATACGTCCCATCGAACGAACCGTTCATGCCACAGAACGGATTGCTGTCACTGCCGGGGGCAACGATCATCTTGACCTTGAGCAACGCACCTTCGCGGCTCAGACGCAAACGGCTCGCGTTGGCGTCTGCCTCGGCAAGCTTCGACGTGGCGTCCATCTCCTCAGTCGTGGGTTCCAGCAAGTTGCCAACAGCCCTGCCGCTCCCGTGATACTCGCAGACCCAGTTGCCATTGGCCGGCTGAGCCGCATTACCTTCGACAATGAGCGCACCATCGGCCCCGATCTTGATGTCGAATCCGCCGGCAACATTGCGCCAGCTACCGACGAAACCTCCGGGCGGATGGGAGTTAATCGCGCGAAGAAAGGTCGCACGTTCTTGAAGGACAGCCCCAAGATCCGGCGGTGATATACTTTTCGGCGCCTCACCGATCGCGTCTCGCGTGCCGACAAACCAACGCTGGTCATCAGCCAATGCGCCGGCTGAGGCCGCATCGAGTTCGGTCCGCAACGCCCGGTACGCCTCGGCGATCTTCATGTCCGGCGCCGCCAGGCCCGGATGGGCACAGATCGCTTTCTCCGCAGCCGATCGGGCCTTTGCACAGTTGAAAGAAGGGCCGGCCGCGTAGACGCCGGCCGACAGACACAGGCTTAGGCCCCAAAGCGCATACCGGAGGAACGGGGTCTGTTGCTTCCATGTGCTCATGGTCATTCCAAGGAAGGGTTCATTCGCCTGCAGGGATAGGTTTGATGCGCAGAGCGCCAACCCGTTTCATCCTTGGTCTCACTGCGGCGGCTTGAAAACGAACAGGACGGCTATTCGGCCGCATGGCGGTAAGTGAATGGCCCTCAACCACCCAGGCATCCGTCGCGAAGGTGCCTATAGGGAGACCGTACTCATCGCTTCGGCCGTCCCACGAGGCCATCGAGGCCGAGCATGCCAGATCGATGCCACGGCCCAGCGGCGTCGAGACTCTACGCCCCGTGAACAATGCCCTTCTTTTGTCTCGCTCCGGGTCGAATTCGACGATCACGGCAACTTTTGCACCGGGGCATGATTTCCACCGTCGCTGAAGGGCGAACTCAGTCCATCCTCAATTCATCGTTTCCGGCGACAACCACCGCCGCTCGAAACGAGTCGCTTCATCTATGAAGCGACTGAGAAACTTATCCTTGGGAGCAGATCGATTCGCCTTGCCTAGGCAGACACGCGCCTCAGCTAGATCAGTCGGCGATGAGTAGACGTGCGCGTAGGCCTTTTGAAGTTCACATAGATGTTTGGGCTTACCATAAGAAGCAGCCTTATCGAGCTCCATCACTGCGTTAGAAACGTTTCCAAGTCGTCCCTCGATCATTCCTTTCGTGAAATGAACCTCCGGGTCATCAGGCAATAGTAAAACGGCCCTTTTGGATTGCTCCAGCGCAGAGTCAAACTTCTTCACTTTCATTAGGGTGTAAGCATAACGATCGAACAACCAGCCATTTTCAGCGTCTTCTAGTATAGCGATTTCGTAATATCCGAGTGCGTCATCCAAGCGTTCCTCGGTGAAGCTCTTCCATGCAGCACGTGCCGCCGGAACGCGAAATGCTCGGACATTTCGGTCATGCACTTGAGCGCTCGCACTATTCAAGAACTCGGCATATCGCCTGCGAACCCACTCTACATCCTCAACCGAGGGCGTGCGCTTCCCATCAATTTGTTCCCACCTCTCGATACAATAGTTGTAGAACTCTGCGCTGAACGTGATCTGCAACGTTCCTTCAAAGCGGGTTATGCTTGCAATACCTTTACTCTCTTCAATTGCTTCGCTTGCCGCAGCAACGGTAACGGCGGCCCGTTGACAGCAGAGCTGCAGAAGGTATTGGTCGTGGCTGTCCCCTAGCCGGCTCATCAGTAGCAGGACGCGCCGCAATTCTGGTGATAAGCGAGCCCAAGCGTCGTCATAGAGGAATTGACCTAAGTCCTGTCGTTGCATGCGTTGCACTCGCTGGAACGCGCTATCTAGGCTGATACCGGGAGTGGAAGCGGCTTGGACGAAAACCTCCAAGGCAATCGGCTTGTTGATCAACAAGCGTGAATATCTTTTAAGCGTCGCGTCTCCCGCTTGCTGTATTGAAATGCAACGGAGGACGCCGCCTCGTTTCCGCAGGAACTCCGCCCCTTCCTCTTCAGACCAATTTTCAGTTTGCAAAGGCAGCGCCTCAATGTGCTCACGACGGCGCGACGTCAAAACGACTCTCCCGACACGTCTGGAAAGCTCATTTATCTGAGCGGCCAGTGCTTGGACATCAGCATCGCTTCGAGCCATAGTTTCGGTGTTGTCGAGCACGATTAGATGGCTGTCTCTGGAGATTTTCATTTCCGCAAGGAGCGACCCAAGCTTTTGAATAACGTCACGTGGGCTTTTCTCGAACCAAGACCGATCAAGATTTGGCGTCGTCAGCATGCGGGCAATGTCGAGCGCAACGTCTGCAACCCCGATATCTTGGGCCGATATCTGCTCCAAACCCTGAAGCCCCCATCTCGTCTTTTTCGCGGTGTAGAACGTAATGAGTTCAGGCCGCCATTCAACTGTAATAGTCCCTTCGAGAACCCGATGCAAAAATTCCACGACAAGAGTGGTCTTGCCGACGCCACCATCGCCCCAGACCATGCATTTACGTGAGTCGGGATCGTCCGCCCACGCCGCGAGATCGGTTATCTCCTTAGCACGGCCGGTGAATACGTCGGAAGACGCCAACCTTTCTGGAATATGCACAAACGGCTTCCAACTGTCGGTCCACACCGGCTCAGCAATGTCGTATTCGGGGGTGGCTGCTCTAGGAAGGTCAAGCAAGACATTGGGGACCTCATATGTCACTTCGTCCCTTGTCAGAAGCGTCTTTTGGATCTGTGCGTCAACCTGGACCCGACCGGCAGAAGTTCGTCGTAATCTGCGATAGCAGATCGGGTTGCCGTTAAACAGTTTCAGGGTAGTTAGTTCTTCCGGCGCGCGATTGCCCAGCGCAGTGAGATACAGTCTCTCGTCATCTTTGGATGAAGTTGGGAGAATGCCGGCTAGGCAACGGACCAGTGCCTGGACTACTGCAACGTCAGTCTGCGGACTGTACCCCCCAGGTAACCCATGCCCTTCCGCGCCATCATTCCGGCTGCGAATGAAGGCACTAAGAATCGTTTCCAGGTTTGCTCTAGCCGCGCCAGTCAACTGACGTAGTTCGGCGGGGAGATCCGCTTGTTCCCAATATTGCCGTCCGACCGAACGCCAGCCGAGGTTTTCGGCGGCCACTAGCAGTTGCGATAAGAGGCTGACGAGGGAGCCATCCGCAGGCTGCGAAAACAGGGTGATGTCCACTGACGTGTAGCTGGAAAGCCGCGAAGGATCGTCTCGGAGAGCCCGGACGATCCATTCGCCCAACGATACACAGGCATGTTGCATAGTAATTCTAAAAATGCCAAGGGCCGCTATACGCACGTGTGTGGGGTCTTTGAGTTGTTCCGCGGCCTTGATTCGATTGCTGAGCAGTTTATACATTCGAGTTTTACCTCGTTGCTGTGTCGTCTTGGCAGAATTATCGCTGAGATCCCCCAGAGTGCGGCAATGCTTCAAGTGAAGCACAACGACGCAGCTCTATGACCGCGGTTTGGCGGTCTACTCTCATCGCGTCCAATAGATCACGTATTGCTCGCAGCAAAGGTGCGATAGCCCCAGCGAGCGAGCTGCGACGCGAGACTGCCCCCCTGAACAACGCACTCCTTTTTGCATCGCTCCCGGGCGGCCTGCGTTGGGGGTACCATTCTCACTGGAATCTATGGATATCCAAGGTGGTACCGTTGCGAGACGTGCCGCTGCCGGATGCTCGCAGATCCAGTTCCCATTGGCAGGCTGAGCCGCATTCCCGCAAACGCCGCCCGGCCAGAATGAGGTGTTCCCCCTGCGTGGTCCCTAGGGGAGACCAATATGTCCTTGGACGTGCGGCGTTGCAATTTCACAACACGTCATCGGCAGGTCGGCGGTTCCATCAAAATCCATTGGCGTCCATCGCTTTAGACAGCGTCAAACTGGTACATTTTTCGGTACATTTTTTAAAGTTCAAAAATAAATATTGTTTGATATCAATCAGTTACATCAGTAATTTTAGTCCTCTCCTGGGCACCATCTGTTTTTGAAAAGGTCGGCTTTATGCCGGCCTTTTTTCATTTCCGGCTCCGGAATCACTGCGGGTGCCCTTGCGGATACACCGCAGCCGCAGCGCCGACTCGCACCAGGCCGCCAATCCGAACCGAGTGCCGGGCGGGTTCCACGCCGGCCCTCCTGCACGCGGATCGCCTCACTTCGGTGATTCGCTCCGCTCTTGCCTCCTCCCCGCCGCCTCCATCGTCGCCCCAGAACGAAACCGGGATTTCCCTAGGCTGACACGCCGCCGCTCACGCGGTTAAATAAATCAACGTGATTTATTTAATGCGTCGCAACCGACGCGCCCATGGAAGGAGACGCCATGAGAAGCCCGCACATCGGCCAGGGAAGCAACTCGGCCAACGTGCGCCGTTACAACGAGCGCCTGCTGTTGAAGACGCTGCGCCGTGCGGGTAGCGCGTCGAAGGCCGACCTCGCCCGTCTCGCGAACATGACGGGCACGGCGGTCGGCAGCATCATCGCGTCGCTCGCCGATGCAAAGCTGATCGCATTCGCCGGCCGCACCGAAGGCCAGCGCGGCCAGCCGGCCTCGCTGATCCGCCTCGATCCGCGCGGGGCGTTCGGCATCGGCGTCCATCTCGACCGGATGCGCATCGAGACGGCGCTCGTCAATTTCGCGGGCGACGTGCTCGGCCGCCGCTCCCATGACACGTTGCTCCCCCCGCCGGCCGACGTGCTCGAAATCGTACGGCACGACATCGATGCGATGCAGGACCTGCTTCCCGCGCATGAGCGCGCGCGCCTGACGGGCGTCGGCGTCGCGCAGCCGTATAACCTCGGCGCATGGATGCGCGAGCTCGGCCTCGCGCCCGACACGTTCCGCGCATGGGAAGACGTCGACTTCGCGAGCGACCTCGGGCGCACGCTGTCGCTGCCCGTGTTCGGCGAAAACGACGGCAACGCGGCCGCGATCGCCGAGCTGTTCTACGGGTACGGCCGGCAGTGCGACGACTTCGTGTACCTGTTCATCGGTCCCGCGATCGGCGGCGGCATCGCGATCGACGGCGACTGCCTGCGCGGCGTGACCGGCAATGCCGGCGACATCGCCGTGATTCCTGTGCCGCCGAGCCGGCTGGCCTCCGCGCCGCCGCCTCGCGGCCCGTGGGACATCCTCCTCGCCCGCGCATCCCTGCACGCGCTCGTACGCCACCTGCGCCATCACGGCGAGACGGTCGAGAACCGTGCCGACCTCGAGGCCTGCATCGCGCGCGGCCTGCCGGCGGTGGACGAATGGATCGACGACTGCGTCGATGCACTCGCCCCGGCATTGCGCGCGGTGCTGTGCGTCGTCGATGCGCCGGTGGTCGTGCTCGATGCCGATACCGACGCGGGCCTGCTCGATGCGCTGATGACCCGCCTGCGCGCGGCGCTCGTCGCCACCGCGCCGGAAGCGCGCGGCACGCCGACGCTCGTGCGCGGCACGTTCGGCGCCGACGCCGGTGCGATCGGCGCCGCGACGCTGCCGATGTTCTTCAACTTCTCCCCGCGGGCCGGCATCCTCAAGGGCGCCCGCACCGAATCGCAGGAGGTCAACCATGTCGCATTCTGAGTCGCCCCGGCCGCTGCTCGAGATGCGCCGGATCAGCAAGACGTTCCCGGCCGTGCGCGCGCTCGACAACGTCAGCCTGACCGTCTATCCGGGCGAGATCCACGCTCTGATGGGCGAGAACGGCGCGGGCAAATCGACGCTGATGAAGATCCTGTCGGGTGCGTACCGCGCCGACGCCGGCGGCGAAATCCTGATCGACGGCGAGCGCATCGACGTCGACGGCCCGCTCGCCGCGCGCGATGCGGGCGTCGCGGTGATCTACCAGGAGCTGTGCCTCGCGCCGAACCTGACCGTGGCGGAAAACATCTACGTCGGCCGCGAACTGCGGCGCGGCAACCGGCGCTGGGGCACCATCGACCGCGCGGCGATGGCGCGCGGCTGCCAGGACGTGCTCACGCGTCTCGGCGCCCCGTTCGGGCCCGACACGCTCGTCGGCACGCTGTCGATCGCCGAGCAGCAACTCGTCGAAATCGCGCGCGCCGTGCACACCCGCGCCCGCATCCTCGTGATGGACGAACCAACGACACCGCTGTCATCGCGCGAGACCGAGCACCTGTTCGGCCTGATCCGCCAACTGCGCGAGGAAGGTCTCGCAATCATCTACATCAGCCACCGGATGGCCGAGATCTACGAGCTGTCCGACCGCGTGTCGGTGCTGCGCGACGGATCGTACGTCGGCACGCTCGAGCGCGAATCGCTGTCGGCCGAACGGCTCGTCGCGATGATGGTGGGGCGCGACATCTCCGGCTTCTACAAGAAGGAACATGCGCCGTACGACCCCGGCCATCTGCTGCTGTCGGTACGCGACATTGCCGACGGCGACCGCGTGCGCGGCTGCAGCCTCGACCTGCATGCGGGCGAGGTGCTCGGCATCGCCGGGCTCGTCGGCGCGGGCCGCACCGAGCTCGCGCGGCTGATCTTCGGCGCGGAACCCCGCACGCGCGGCGACGTGAAGCTGGGCGATCGTACGTTCGGCGCACATTCGCCACGCGACGCGATCGACGCGGGCCTCGTCTACCTGACGGAGGACCGCAAGCGCCAGGGCCTGTTCCTGGACATGAGCGTGCGCGACAACATCAACATTTCCGTGTGCAACCGCGACGCGCGGCTCGGTGCGCTCGATCTCGCACGCGGCGCCCAACGCGCGCGCGACGCGATCGCCTCGCTGTCGATCCGCGTGCCGAACGCGAACGTAAACGTCGGCGCGCTGTCAGGCGGCAACCAGCAGAAAGTGCTGCTGTCGCGCCTGCTCGAGACGAAGCCGCGCGTGCTGATTCTCGACGAACCGACACGCGGCGTCGACATCGGCGCGAAATCCGAGATCTACCGGATCATCAACGAACTGGCCCGTGCGGGCGTCGGCGTGATCGTGATCTCGAGCGAGCTGCCGGAAATCATCGGCGTCGCCGATCGCGTGCTCGTGATGCGCGAAGGCGAGATCGCCGGCCAACTCGGCGGCCACATGCACACACCCATTACGCAGGAAGCGATCATCGCGCTCGCCACCGGCTCGCAGGCCGAACTCGCCGACGCGCACTGACCACGGCCCCTTCATCTCCCTCTTACGTCCAGGTACCGACATGATCAACCCGACCAAGCAGCGGAACCTCGCTTCCGCGACGGCCCATCCGGTGGCCAACCGTACGCCCCTGATGCGCGGCGCCGATCATCGCGCGCGCATGCAATCGCTGATGCGCACCGCCGGCATGCTGCCGGTGCTGCTGGTTCTGTGCATCGGCTTCGGATTCCTGACCGACGGCTTCTTCACGCTGCAGAACCTGTCGATCGTTACGCAGCAGGCCTCGATCAACATCGTGCTCGCCGCCGGCATGACCTTCGTGATCCTGACGGGCGGCATCGACCTGTCGGTCGGCTCGGTGCTCGCCGCATCGGCCGTCGCCGCGCTGCTCGCGTCGACCATTCCCGGCTGGGGCTGGCTCGGCGTGCCGATCGCGCTCGCCGTCGGCCTCGTGTTCGGCGCGATAAACGGCGGCCTGATCTCGTTCCTGCGTCTGCCGCCGTTCATCGTCACGCTCGGCGCGATGACGGCCGTGCGCGGCGTCGCCCGCCTGATCGGCAACGATACGACCGTCTTCAACCCGCAACTGCCGTTCGCGTTCATCGGCAACGGCACGATCCTCGGCGTGCCGTGGCTCGTCGTGATCGCGTGCGCGGTGATCGCGCTGTCCTGGTTCATCCTGCGCCGCACGGTGCTCGGGATGCGGATCTATTCGGTCGGCGGCAACCCGGAAGCCGCACGCCTGTCGGGCATCAACGTGCGGGCGATCCAGCTGTTCGTGTATGCCGCGTCGGGTCTGCTCGCGGGCCTCGGCGCGGTGATGTCGGCCGCGCGGCTTTATGCGGCCAACGGCCTGCAGCTCGGCCAGTCGTACGAACTCGATGCGATTGCCGCGGTGATCCTCGGCGGCACGAGCTTCGTCGGCGGCGTCGGCTCGATCGTCGGCACGCTGATCGGTGCGCTGATCATCGCGGTACTGACCAACGGTCTCGTGCTGCTCGGCGTGTCCGACATCTGGCAATACATCATCAAGGGGCTCGTGATCATCGGCGCCGTCGCGCTCGACCGCTATCGCCAGCGCGATTCGGCCCGCACCTGACACGCATTCCTCACCGCGCATTTCTCACCATTCAACCATCAGGGCGCAGGCAGGTCCTCCTGCGCCCGTCCGCCAACGGACCTTCCGGAGACACAACGACATGTTCAAGCACAAAGCCGCCCTGACCGCCGTCGCCTGCGCGCTCGCCTTCGGCGCCGCCACCGCCCACGCAGCCGACAAGCCGCTGAAATCGATCGGCGTCACGGTCGGGTCGCTCGGCAACCCGTATTTCGTGACGATCGTGAAGGGTGCCGAAGCACGCGCCAAACAGCTCAACCCGAACGCGAAGGTCACCGCGGTTTCTGCCGACTACGACCTGAACAAGCAATTCACGCAGATCGACAACTTCATCTCCGCGCACGTCGACATCATCCTGCTCAACGCGACTGATCCGAAGGCGATCGAGCCGGCGGTGAAGAAGGCGCAGGCGGCCGGCATCACGGTCGTCGCGGTCGACGTCGCGGCAGCCGGCGCGAACGCGACCGTGCAGACCAACAACGTGAAAGCCGGTGAGCTCGCGTGCGATTACCTCGCGAAGAAACTCGGCGGCAAGGGGAACGTGATCATCGAGAACGGCCCGCAGGTATCGGCCGTGATCGATCGCGTGAACGGCTGCAAGGCCGTGCTCGCGAAAAACCCGGGCATCAAGCTGCTGTCGAGCGACCAGGACGGCAAAGGCTCGCGCGAAGGCGGGATGAACGCGATGCAGGGCTACCTGACGCGCTTTCCGAAGCTCGACGGCGTGTTCACGATCAACGACCCGCAGGCGATCGGCAGCGATCTCGCGGCGAAGCAGCTGAATCGCCCGAACATCGTGATTACGTCGGTCGACGGCGCGCCGGACATCGAGGTGGCGCTGAAGTCCAACACGCTCGTGCAGGCGTCGTCGAGCCAGGACCCATGGGCGATGGCGCAGCAGGCCGTCAACGTCGGCTACGGGATCATGAACGGACAGAAGCCGGCCAACCCGATGATCCTGATCGAGCCGATGCTCGTCACGCGCGACAACGTGAAGGGCTACAAGGGCTGGAGCAGCCCGCGCTGATCGCGCGACACCAATCGCGATCCCCGGCGGTGCCGGGCCGCCTCGCCGTGCGCGGCGCCCGGCCCTGCCCGTTCCTTCGCCTCAACCTGGTGGTGTCGAAACAGCCGCCCGACTATTTCTTCATCGGCGAAAACAGCGCCGATCTCGCGTTCGATCCGGCCGACTTGCCCGACGGCGCGCTCGACGCAGCCGAGATCGTGCACGTCGGCTCGCTCGGCGTCGTGCGCGATCCGCTTGCGTCGCGCCTGATCGAAGTCGTGCAGGCTGCACGCGCCGCCGGCAGGCGAATCTCGTTCGATCCGAACTATCGCGCGCCGATGGCCGCGCCGTCGTATCGCGACACACTGCGCCGACTGGCAAGTCTCGCCGACTGGATCAAGGTCTCCGACGAAGATCTGCGCGGCCTGTTCCCCGAACTCGACGAAGCCGCCGCGCTCGCGCAATTGCGCGCGTGGGCGCCCGATGCGAGCCTGCTCGTCACGCGCGGCGCGGCCGGCATGCAGCTTCTGCATCGCGATACCGCACTGTTCCAGCCGGCGTTCGCGACCGAGATCGTCGATACCGTCGGCTGCGGCGACGCCAGCATCGGTGGCTGGCTCGCCAGCCAGCTCGTGCACCCCGGCGCATCGGCCGCCGATCATCTACGCTACGCGGCAGCCTGCGCGGCAGTCGCCTGTGCGCATGCGGGCGCGTACGCGCCCACGGCTGCCGAGGTAGCAGAGGTCATCGCGAATCCGGCGACCGCCGAATCGGCCGACGCCGCGCTATCGCACTAGGCAGCACCGGAACGCGCTGGACGGCGCGTTCGCCTCGCATCGTCACGCACCGCCCTGCGCGCCCTTTCCACCATTGCCGCCATTGCCGCGCGCCTGCAGCAATTGCAGGCTCTCGTCGACACTCAGTTCGGACATCGCGTCGTCGCGCAGCGTCTCGTCGGCCGCACGGCGCAGCGCATGCAGCGCGTGCTCCTTGAGCCGCACGATCGCGAACTGCAGCCCGCGGGCCGCGCATTCGGCCGCGAACGTGCGCAACGACTCGATCGTCGTCCCGTCCACGTCCGGCGTTTCCTCGAGACTCAGCAGCACGGTACGCGCATCGGGCGCGGCCTTCATCAGCACACGCACGCGATTGAGCATCCGGTCCGCGTTCGCGAAGAATAGCTGCGCCTCGGGCCGCACGATCAGCACACCGGGTACCGGCTTCGCATTGGCGTGATTCGCGACGTCGACGAAGTCGTGCCCGTCGCGCAGCCGGCCGAGCACGCTCACGTTCGGCTCCGACAACTTGCGCAGCGTCAGCAGCAGGTTCACGCCGATGGCTGCGAGCAGTCCGTGCAGCACGCCGAGCACGAGCACCGCGAGCAGCGCGGCGATCACGACGAGCCGGTCGCGATGCCAGACCCAGTACGGCCGGAACACCGACGGATGCAGCGAGTGGCTGACCGCGAAGATCACGATTGCCGCGAGCACGGGCTCCGGCGTGCGCGCAAGCTGCGGCAGCAGCAGCCACACGATCAGCGCGACCACGCCGGCCGCCCACAAGCCCGCGAAACGCGACCGCGCACCGGCCGCCTCGTTCGCGGCCGTCGCCGAATAGCCGGCGCCGACCGGCATCCCGTGCAGCAGCCCCGACACGAGGTTCGCGCAGCCGAGCGCGACGAGGTCGCGGTTCGCCGACACGCTGTCACCGTGCTTCAGCGCGAAGTTGCGAATCGATCCGTACGACTCCGCATACAGGATCAGCATCAGCGCGAAAGCAAGTTCGACCGTCTGCATCCAAGCATTGCGGTCGAGATGCGGCAGCCCGAATTCGATGTGCCGGAAATCAATGTGTCCGACGATCGCGATCCCGTATTGCTGCCAGTCGACCATATACCCGGCCGCGATCGACAGCACGATCACGACCAGTGTCGCGGGCACGCGCGAGCGCCGGCCGAGCACGAACAGCAACGCGAGCGCGGTCGTGCCGAGCGCGACGCTCGCGAGGTTCGCGTGCGATGCGCCGGTGACGAGCTCGAGCGCGGCATGCGGCGCGTCACCGTGCTGCACGGAGATCGCGAGAATCTTCGGCAGTTGCTTGATGACGATCGTCAGCGCCAGGCCGAACGTGAAACCGCGCAGGACCGGACGCGCGACGAAATCCGACATGCCGCCCAGTCGCGCGGCGCCCGCCAGGATGAACAGCACGCCCGTCATCGTGACGAGCGCGGCCGCCAGCGCGAGCTGCGCGGCAAGCGCCATCCCGGACTCGGCCAGCACGGTCGCGGCGAGCACGGCCGCCGACGACGACGTCGACGACACGATCGCAAAGCGACTGCTGCCGGTCAGCGCATAGACGACGAGACCCGACAGCAGTGCGATGAGGCCGGCTTGCGGCGGCAGGTTGGCGAGACCCGCGTACGCGACCGCCTCGGGAATCAGCAGCCCGGCGATCGACAGGCCGGCCAGCGCATCGAGACCGATGCGCTGCGTGGCCGACGGCGTTGCCGCATCGAGTGCAGCGAAATGCCCGGGATGCTGCGGGCCGGCATCCGGATGGGGGGGGACGGTCGTCATGAAGTGGCAGGCGCCGGGCGCGTATCAGGGTTTGACGGCGATGACACCCGACCAGCCGGGCAGATAGCGGGCGTCTTGCTCATGCGCACGGCGCAGCGAGAGGTCGAGCGCCTTCGAGAAGTTCTTGCGGATCTGGTCGAGCGTCACGTGCTGGCGCAGGTAGTCGGCCCACAGGAATTCGCTGAACGGCGTCGCATCCTTCGCGTAGCCGCCGGCCGTGCGCAGCTCGCCCGCGAGGCTTCGGTACGGATCGTCCTCGAGCCCCGTCAGCGCCTTCGGCAGATGTGCGTATTCGCGACGCGAACCATCCGCACCGAACGGATGCACCCACTGGTTGTGTTCCATCATCCGCCAGAAGATCGTGTTGTCGAGCCAGGACAGATCCTTCAGCAGCATCGCGTTCACACGCGTCTCCCCTTCCTCGATCAGCGCGAGGCCGAGGTGGTGATGGTCGGTGATGTAGTGCAGCCCGTCCGGGCCGAGGACGGCCGGAAACCAGTGCGACTCGATCGCGGCCTTGCGTGCGCGCTTGTCGAGCGTCTTCCAGTGCTTGCGCTTCGCTTTCACTTCGCGATAGCCGACCGTCATTTGCGTCGGACGCAGTGCGTCGAGCCGGACGGGAATGAGATGAACGTCGTTGCCGAGTGCCATGGTCGTACCCCATGTTACGAATTTCCGGCAACGATACTCCGGATCTTGCGAGCCGTTAATACGTCGCGGCCTCGATACGCATGCGCTTGACCATCTCTGACAACGGAACGCAACACTATGCACGCAGGTCGTCGCGCTCGAGACGATGGCGAACGTAGGGAATTCCGTCATGAACGACGCTCACGCGCCGCATCCCGAGCTTGCGTGCGACGTTCAGCGAACCCGTGTTCGCCTCGGCAATATCGGCGATCACGCGCGGCAGCCGCACGGTGTCGAACGCATGGCGCACGACGGCCGTGGCGGCCTCGCATGCGACGCCGCGCCCCCACGCCGCGCGCACGAGCCGCCAGCCGATCTCGACGTCGCGCGCGCCGCCCGCATAGTCGGGAATCAACAGGATCCATCCGATGAACGCGTCGGGCGCGGCCTTCTCGAAGATCGACCAGTAGCCGAGGCCGGGCGGATACGCGCGTGTGATCCGGTGCGTGACGAAGCGGCGATGTTCGTCCGGGTCGTGCCACGGGCCCGAGATGTAGCGCGTGACCTCCGGATCGCGATCCATCTCGATGCTCGCGTCGAGATCTGCCAGCACGCGCGGGCGCAGCCACAGCCGCCCGGTCTCCAGGACGGGCAATGCGGCAACGGAGGGGTGGGTCATCGGGACTCCTGATTCGGTGGCGATGCGCATCGCGCACATTACATAAGTGATACAAAAAGCCTTCCGGCATGATACAGGCGCCTGTCGCCTGTCTCGTGCACGTTCATTTCGGTTTTCTCAACAGCCCATTTCATAGGGATTATTCCCGATTCGCGGTTATCGCCCCCCACATCGTACGGTGCCGCGGCCTACACTCGATCCATGCCCCCGCACCGCGCGCAAGCCGGGCCGGCATCCGCCTGCGGATCGTGAGCGCGCAAGCCAACGAGGAGACCTCGGACATGAGCTGGACCCGCGAACAACGCAACGTCACGATCGCCGCCTACCTGGGCTGGACACTCGACGCATTCGATTTTTTCCTGATGGTCTTCGTGCTGAAGGACATCGCCACCGAATTCGCGTCGACGATCCCCGCCGTCGCGTTTGCGCTGACGCTCACGCTCGCGATGCGCCCGATCGGCGCGCTGATCTTCGGCCGGCTCGCCGACCGCTTCGGCCGCCGTCCGACGCTGATGGTCAACATCGCGTGCTATTCGCTGCTCGAACTCGCGTCGGGCTTCGCGCCGAGCCTCGCCGCGCTGCTGGCGCTGCGCGCGCTGTTCGGCATCGCGATGGGCGGTGAATGGGGCGTCGGCTCCGCGCTGACGATGGAAACCGTGCCGACCCACGCGCGCGGCTTCGTGTCGGGCTTGCTGCAGGCTGGCTATCCGAGCGGCTACCTGCTCGCGTCTGTCGTGTTCGGCCTCTTCTACCAGTACATCGGCTGGCGCGGCATGTTCATGGTCGGCGTGCTGCCCGCGCTGCTCGTGCTGTATGTGCGCACGCACGTGCCCGAATCGCCGGCCTGGAAGCAGATGGAAAAACGTGCGCGGCCGAGTCTCGCAGCCACGATCCAGCAGAACTGGAAACTCACGATCTACGCGATCTTGCTGATGACCGCGTTCAACTTCTTCTCGCACGGCACGCAGGACCTCTACCCCACCTTCCTGCGCGAACAGCATCACTTCGATCCGCATACCGTGTCGTGGATCACGATCGTGCTGAACGTCGGCGCGATCGTCGGCGGCCTGTCGTTCGGCGCGATCTCGGAGAAGATCGGCCGCCGTCGCGCGATCTTCATCGCCGCGCTGATCGCGCTGCCGATTCTGCCGCTGTGGGCGTTCTCGAGCGGCCCGGTCGCGCTCGCGGCCGGCGCGTTCCTGATGCAGATCTCGGTACAGGGCGCGTGGGGCGTGATACCGGTTCACCTGAACGAGATCTCGCCCGACGAGATTCGCGCGACCTTCCCCGGTTTCGTCTACCAGCTCGGCAACCTGCTCGCGTCCGGCAACGCGACGATGCAGGCGTCGCTCGCGGTTTCCCAGGGCAACAACTACGGTTTCGCCCTGGCGCTCGTGGCCGGCATCGTGGCCGTCGTGATCGCCGTGCTGATCCTGTTCAGCCGTGAACGGCGCGGTATCGACATGACGCAATCGGTCAATACGCGTACCGCCGTCGGGTGAGCCTGCATATTGCCGCATCGCACCATCACGCGTGCCCCGTCCCGCCGGGGCCACGCGGCATACTTTCCGCAACTGCACATCGAACTAGAGGAATTTGTCCAGATTCCTCGCTTGCCCGTGCTGCCCGCGTTTTTTTATCTTAATAAAAACGGCTGTTTGAATCAGATAATCAAATCACCTGTTCGCGGCCGGGCGACCGGCATTGGGAGGCGGGACATGGCAGTCAGTCAGGAGGGGCGACCGTCGGCGGGACGGCCGTCCGGGACGCGGTCATCCGGCAATCGGCAGACCGGCGGGACGAAGGCGCGCATTCTCGATGCGGCCGAGGACCTGTTCATCGAGCACGGCTTCGAAGCGATGTCGATGCGGCAGATCACGTCGCGCGCGGCGGTGAACCTCGCCGCGGTCAACTACCACTTCGGCAGCAAGGAAGCGCTGATCCACGCGATGCTGTCGCGTCGGCTCGACCAGCTCAACCAGGAGCGCCTCGGCATCCTCGACCGCTTCGATGCGCAGCTCGGTGCGCATATCACCTGCGAACACGTGCTCGGCGCGATGTTCATTCCCGCGCTGAAGGCGTCGCGCGACCCCGACCGCGGCGGCCCCGCATTCCTGCGGCTGATCGGCCGCGCGTACACCGACCCGTCGCCGTTCGTGCGCAACTTCCTGACCGCGCACTACGCGAGCGTCGCCGGCCGCTTCTTCGATGCGTTCCAGCGCGCGCTGCCGCATCTGCCGCGCACGGAGCTCGGCTGGCGGCTGCACTTCGCGATCGGTGCGCTGTCCGGCGCGCTGGCCGGTGCCGAAACCGAAAGCCTGATCGACGAATTCTCGCAAGGCCGCACGATGAACGACGTGCAGATGATCGCGCGGCTGTCCTCGCTGATCGTCGCCGCACTGAAGGCGCCGATGCCCGACAGCGCGCAGCTGTCGATCTTCGCGGCCGTGCTCGACGATGCGGGTGCGAGTGAGGCCTTCGGGCTGTCCTCGAGCGCGCCGGCTGCCGATCCGGCGACGGTGCATTCGGCGAGTTGATCGCGCCGAGCCGCTCAGGCGGCGATTCACGATTTTGGCGGCCCGGACCGGCGTTGATGCGCTGGCCCGGGCCGAACGAATGTCATGCGGCGGGAGCCAACGCTGGCTTGCGCTCGTCGACAAGAAGGCATGGCGAGAACATCGCGCTGAAGCGTCGATTCTCGCCGACCGCAAAGCATGGGGTGAGAGCAAGCGCTGAAGCGCCAACTCTCGCCGACCGCAAAGCATGGGGTGAGAGCAAGCGCTGAAGCGCCAACTCTCGCCGACCGCAAAGCATGGGGTGAGAGTAGGCGCTGAAGCGCCAACTCTCACCGACACCGGAGACACATCATGTCCTCATCCGCAGCAACCGCAGCGGCCCAGCTCCCGCCGAACACCGATGGCATCTGGTACGCGTCGTATCCGCCCGGCGTGCCGCACGAGATCGACGTCACGCAATACGCATCGCTCGTGCAATTCTTCGACGAATGCACGACACGCTTCGCCGAGCGGGTCGCCTACGTGAGCGCAGGCGCATCGATGACCTACCGCACGCTCGCGCAGAAAGTCGAGGCGTTCGCGTCGTATCTGCAAAGCACCGGCGTGAAGCCGGGCGACCGCGTCGCGATCATGCTGCCGAATACGTTCCAGTACCCGGTCGCGCTGTTCGGGACGCTGAAAACCGGCGCGATCGTCGTCAACGTCAACCCGCTCTATACCGCGCGCGAACTCGCGCACCAGTTGAAGGACAGCCGCGCGCAGACGATCGTCGTGTTCGAGAACTTCGCACGCACGCTGCAGGACGCGTTGCCGGAAACGCAGGTGAAGAACATCGTCGTCACCGCGCTCGGCGACCTGCTCGCAGACGGCTTCAATGCAAAGGGGCGCCTGATCAATTTCGTGCTGAAGCACGTGAAAAAGCTCGTGCCGCCCTACACCCTGCCGCAGGCGATCCGGCTGCGCGCCGCCCTCGCGCTCGGCGCACGCGGCAAACCGCAACCGGTGAAGACGACGCGCGACGATCTCGCGTTCCTGCAATACACGGGCGGCACGACAGGCGTCGCGAAAGGCGCGATGCTCACGCACGGCAACCTGATCGCGAACCTGCTGCAGGCCAAGGCGTGGATCGCCGACCAGGTCTCGGGCGACGTCGAGACCGTGCTGACGCCGCTGCCGCTCTATCACATCTATTCGCTGACGGTGAACGCGTTCATCTTCATGGGGCTCGGCGGTCGCAACATCCTGATCGCGAACCCGCGCGACATGAAGATGGTGATGAAGATCATCCGCAACGAAACGTTCACCGGAATCACCGGGATCAACACGCTGTACAACGCGTTCCTCGACAACGAGGAATTCCGCAAGCGCGACTTCTCGAAGCTCAAGCTCGCGATGGCGGGCGGCATGGCGATGCAGCGCGCGGTCGCGGAGCGCTTTCACGAGGTCACGGGGCGGCCGGTCGTCGAAGGCTACGGGCTCACCGAATGCTCGCCGATCGTCACGATGAATCCAGTGAACCTGAACGACATGGCCGCATTCAGCGGCTCGATCGGCCTGCCCGCGCCGTCGACGCTCGTGCGCTTCCGGCGCGAGGACGGCACCTGGGCCGGCATCGGCGAGCCCGGCGAGCTGTGCGTGCACGGCCCGCAGGTGATGCGCGGCTACTGGCAGCGGCCCGACGAGACCGCGAAGGTGATCGACGCCGACGGCTGGCTCGGCACCGGCGACATTGGCGTGATGGACGAACACGGCTTCATCCGCCTCATCGACCGCAAGAAGGACATGATCCTCGTCTCGGGCTTCAACGTGTATCCGAACGAGATCGAGGAAGTGCTGGTCATGCATCCGGGCATCAGCGAAGCCGCCGCGATCGGCATCCCGGACGAAGTCCAGGGCGAACGCATCAAGGTCTTCGTCGTGCGCCGCGACCCGACGCTGACGGTCGACGACGTGCTCGCGCACTGCCGCAAGAACTTGACCGGCTACAAGATGCCGAAGTTCGTCGAGTTCCGCGACGCGCTGCCGCAGACGAATGTCGGCAAGATCCTGCGCCGCGCGCTGCGCGACGAGGAACTCGCCAAGCTCAACGCCGCGAAGCGAGGCTGAACGATCCATCGCCCCGGGAGACGCTGTCGATGAACGAAGGAACGAAGCGCCGCACGCGGCACGCCGCCGCGGCCATTGTGTGCATGCTGTCGCTCGCGCAAGCCGGCCTGCATGCGCAGGAAACCGCCGCTGCCGCGAGCGCGGTACAGGAGGACGCACTGCCGGCGGACCTGGCGAAGGTCACGCGCGAGCCGGTCGCGCAGCAGGCGCGCTGGCTGCGCACGGCCGCCCGGCGCGGCACGCTAGCACAACTTGACGACGCGACGCTCACGGCGCTGTTCAAGACACTCGATCCGCTCACCGTCCCGCTCTATATCCGCAATGGTCCCAACGGCTATCCGTCGTACCAGTTCACGATGGTGCGCCAGGAGCGCATCAGCGGGAAATGGTCGGACACGCCCGACCGCATGCTCGTGAAGACGACCCGCGAACCGTTGCGGGTGTATGCGAAATGGCTGCCGGACGGCGCGCATGCGGGACAGGAGACGATCTACGACACGACCCGGCGCAAGGACGAGATGTACGGCCATCTCGGCGGCCTGCTCGGCAAGATTCCGCTGTGGACGGCGCTCGACGGCGCACTCGCACGCGCGCAGTCGAATCACCAGGTGAAGGATCTCGGCACCGAGTTCATCACGAACCTGTACCTGACCGAAGGGAAGAAATACCAGGAAGCCGGCGTGCAGCGGCCGACGCAGGTGGAAGCGAAGACGATCGGCGGGGTGCGCGTCGTCGCGCTCACCTACGAGACGCCGACCGGCCGCCCGCAGTTCTATGCGAAGAAGGAAACGCTCGGGCTCGATCTGCACGCGCCGTACTTCAGGACTGTCGAATCCTATGACAACGACGGCAAGATCTTCGAACGGATCATCATCGAGAAGATCGCGCCGGCGACGCTCGACGAATCCGCGTTCGACCCGAAGAATCCGGATTACGCGTTCTGATCGTCACCGGCGCCGCGCGGGTCGCGCTCAATCGTCGTCATCGTCGTGATGCTTGTGCCAATGCCTGTGATCGTGCCTGCGCCATCTCCGATAACCGTCGTCGTCCTCGTCGCCGTAGTAGCCGTATCCGTAACCCGGATAGGCGACCACCGCCGGCTGCGGCGCCACATAGACCGGTGCCGGTTCGGCATAGACCGGCGCGACCGGCACGCCGATGCCCACCGACAGGTCGACGTGTCCCGCCATTGCACTGCCGGAAGCGAGCAACGCTACACTCCCGATCCACACCGCCAATCCCTGCTTGTTCATGTTCCCCTTCCCGGATCCGCCGGCCAGCCCGGCATGCGCGTCGAATGTAATCGCGCCGCGCACCGCCAGGTGCTACGCCGTTGCGAGAGTCGTAACGCGACGTAACGAAACGGCACTAGCCATTCGACCGAATCGCGCAAATGCACGGGAACGTCTATAGTGGGTTACGGTTCGACACAATCGCGACTGCGCACTGGTGGAACGAACAGGGTAAAATCCCGCCAAACACTTGGTGGGCGACCACGCCACACACGCACAACATATTCTCTGACGCAGGCTCCTGCCGCACCTCAATGGCCAATCCCGCAGAATCCCATCCGCAAAACGACTTCATCAATTCGGCGCGCAAGGAACGTAAGCGTGTTGAAATCTATCTCGTCAACGGCATTCGTCTGACGGGGTGTATCGAGTCGTTCGACCAGTACCTGGTGATGCTGCGCACCCCCGTGGGTCTGCAAGGCATCTACAAGCGTGCGATTTCCACGATCCAGCTCGACACCGGCGGCTCGCGCCCGGGCGGCGGCGGCCCCCGCGGCCCGCGTACCGGTGGTCGGCCGGGCGGCCGCGAAGGCGGCGGCCACAGCCCGTACGGCTCGCACGGCGGCGCCCGCGAATCGCGCGGCGACGGCGGCGGCTACGGCTCGCGCGAACCGCGGGAAGGTTATGGTTCCCGTGAACCGCGCGAAGGCTACGCCCCGCGCGAACCGCGCGACGGTTATGGCGCGCCGCGCGAGCCCCGCGAAGGCTATGGCGCCCCGCGCGAAAGCTACAGCACACCGCGCGACGCCGGCGACGCATCGGGCAACACGTCGCCGTCCGACACACGCGGCGGCAATGGGCCGGTGATCGTTACGCGCCGCCGGCGAATCGTGCCGGACGGCCAGTAAAACGAAAGGGCAAGCCAAATGGCTTGCCCTTTTTTCTGGTGGGTCGGCGCGGCATGTCGCCGCACCGGCCGTGCCGTGATCGCTCAGTGTGCCGTCGTCGGCAAGCCTGCGTCGGCCTCGCGCTGCAGCGAACGCACCTGCTGCTGCAATGCGCGCAATTGCGACTGAAGCTGCGCCTGTTGCGCCTGCAACGCCGCCGTTTCGGCGCGGACGCTCTTCTGGCGATCCGCGACCGTTGCCTGCTGCTCGCGTGCGATCGAGATGTCCGCCTGCAGACGCCGCGCCCGCTCCTGCGTGACTTCGATCTGCCGGTCCATCTGCGCCTTCTGCGATTCCAGCTTCGCCGCACGCAGCTCGTTGACGGCCAGCCGTTCCGCCTGACGCGAGAAATCGCGATAGATCGTTTCCGCCCGCGTCTCGTCGTAGGTCTTGATCACACGCCAGAACGCCTTCTGCTGAAACAGCGCGACGAAATAGGAACCGTCCTTCACGCTGAACAGCAGGCTCGCGCCGTAGCTGCCGTTATAGCTGGTGCGCATTTCCGTCAGCGAATGCGCCTGGATCTGGCGCTGAAGTTCGTCGACCGTGCTCTGCCCGGTCGTCTCGCCCGCCTGCGGCTGCACCGACGTCTGAACCTGCTGGTCGATCACCGGAATCGCCGCCACCGGTGCCGACGCCTGCTGTACCGCCGGCGATGCGTTGCCGGCCAACCCCTGCGCGAACGCGCCCTGCATGCCTCCCATCATGGCGAGCAACACACACGCCCGCCCCAACCCCGTCATATGGCTCATGAATATCAATTCCCCGCCCGTGTCGTTGTAATTCAGCGCGATTTTATCTCATTAATTACTCGCTTTCGCGGGTCTCGGGCTCTTCGTCGAATATCTGATATTTGCGCATCTTTTCCCACAGGACCTTCCGGCTGATGCCGAGCTGCTGAGCCGTATCCTGGCGCCGCCAACCGTTTGCGTCGAGGGCAGCGATCACGCGGCTGCGCTCGTTCATGTCCCACTTGCTGCGGTCGACGAAGACCTCTGCCGCACTCTCCACCGGCACCGGCTGCGCCGAATTGCGCGCATGGGCGATCAGCCGCTGCAGTCGAGCGGCATCCCAGCCGCCCGTTTGCCGCACCGTCACCCCGACCCGCTCCGCAAGGTTGCGCAGTTCGCGCACGTTGCCGGGGAAATAGCTGTCCGCTACCGCGTCCGCGAGCCAGTAAGGCAGGTCAGACAATTGCGCGAGCCGCTCGTCGCCCACCACCTCCGCGACGAATGACTTGAACAGCGCGATCTTGTCGACCGCGCCCCGTTCTTCCAGCGACGGAATGCTCAGCTCGATCACCGCGAGCCGATAGTAGAGATCCGCGCGGAACATGCCTTCCTTCACGAGTTGCGGCAGCTTCTTGTTGCTGGCCGCGACGAGACGGAAATCGACCTTGATCGGCGTCGTCGCGCCGACCCGCAGCACGGTGCCGTCCTCGAGCACGCGCAGCAGCTTGACCTGCTGGTACAACGGCAGGTCGCCGACTTCGTCGAGGAACAACGTGCCGCCCGCCGCCTGCTCGAAATAGCCTTTATGCGCAACAACCGCGCCGGTGAACGAGCCTTTCGCGTGCCCGAAGAACAGCGATTCGAACAGGCCATCCGGAATCGCGCCGCAGTTGACCGGAACGAATTCGCCGTTCCGGTAGCGCGAATGCTTTTCGTGAAGCAATTGCGCGATACGTTCCTTACCGACGCCGGTTTCGCCGTGCAGCAGCACGTTGGTGTCGCAGTCGGCGAACGTATCGACCTCGCGCAGCAGCGCCTGCATCGACTCCGAGTGCGCGACGAGTTCGGAAGGTTGCAGCGTATCGGCCGCATGCGCGCGCAGCTGCGTGACGAGCTTGCCGATCATCCCGCGCAGTTCCGCACAGGTGAAGTCGAGCGGCAGGATGTGCGAATAGTCGGGCGGATACTGCGACGCGTCGTGGTCGCGCGCCGCGCCGACCCAGACGACCGGCATGCCGATGTTGGCCTGCCAGTCGCGCAGGAATGCCGCGCCGGTTTCGATCATCGTCACGCTGATGATCGCGAGCGACGGCCGCAATGCGGCGCGCTCCGGCGAGATTTCCGCATTGTCGGCGCGGATCACTTCGACGTCGAAGCTCGCCATGCAGCGGGCAACGCGGTCGACGATGTCCGCCTTGCCTTCCCAGACGTACAGGTCGAGTTCTGCGATTGCGGAAGTGGTTCTCATGATTCAGGTGCGGCTACGGTTATTGACGAGTGATGCGGCACTGCGGGCCAAGCGCACGGCATGGGCGGAAGCGCTGTCCGCGCTCCCGACGCAAGTGGATGCCGCGGTCTTCATTGCACGAGCATCGGATTGCCGCATTTGATCGAGTCCGGTGTATTTGTGACATAGGCATTCCCCAGACTCAAGCCGAGCAAGCCGGTGACCGAAGTCAGCAGGGAATCGATCGGCTGCAGGAGGAGCGGAACGAGCGTCGTTCCCAGCGCGGACAAAATCGGCCCGAGCACGACGTTCAACACTGGCGTGACGACCAATCCGAGCGCAGAAAGCAAGCCGCTGTCCGCCGTCAACTGCACCGACAGGCCACTGTTAAGCGCACTTTGGACCACCGGCGACAGGAATTGATCCGTTCCTACGCTCAACATGTACGGTGATGCCGGACTGCCGGGATAGGTGAACGTCAACGGCGTCGGCGTTTGATTGGCGACGGGGATCGTCAACTGCCCGGGCGTCAGGTTGATGTTGATCGAGATCTGGGTCAGGTCGAGGACGCCGAAGGTCAACACCTTGACCAACGTCGTCAACCCGGAAATCAATCCGCCGAGGTTCAACAGATTGAGCAGGCTCTGCAAGTTGACGGACACGAGCGTGATCGGCGGTGCAGCACTGGGCGTATATCCGCTCGGAGCGCTGAGATTGATCGGCGTATTGGCCGTCCCGCCGAGATACACGGCCACCACTCCGGTCTGCACGTTCACTGTCGCACTCTTCGTGCCGTTCGCGGAACAGGTGACGGAGGCGAGCCCGGCTTTCGCCGGCGCGACATACGCGGTAATCGGCAGTTGCACGGCGGCCAGCGGCGTCGCCTTGCCCGACGGGCAGGTGCCTCCCGGATAGACCAGGGATCCGTTGGAGCACGTCGACAGCAGCGATATCGACGTATTCAGGAACACGTTCCCTTGCGCTGTCGACGTATTGGTCAAGCAATTCGACGTCCCGCAATTCGACGGTCCGGGCGGGCCACTCGCGGTGGCCGGCGGCGTTCCGGCGAGTACGACGGAGCCCGACACCGTCGCGTTCAGCAGCGGCGCGAGCGCGGTCGGCGTCTGGACCGTGATGTTCGGGATGGCAACAGGATTCGTGCCGTTCGCGACCTGAAGCGCGGTCGACAACAGTCCGAGCGCGTTGACGCTGGCGTCAACGGCAGAGCTTCCATTGGCCACCGCGGCTGAAACCAGCTGGTTAAGCGCGATCTGCGGTCCACCGCAGACACTGCCGGAACAAAGTGCAACGACGATCGCGTTAAGCACGTTCAGGTTCGCGCCCACCAGGTTCTGTTGGGTCGCCGCCTGCACCAACGCGTTGGCCAACTGACCAAGGGTCACGGAGCCATTCAATACGGCCGTGCTCGAGCCGACCGGCAAATTGGCAAGAATGCCCGCCAGCTTCAGGTTGACTTGTGCCAGCCCCTGGTAATCGACAGCGTTGAGGCTCAACGCATTGGGCGAGCCGGTCAGCGTCTGGAGCAATTGATTGGCCAGCCCGCCATTCAACGCGGCGAGCGACGTAGTCAGCGTAAAGGTATCGGTCGGCGTGCTCTTCGCCATGGCCGACGCACTGATCGACTTTACGCCGCGGAAAAAGCCTGTCACCGGTTCGGAAACGCTCACGCACACGGCGTTGGCCGACTGGCCGGTCGTTGATCCGGCAGGTCCTGCCGACAAGCCGCCGCATTGACCGTTGATCGGATCGCCAGCGGTCGGCGTAAACGTCGCCGCACCGCCGCTGGTTTGAGGCGCAGTCCAGACGCCGCATGTCACGGAAACGGAGGCGTTTGCCGGTACAGAATTCGCTGTAGGGCTCGCGACCTGCTGGGCCGCCGTCTTCGCCGCCGAGCAGGTCGTATCCGCGCTGGCTTTCATGACCGAGGACAGCGCGGCCAGATCGGCAGCCGCCTGCATATGGCGCCGTTCGGAATAAAAGCGGCCGATATCGATCCCGCTGAGTACGATGACGGCAACCGACAGCCAGATCGCCGCCATGATCGCGATGGAGCCGTGCTGACGCTGCCGTGCCGGCCCGCCGGTGCCGTATCGCCGCCCCACCCGTGACTGATTCGCGCGCATCGCCATGTCGCTTACTGCGCGCCCGATCCGTTACCCGACATGCCACCGGACGAACCGAGCTGCGTGCTCATCGACTCAGGAATCTTGTTCTTGAACGAATCGAGATAACGCTGGTAGATCAACGATGCGACGTCGCCCAGCAACGGTTGCGTCGGCGCTGCCGCCCGATTTTCGCCCTGCATCGTGAGCCAGTCCCTGGTCGAGCGACCCACGTCGGACGCAACCGGTGCCGTATCCTGTTGCTGCGCGTATGCGGTGACGGTTCCGAGTGCCACGCAGGCAATTGCCCCCAGCATCGCAATCCGCCCCGCACGCATGTTCCGACGATCATTGTTGTTCATGTCGTTCCCCCGCCTGTTTGTTCTGTTCATTGTGCAAACCGTTGCAGCAGCGGCACGGTCTGGTCATAGCCGAAATTGTTTGCCATCGGCGTGATCTGCGCGGTCGCGGCGTGCCGCGATACCACCGGCGGCGTCGCGACCGCACGCTGCTGTGCGCGTGCCGCGGCTGCAATTTTCCCGGCATCGCCAATGATGTCCTTGCGGATATCCGCCGGCAAATGCTGCTGATTCATCAGTCGCTGCGCATCCTGCGTGCGCCCGGAAGCGAGCAGATACAGCGCGAGGTTGCTGACGATCTTCGGATTGCGTTGATCCAGTTCCGCCGCCTTCATCAACGGCACCCGCGCGCCGACCACATCGCCGTTACGCAATTTCGCATAGGCGAGATCGGACAGCAGCGACGCGTCGGTCGGCGCAAGCTCCGACGCCTGCGTCAGTGCCTGTACAGCCAGGCCGAAATCACCGGCCGCACCGGCGATCAACCCCAGCCCCCGATAACCACGCGAGGCGAGCGGCGTCTTCAGCAACTGCGTATACGCTGCCGCGCTGGCAGCCGGTTGGTCGGTCATCCGCAGCGCGTCCGCACGCAGCAGAATCGTGTCCGGCGACACGCCGTAGGCCTTGTCGTAAGCGTCGATATGCGCGAGCGACGCGTAATAGAGGCCCTGCGCCTGCATCCGCTGGATCAGACCGAGATACATCGCAGGCGTATCCGGCACCGCCTGCTTCTGGTCGGCCGCCTGAATCAGCGCCGCGCGTTCTGCCTGCGCGTTCACGCCGTACCCGCCCTCCTTGGTCGCACAGGCGCCGAGCAGCGCTACCACCGCCACCACGCCAGCGTGCCCCGCCATTTCGCTGATCCGCTTCATCGTCTTTTCTTCCGTCCATCAATGATGATGCGCCGTCAGCGCACGCATCACGGCCAACAACCCGGGGCCGGCCGTCACGATCAGCAGTGCAGGCAGCAACGTCACCACCATCACACCGGTCATCTTTACGGTCAGCCGACCGATCCGGTCGCGCAGCATCGCGCGGCGCGTTTCCCGAAGCCGGTCGCCGAACTGCTTGAGCGGCTCCTGTACCGCGCCGCCGTGCTTGTCGACCTGCACCATCAGCCGCGCAATCGCGCGCAAGTCCTCGTTGTCGAATCCGCTCGATAGCCTCTGCATCGACTGCTCGCGCGTGCGGCCCGCTGCGAATTGACGCTGCGCGATCCCAACCTCCGACGACAGAACCGGCATCATCCCGCGGAAATCGTTCGTCACGACCTGCAGGCTTTGATCCAGTGACAATCCGACACCCTGCAACAAGCGCAGCATGTCGACGAGCAACGGCAGTTCGTCGATGACACTCTGGCGCCGTGCGGCGGCACGACGCTGCAGGTAGAGCTTCGGCAACATGAAGCCGAACCCGAATGCGGCGAACATGCCGATCATCCACATTCCGCTCGTCGTTCGTCCGCTCGCGAATATCGCGAACAGCAACGGCAATGCAATCCCGCATGCAATTCGCGTGATCAGGAACAGCCCGCGCGTACGCGCGTCGACGTAACCACATTGCTCGAGCAGACGACGGTCCTCGTCTGCGACGATGTGCTTGCCGAACCCGGTATCAAGCCAGCGCATCCCCGTTGCCGAGAATCGCGCAAGCATGCGCTCGATGCGCTCGCGCCCGCGCGTGTCCGGTTTCGCGGATGGAACATCATCCGCAACGGTCCGAGCCTTGGCTGCTTCGAGCGCTGCCATGCGCTGGTCGAGCGCATCGGCCAACGCACGTTCGGCACGCGACGCCGCGCTCGCACGCAACAACGCGATCATTCCAAACAACAGCACGCCAAGCGCGCCAAGTGCCAGTGCGACCGATCCGATCTGAGTTGCTGTCATCGCATCACCTGAGTCGAGCCATTCGATACAGCCACACGCTACCCGCAACCTGCGCCAGGAACGCGAACAGGAGGAGCATTTGTCCGCTCGGATCGTTCCACATCCCTTCCAGGTACTTCGGATTGGTCATCACGACAAAGCCGCCGATCCCGATCGGCAACATCACGAGCACGAATGCCGACAGCCGCGTCTCGGCCGACATCGCCGTCAGCTCGCGCTCCGCTTGCTCGAGGTCGCGCATGAATACGGCCATCCGTTCCAGCATGACGTCCGCGCGACCGCCATACTTCACCGACAACCGCAGTACCGAGCCGAGCAGTTCGAACTCCTCGGTACGGTAGATCTTGGCGATGTGAAGCATTGCGCGGTCGATCTCGACACCCGTGCGCAGCATGCGCGACACGTGATCGAGACACCCCCGCAGCGGCTCCTCCGTCGTCAGCAGCGCAGCCTGGAATGCAGCCGGCACGCTGTTGCCGAGCGTCACCAGTCGCACGATCCCGTCGAGAAACGAGGGGATCTGTCGGACGATTTTCAGTCGCCGCTTCTGGATTCGCGACGTGAGCCAGACGCCGAAAATCGCGCCCCCGCACGCAAGCGCCGCGAAACACGCGAGCGCGCCGCCGCGGCTGCCCGCGATCGCCGCAACCGCGACGAGAACGGTCAGCGCGACGATCGCCTTGCCGCGTGCGCCTTCGATCCCCGCACGGTTCACGAGGTTGGTCAGATACTCCGTTGCAACTGCATACCAGTGCGCCCAGAAAGCACGAGACGCGGCATTGCGCGCGCCACCGGAAGACGACACGGCCCGTGATGCAGCCGATGCCGCCGATCGTGCAGCCGGCGCCGCCACGCGCACGCCCGGTTCGAGCCGACTGTCGATGAAGCGCTTCGCATCGGTGCGCACGCGCCGGGTTTCCGCATGTCGCCATAGCATCAGTGCCGATGCCACGCACAGCATCGCGACCGCGAGTACCCAGATCATCGCGCTATACATTGAAGCCCCCGCCGCGGCCGAAACCGCCGCCACCAAAGCCGCCACCGAAACCGCCCCCGCCCATTGCGCTGTTCGTCAGCGTCTGGCGGAAGCGCGCGAGCTTCGGCGAATGCGGATGGATGCCGAGCGATTCCCAGTGATCGATTTCCTCGCCTTCCGGCGTCACGCGCGCTTCGTAGCGATACAGTTCCTGCGTCGCGATGATGTTGTCGGACAGACCGGTCACCTCGGTGATCGACAGAATTCGGCGGCGTCCATTCGACAGCCGCCCGATCTGCACGATGAAGTCGATCGCGTTCGCGATCTGGCGACGAAGGCTCGACTCGGTCCCCTGGAAGCCCGCGAAGCCGGCGAGCATCTCGAGACGGTACAGACACTCGCGCGGCGAACTCGCGTGCACGGTGCCCATCGAGCCGTCATGGCCCGTGTTCATGGCCTGCAGCATTTCGAGCACCTCACCGCCGCGCACTTCGCCGACGATGATCCGGTCCGGACGCATCCGCAGCGTGTTGCGCAACAGGTCGCGAATCGTCACGACACCGCTACCGTCGAATCCGCCCGGGCGGCTTTCGAGCCGCACGACGTGCGGGTGATTCAGCGACAGCTCCGCCGTATCCTCGATCGTCACGACACGCTCGGCCTCCGGAATGTGGAATGCGAGCGCATTGAGCAGCGACGTCTTGCCCGAACTCGTGCCGCCCGACACGAGCACGTTGCAGCGCGCCTCGACCGCCGCCTCGAGCAGCGCGCCGATCTCTTCGTTGTACGTGCCGTTGCCGAGCAGGTCCGATGGCTTGAGCGGATCCTTGCGGAATTTCCGGATCGACACGATCGGGCCGTCGATCGACAACGGCTCGATCACGACGTTCACGCGGCCGCCATCGGGCAGTCGCGCGTCGACCATGGGATTCGATTCGTCGAGACGGCGCCCGATCGGCGCGAGGATCCGGCGCACGATTCGCAGCAAGTGCGCATTGTCGGTAAAGCGCACCGGCAGCTTCGCGAGTATCCCGTGCCGCGACACGTACACGTCGTTGTAGCCGTTGATCAGGATGTCCTCGACCGCAGGATCCGCGAGCAGATCCTCGATCGGCCCGAAGCCCGCGAGTTCCTTCGTCAGCGCCTCGGCGATCGCGCGCACCTCGTTCTCGTTGAGCGGAATGCGGCGCAGGCGGACGAAGCTGTCGATCTCGAGATCGACGAACTGATTGATCGCCTGGCGCGACCATCGGCCGAACTCGGCGCCCAGTTCCTCGATCCGCGTCAGCAGGTGTTCATGCGCGGCATTCTTGATGTCGTGGAATTGCTGCGTCTGGGAGAACGGCGCTGCGCCGTCGGCGAATTGAATGTCGTGTGCCATCGGTTATGACCGCTTGGACGAGGGTTGAATGAAACGTTTGAGCGCCGACAGGCCGGGCGCCGCGCGCGACGCGCCCGCCATGCCCGAAATACCCGGCAGCCGCGTGGCGAGGGATTCGAGTGCGCGCACATACGGGTCGCGCTCCGCCGCGTCGACAATGAGTCGCCCCTGGTTCGCCGCATGGCCGATCGCGACGCGACGTGCGGGCAAGGTGCCGACCAGCGACAACCCGAGACGCTCGGCGATCTGCCCGGACATCAGGTCCAGCGCGGAATCGTACTGGTTGACCACGAGCTTGACGCGATCGGTATCGACGCCCGCATCGCGCAGCCCGGTGAGCAGGTCGGCGGCCGAAACGATCGACGCGACGCCCTGATCGCAGACAAGCCACGCCTCGTCGGCCGATGCGGCGATCTGCGTGACGAACTCGCGATTCGAGAACCCGCCGAGATCGACGACCTGCTGGTCGAAGAACGCACGGAAACGGTTCAGCAGCCCGATGCATGACGCATAGGACACGTCGCGCAACCCGCCGAGGTCCGGCGGCAGCGTCGTCAGTGCGACGCCGCTCTGGTGTCGCGTGAGCGCGGTGTTCACGAACGTGCGATCGATGCGGCGCAGATTCTGCACGGCGTCGATGAAGTGAAATTCGCAGCGGGTGTTCAGGAACAGCGCACCGTCACCGGCCGGCAGCCCCAGGTCGATCAGCGCGGTCTGGCGCCCGGCCGGCGCGCCGCCGTCCGGCCCCCCCGTCGCACCCGGGCCGAGCGCCCGCTTCTGCAGCCAGACCGCGAGATTCGCGGCAAGCGTGCTGACGCCCATGCCAGCGCGCGCGCCGAGCAACGCGACGACCTTGCCGTGGCGGCTCGTCGGCTCGCCGACGTCGGACAGCAACCCACGCGTCGTTCGCAGCGCGTCCTCGGCCGATGCCGACACGTCGATGAAGTCGCGCACACCCGCACGCAGTGCGGCGAGCGCGCTCTCCGGCTGGGTGAGCGAGCCGAGCGCGACGATCGGCATCCCCGGATGCGCCGCACGTACCGTGGCCGCGGCTACGCTCGCCGCTTCGCTGCGCTCGGAGAAGTCGATGAATACCAGTGCCGGATTGAGCCCGGTGATGCGCTGTGCCAGCACACCCGGTTCCAGCGACGCGGCCTCGACCGCGCCGGCCGAAACCAGCGTATCGGCCAACCAGCGCACATGCGCTTCCTTTGTCGACGCACAAACGAAGTAGTCGGTCACGGCGGGTTCACACAATGATTGGGTTCGTGCATTCATGTCGAACACCCCCGATTACGCATGGCGTAGCGATGTGCCGCGACGCGCAATGCTTCAGATTCATTTCGAAAAACCCGGTGCTGCATCCGGCGACGCCGCACCGCCCAGATAAGATCGCCACACCGGCCCGTCACGCTGCTCCGACAACTCGCCGGGCGTCGCAGGCAGTACCGCCCCCTTCGCAATCGGTGCGACGAGATGCGGTGTCACGATGATCAGCAATTCCTTGTCGTTCTGCTGGTAGTTCAGGTTCTTGAAGAACGTTCCGATGATCGGCAGGTCGCCGAGCAGCGGCACCTTGCTCACGTTCGACAATGTCTGGCGATCGATCAGGCCGCCGATCACGAAGCTCTCGCCGTCACCGAGTTCGACTGTCGTATCGGCACGACGCGTCGTGATGCCCGGCACTGCGACGCCGCTGATCGTCACGCTGTTCACGAAGTCGAGCTGGCTCGATTCCGGAGCGACCTTCAGCGCGATCCGGCTCGGGCTCAACACCGTCGGGGTCAGCGACAGCCCGACGCCGTATTGCTTCCACTGGATCGCGGTCGAGCCGAGTCCCTGTGGGGACGGCACCGGGATTTCGCCGCCCGCGAGGAAGCTGGCGCTCTGGCCGGACAGCGCGACGAGCGTCGGCTCCGCGAGCACGCGCGCCATGTTGTTCGCTTCGAGCAGCGACAGGTCGGCGAAGATGCCACGTCCCGCTGCATTCACGACCAGATTGAAGGCGGACGCAACCGGTGCGCCAAGCGTCGGAATGTATGAGCCCGTGCCCGGGCCCGCTGCACCGTTATACGATTGCACGCCGCCCGGCGCGAACGAACCGAACGAAAAGCCGTTGCTTTGCTTGAAGAAATTGAAGCCGATTTGCTTGAGCACCGAACGGCTGAATTCCACCACCCGCACATCGACCTGCACGACGTTCTTGCCGGCCAGCGTCGAGCGATCGATCACCGCTCCTTTGGGGCTCATGTTTTTGGCGACCGCCGCGGCCCGTTCGTGCGCATCGAGCGACGCCGACGTTCCCCGCAGCACCGACGTCCCGCCGTACGCCTTCACCTGCGGCGTCGAACCGTCGAGTACCGCTTGCGCCGCCGCGTCGACAACCTCTACGCTCCACACCGTCGGCTCGTCGCGACCACGCTCCCACAACATCACGTTCGTCGCACCCGGCGCTTTCGCGGTCAGCAGCACCGAACCGGAACGACTGCCCTTCATGATCAGCACGTCGGCGATTGCCGGATCGCCGACGGCGACCCGCTGCAGCGCGTGGCCGGCGGAAATCTGCCGCTGCGCGCCGACCGCGAGCTCGATCGTGCCGCTCGCGCTTGCAATGGAGGCGAATGTCAGGGTCCAGAGAGCAATCGCGAATGCAGTCAGTGTATTTTTCATTGTTTGTTGGACCGTCGCACGGCCTTTACTTGTCGTCGCTGATATCGATGGCCATCGATGTTGTTCAATACGCGACCGTTTCCGACCGGCCGCCGCGGATCACCTCGATGCTGCCCCCGCCTCCGCTGCCGCCTGGTCGCGTCGCCGGTGGCAGGCGCGACGGCAGCGGCGGCACGTTCACGTTGGCCACCGCGGCCCTCGACGTGCCGGACAGCTGTTGCAGCGACACGCCGGCCGCGGCAAGCGCCGACGGCGACAGCTTGTTGTCGGTGCGCACCGCCACCGTCTGCGTCGCAAGCTCGTCGTCGCGCGGGTTGCGCAGCGCGAGCGTCAGCCGGCCGCTCGCCTCGCCGAGTGTCAGCGCATCGACCTGCGCGGTCGGCACCGCGAGTACCGCGATGCGCGTGTTGGTCGGCTGGCCGTTGTTGCCGTTCGTGTTGTTGCCGCTGTCGCGATCCGGCGTCGCGTCGCCGAACGACAGCACGCGAATCCTCGACATCAGGAGTCGTGCCTGCGTCTGCGAGACTTCACCGTCGAACATCGCGCCGCCCCCTTCCCGCTTCAGGTTCAAGAACACGTCGACGAAATTACCGGGCCGCAGCCGGTTACCGACCGCATTGGTCTCGTCGACGCGAACCGCGATTGCGCGTTCGCCCGGCTCGACGTCCTCGGCAAGGCCCGACACCAGGGCGCTCGAGACGACAGGCGCCGATGCCGGAATGTCGCGCGCCGGTACGCGACCGACCAGTGTGGCCGGATCGGAAAACGCCCCTGCCGGCGCTGGTGCGGTCGGCTGAATCTTCAATGCGTCTGCGGCAATCGGCTGACCGACCGACAGCGTGCGCGTCGCGACCACAACCGACACCGGATTCGCGGCCGTTGCCGGTTGCGCCGGAACAGGACTAGACGAACTGCGCCCGAGCATCCATGCATAGATTCCGAGCAGAACGGCGATCGCAATCAGCAGCCCCGCGATGATCTTCGTTACGTTATTGGCCATGTTGTCGTATGGATACCGGATAAGGTCCGTTCAAATCTTTTTATCTGACAATTAGCACGACAAAAAACCGCCTCGTCGCGACGCGCAACTCATTGAAGCAACGACTGCGAAATCTGGACGACCGCTGTGCTTGTCAACGGCTGGGTCAGAATGGTGCCCACAAAGGGCATGGTCTTTACCCAAGCTTGCGGTGAATAGCTCACCGTCACCGACAGGCAATACAGCGATCCGTCGTATTTGCATGCAGGTGCCTGCACGACGACGTTCGGCGCACTGATATTTAGCCAACCGACGACGTTTTGCGCGGTCGCCTGCGCCTTCGCGGTTCGAGTCGCCAAATCCGGGGCGTAATTCAGGCCCGCGCGCGCACCCTCACTGGCGGCGAACGTCAAGCTTTGCTGAATCACGAAAATCATTCCGAAACAAATGATCCCGTAGCAGATCACGAAGAAAAGCGGAAATATGATTGCGAATTCAACTGCAGTCGCTCCGCGCTGCCGCCCGTATTCGCACCGCTTTCTCTGCCGTTTCATCGCACGCCCCCTCCCGCAACGAGGCAGACGAGCCATACAGCCGCAGGGATGGCAAGGCACGCGCCATACGGGGTCGCGCGATATCGACCGATCGTCAACGCCGGTGGGCCACGCCGCCACAACGTACCGAGCGTCGTGCGAGACAACAACAGCACGGCGAGCGCGTGAATACCCGCCGCAAGGCTCGCGGCGATCCAGAGCCACACCAGGCCATGAACGCCGCACCACGCGCCGAGGACGGCAAACACCTTCACGTCGGCCGCGCCCATCACCCCCAGGAAAAAGAACGGGAGAAGGCCGACCAGACCGACGAACGTGCCGAGCAGCGCCTGAACGCGCACGATGCCGAACGGATTTGCACCGCAAAAGGCACTTGCAAATGCGGCGACCAACCCGCCGACAACGAGCAAATTCGGAATACGCCGGGAACGAATGTCACTGGCCGTGACGAGCACTGCCCAAGCCAGGAACGCCCCGATAGAAAATAGATATGCCATCGCGCCAGACCGGTCGCGGATATAAGTCGGGCGGCTGGCCGGAGCAAGCCGCCCGATATCACGCTAAAAGACAATGATTGGGACTGCTTAGCCCAATTTGCACGCCGCGGTAGCGCCCGAGCTACCGACCGTGCTGACGCACGTTCCGATGGTCGAGAACATTGTATTGAGATTGCTGCCGAGCGACGATACACCGGCGATGATGGCGACGGCGACCAGCCCCGCGATCAGTCCATACTCGATCGCGGTAACCCCGTCTTCTTCCTTCAGGAAGCGCTTGATGAGTGCTTTCATTTTTTAATTCCTCGTGCCTGTATGTACGTTTTTTGGCCTTTTATACGTTCTACATCCCCGCATATCCGGCCCTTGCCCCGCGCCGTTCGTCACATCAGGTGTAACGACAACCGGGTGCGCCTTCTTTATATGTCACCCCGAAGGGTGTGTATCAACATTTGATGCAAGTTAACATTCGCGATAGCGACCCTCCTCGAACGTCGTGTACCGAACTGTACATTTGCTTACATCTGCTCCGGATTCTATATCCGTTCCTATTTAACTTCCAACCTCTTTTAAGACCGGGTCGAAAAAACTTTCCGGGAGCACGACGTATTTGTACGGCGTTTCGGTACGATTTACACATAGGATTTACGATAGGTTAGATGTGCACACCTAGTCCACCAGTAAAACAATCAGACCGCCCGCCAGCCCTCCACGCCCCTCACGTTACGCCGCACGCGTAACGCCAATGTTGTGACGTTACGTTACGAAACGGACGAAACCGTTCCCGTTCGACTGTTCTTAAACAAATTCAACAATCTTTCATTTTGCCTAAATCCTTTTTCCAACAAGGAATTGGCTCGTTTGAAACCAATCGTCGACTCGACGACCGTCGAAATGGCACGACAGTTGCAGAGTAATCCTCGCATCACTCAACACAACATCAGCTTCAATGCGAGGACGAAATGGACATTCAGGTTATCCCTCATGGCACGCTCCGGACGACTATGATCGCGGCCACCGTGGCAGCCATGCTTTCCCTCTCCGCGTGCGGCGGTTCCGGTTCCATCAGCAAGGGGCTCAGCGGTGGCTCCAGCTCCGGCGGTGGCGATTCGATCTCGACGTCGGGCGGCGGTACCTCGGGCGGCACGTCCGGTTCAACGAGCGGCAGCACGTCGGGGAGCACCAGCGGCTCGACCAGCGGTAGCACGAGCGGCTCGACGAGCGGCAGCACCAGCGGCACCACGAGTGGAACAAGCAGCGGCACGAGCGGCACCTCCGGTGTGTCGTCAAACGCGGTGGGAACCGTCCTCGCAAGCAGCGGCAATCTCGTCACGAATCTCGGCGGCACCGTATCCGGCCTCGGCTCCGTGATCGGCAGCCAGTCGCTGCCCGGCGTCAACCCGGCCACGACGCAGGCCGCAGGCGGCATCGTGCAGAACGTCGGCGGTGCAGTGACTGCGCTCGGAAATGGTCTCGGCAACGGCCTCGGCCAGCTCGGCGCGACGAAGGACCCGGTTGGCGTCACGGTCGCCAGCACCGGCGGCGTGGTGAGCCAGCTCGGTGGCGCGGTCACGCAGACCGGCAACCTGGTCACGAGCCTCGGCAGCGGCCCGCTGTCGCCGCTCGCTCCCGTCACCGGCGCAGTCGGCGGCCTCGTGACGCAGGTCGGCAACGCCGTATCGAACGGCGGCACCACGCTGTCCAACGTGTTGTCGACCGGTCCGATCCAGCAGGTCACGCAGACGGTCAGCTCGGCGATCACGCCGATCACGACGATGGTCGGTCAGACGACGCAGACGATCGGGACGGCCACCGGCCTCGGCGCCCCGCTCAACATGCTGCTCGGCACGATCGGCAACGGCCTGAACCAGGGCGGCGCGCTGATCGCATCGACGGGCGGCAACCCCGTCACGACCGGCCTCGGCAACACCGTCTCGTCGGCCGGCAATACCGTGAAGACCGTCGGCGGCCTGCTCACGGGCGGCACCGGCGGCGCAACCAACCCGCTCGCGCCGCTCACGGGCCTCCTCACGACGGTCACCGGTACGCTCGGCGGCGCAACGGGCGGCACCAGCGGCGGACCGCTCGCCCCGGTCACCGGCCTCGTCTCCACCGTCACCGGCGCACTCGGCGGCGCGACGGGTGGCACCAGCGGCGGCCCGCTCGCCCCGGTTACCGGCCTCGTCTCGACCGTCACCGGCGCACTCGGCGGCGCAACGGGTGGCACCAGCGGCGGACCGCTCGCTCCGGTCACCGGCCTTCTCTCCACGGTCACGGGCGCACTCGGCGGTGCAGCGGGCGGCACCAGCGGCGGACCGCTCGCTCCGGTCACCGGCCTTCTCTCCACGGTCACGGGCGCACTCGGCGGCGTAGCCGGCGGCAGCAGCGGTCCGCTCGCCCCGGTCACGGGCCTGGTCTCCACGGTCACCGGCGCGCTCGGCAGCGCAACGGGCGGCGCAGGCGGCGGCAACCCGCTCGCCCCCGTGACGGGCGCGGTGTCCTCCGTCACCAGCACGGTCGGCGTACCGGCACTGAGCGGCACCACGGGCGGCGTCACGAATTCGGGCTCGGGCTCGAATCTGCTCGCGCCTGTCACGTCGCTGATCGGCGGCCTGCTCGGCGGCACGCACGGCAAGTAATCGAACATCCATTCATCGACAAGACAGCGAGGAGTCCATCATGTCCCAGCAACGTTCCATCACGACGGCCGTCCTGCGCCAATGGCGCGCGCCCCTCACCGCCTTCGCTGCAGCGTGCCTGCTGGCTGCCTGCGGCGGCAACAGCGTCAGCACGCCACCGTCCAGCAACAACGGCGGCAGTTCCAGCGGCACGAGCGGTACCAGCGGCACGAGCGGCACCAGTGGCTCGTCCACCGGCACCAAGGGCGCTGTCAGCACGATCGGCCAGACCGCAACCGATCTCGGCAGCACGATCGGCAACATCAGCGTGCCGGGCCTCGGCGACGGCGTGACGAAGGGCGTCGGCAGCACCGTCTCGAGCACCGGCACGATCATCAACGCGGCTGCCGATGCGTTGAGCAACGGGCTCGGACAGACCGGCTCGATCAAGGATCCCGTCGGCACGACGGTCGCCGGCCTCGGGAACGTCGTCGGTGCGACGAGCAACACCGTGTCCGGGCTGAGCTCGACGGTCAAGGCACTCGGCACGGGTCAGCTCGCGCCGCTCGCCCCTGTCACGACGCCGGTCGGCACCGTGCTCGACACGGTCGCCAACGGGCTGTCGGCTGCGGGCACGACGATCGGCTCGACGCTGTCATCGGGCGCCGTGCAGCAAGTGACGCAGCCGCTCAGTTCGGCAATCACGCCGCTGGTGATCACCGCAGGTCAGGTCACGCAGCAGGTCGGCACGACCACGGGTCTCGGACAACCGGTGTCGGGCCTGCTGGGCCAGATCGGCGGCGCAATCAGCTCGGCGGGCAAGCAGGTCGGCAGCACGTCGAATCAGCCGCTCGTCGGCGACGTCGGCCAGCTCGTCACCGCGGTCGGCAACACCGTAACCAACGCAGGCGGGCTCGTGAATCCGAACGGGCCGAACGGCGCGGCGCCGATCCCCGGCCTGATCACGAGCCTCGTCGGCGGCTCGACGGCTACCGTACAAAACGGCTCGTCGTCGGGCTCCAGCTCGACGAACCCGCTCGGCGGCCTGCTGTCCGGTCTCGGTTCGACGCCGCTCGGTTCGCTCACCGGCGCACTCGGTGGCGCAACGGGTGGCTCGGGCAGCAACCCGCTCGCTCCGGTCACCGGTCTCGTGTCGACGGTGACGGGCTCGCTCGGCGGCGCAACGGGTGGCGCAGGCGGTGCAAACCCTCTCGCGCCTGTCACCGGTTTGCTGAATACTGTCACCGGGGCAGTCGGCGGTGCAGCGGGATCCGGGGCTTCGTCGAGTCCGCTCGCACCGGTCACGTCGCTCGTCGGCGGCGTGACGGGGACGGCATCGTCGGGCAGCTCGACGGGGCTCCTCGCGCCGGTAACGGGGTTGCTGGGCACGCTGGGTAGCGTTGGCAAATAAGGAGGACGTTCGCGCCTTTGCAGCCGGAACAAAAGGCGCGACCGTACAAACACAACCGGCAATGCGGCACGCGGCGCGCGACACCCTGGTGTCGCGCGCCTGCATTAGAAAGAAGACGAAAAGCAAGGCCTACGAGGAAGAACAATGAAATCCAGACTCGACAGATGGATGATGCTGCTCGCCATCGCGGCAGCAGGCACGGCACATGCACAAACGCGCGCGGCAGGTAACCCGCTCGATTCGCTCCCCCAGATCAACGCACCGCAGAAAGGCCCGAGCGTCACCGTGCAGGTCGCGCCGCAGGCACCGCAACTGCAGGAGCTGCTGTCGCGGCACCTGACGCCGACGACGTTCCAGGTCGAAGGCGTCAAGTCGGTGCCGTTCGACGAAATCTCGCGTCGCTTCACGCCCCTCGTCGGCAAGGACATCACGATCGGCGAGCTGATCGAAACCGCGAACGGCGTGACCAAGCTGTACCAGGATCGCGGCTATGCGCTGTCGTTCGCGTTCATTCCCGCGCAGACGTTCGAGAACGGTGTCGTGCGCGTTACGGTGGTCGAAGGCTATGTGTCGGACGTCAAGGTCACCGGCAAGCCCGGCGCGATGGAATCGAAGATCCGCGCGATCGCCGCGCACATCACGGCCGATCGCCCGCTGCGCCGCGCGACGTTCGAACGCTACGTGAACACGTTCGGCCTGCTGCCCGGCGTGACGGTGAAGGCCAATGTTCCGCCGCCGCAGACGACCGACGGCGCAACGACGCTCGAACTGGCCGTCGACCGCAAGGCATTCAACATCAGCACCGGCATCGATTTCAATCACCCGGGCGTGCAGGGCCTCATCACCGCGACGGAGAACGGCCTCACGTCGTTTGGCGAGCAATTGAGCATTTCCGCGCTGGTGCCGCCCGGACGCGACAAGCAAACCTACGTCGCGTTCAGCGGCGCGGTGCCGGTCGGCAGCAGCGGCCTGGTCACGCGCCTCGACGCCAGCACGTATCGCGGCAAGCCGACCGACAATCCGGGGCTGCCGTCGACCGTCGAGCGCACCGTCAAGAACGAGAAGCTCGGTCTTTCGGCATCCTATCCGTTGCTGCTGAACAACCAGCGCAGCCTGCTCGGCACCGTGTCGGGCTATGCGTCGCACAACGAGGACCGTTACCAGAACAAGATTTCCGGCAACAGCATCGACACGCGCTCGCAGGTCCGCGTGCTGCAAATGCAGCTCGACTACACGAGCGTGTCGGCCAAGCAGGTACAGAAGCTGAGCGTCAACGTCGCGAAGGGTTTCAACATTCTCGGCGCGTCGAAATCGCAGGACATCACGATCGGCTCGAACACGACTTCGGTGGACAGCCCGATCTCGCTGACGTTCGTCCGCACCGGCGCAACCTTCACGCAGACCAACGAATGGCCGTTCAAGATCGGCACGTCGGTCTCGCTGACCGGCCAGTACAGCCCCGACTCGCTGCCGACGTCGGAACAGATCTCGTTCGGTTCGACGCGCTATGCGCTGGGCTACCAGCCCGGCGAAACGTCGGGCGACTCGGGCTGGGGGATGTCGCTGGAGGTCAACCGCGGATTCACGCCGGGCTGGACGTATATGAAATCCGTCACGCCATACATCGCGTACGACATGGCGCGCGTGTATCTGCATACCGGCACGCCGTCGCCGAGCCGCCTGTCGTCGGTCGGTATCGGCGTGCGGTTTACGGACAGCCGTTACTACAGTCTCGACCTGAATATCGCTAAGCCGGTGGGCGATGCGCCGGTTGAAAGCGCGTCGCGCAGCCCGCGCGTGAATGCCGCGTTCTCGTATCAGCTCAACTGATCGGTCACCAAACAGCCTGCGTCTCACAGGCTGTTTGGATTAGAACCCCCTCTATCAAACGCAGCGCGCGGTTTCACGTATTCTGGCGAAGCTCGCAACATGCCACCGCCCCATGCAGACGGTCGTGCGGGCGCATCGAATACGAAATGACACAAGGAGGAAGACGATGATTCAACTGACCCGCCCGTTGCGCACTCTGGCAATCGCAAGCGCGCTGCTCGCTTGCGCCGCACCTGCGTTCGCCCAAGCCGACAACCCCGTCGGCATGTGGCAGACGATCGACGACAACACGCATCAGCCGAAGGCGCTCGTGCAGATCGCCGATGACGGCGAAGGCTCGCTGTCGGGCAAGGTCGTCAAGGGCCTCGGCGCCAACGACACGCCCGATCGCCGCTGCACCGCATGCACGGACGAGCGCAAGGATCAGCTCATCAAGGGCATGACGATCATCAAGGCGATGAAGAAGGACGGCGACCACTGGGACGGCGGCAATATCCTCGACCCGGAAAACGGCAAGGTCTACAAGTGCAAGATGTCGCTGGAAGACGGCGGCCAGAAGCTCGTCGTGCGCGGCTACATCGGCGTGTCGCTGCTCGGCCGATCGCAGACCTGGGTCCGCGCGCAATAACGCGAAGCGCATCGATACGCGCAACGCAATGAAAAATCGGCCTGACGACGACGTCGCAGGCCGATTTTGTTTTGATATGAGCGTGAATGAAATCGATCGACATCACGCTGCATGCTTCAGCGCGTCCGGTGCATAGCTACCGGGGGCACGATACGCAGGCGCCGCAGCACTGCGCACCTCCGCCGCCTTCGACTGCGCGTGCTTGCGCATGCGCGTGGACAGTTCCTTGCACAGATTCACGCCGGCGTCGCCGTACAGCTCGCGCATCACCTGCATCAACGTGCCGGTCTCGTGCCAGACCTTGAAGCGGCGATGGCATGTCTGGTACGAAGGGTAGCGACGCGGCATCGCGGACCAGGTCGCGCCGCTGTAAATCACCCAGAGTACGCCGTTCAGGACGGCGCGCGTGTTGGCCAACGGACGGCCGCGCAACTCGGTGCGCGGCTGCATTTCGGGCAGAAGCGGCACGACGCAGCGCCACTCATGGTCGGTCAGATCGCGATACGGTGTCATGGACATCTCCAGCCTTAGGAACCATGACACACGATATCGACTGCCCTCAACCCTGAACATAAGACAAGTCCGAAAATACCCCGAGATTGCGGGAATTTGACCGGAATTGACGTTTGAACTCCGTCGCTTGTCGAAAACCGCGATCAGGTCAGCGAAGTATCGACGATACGGCGCGGCGTTTCGAGGTACTCCTTCGACTGCATCTCGACGATCCGCGATACCGTGCGCGCGAATTCGTTCGCCATCGGTCCTTCGACGTACAACTGCTCCGCCGGCACCGCGGCGGACATCAGCAGCTTGACCTTGTGGTCGTAGAGCACGTCGATGAGCCAGGTGAAGCGCCGCGCCTCGGACGCCATCCGCGGCGACATCTGCGGCACTTCCGACAGCACGATCGCATGGAAGCGGCTGGCAAGCTCGAGATAATCGTTCTGCGAACGCGGGCCGCCGCACAGCGTCGCGAAATCGAACCAGACGACCCCGTCGGCCTTGCGCAGCGCCTTCAGCTCGCGCTTCTCGATATGCAGGATCGGGCTTTCGTCCGGCACCGCGGCGAGCTTCCCGAATGCATGACGCAGTTCGCGATCGGCGTCCGCGCCGAGCGGCGTGTGGTACATCTGCACCTGCGCGAGCGTGCGCTGGCGATAGTCGACGCCCGCGTCGACGTTCAGCACGTCGAGCTTTTGCTTGATCAGCGCGATCGCCGGCAGCATGCGGTCGCGATGCAGGCCGTCCGGATACAGATCGTCGGGATCGTAGTTGGACGTCATCACGAACTGCACGCCGTTGTTGAACAGGCGATCGAGCAGCCGGTACAGGATCATCGCGTCCGCGATGTCCGACACATGGAATTCGTCGAAGCAGATCAGTCGGTAGCGCTTGGCGATGCGTCGCGCGAGCTCGTCGAGCGGATCGGCCTGTCCTTTCAGTTCCTCGAGTTCGCGGTGTACCTCACGCATGAATTCGTGGAAGTGCAGGCGCGTCTTGCGCTGCACGGGCACCACCGCGTAGAAGCTGTCCATCAGGAAGCTCTTGCCGCGGCCGACGCCGCCCCACATGTAGACGCCGCGCGGCAGGTCCGGATGAATGATGAGCTTCTTGAACGCGTTCGAGCGGCGCGACTTGTATTCGACCCACTCGTCGAAACAGCGCTGCAGGCGATCGACGGCCGCGCGCTGGGCGGGATCGGACTGATAGCCGCGCGTGGTCAATTCGCGCGTGTAGTATTCGGTGACGTTCATCGGGCAAACCGGAAAGAACGAAGGCGAGCGGGAAACCCCGCCCGCCTTCGTCATGAGACGGCTGCGCCGGCCGGTGGCCGGCAGGCGCTACACCGTGCTCAGCTGTTCAGCGAGCGCTTGTCGACGGCGAGCGCCGCTTCGCGCATCACTTCCGACATCGACGGGTGCGGATGGCAGATGCGGGCGATGTCTTCCGACGCCGCCTTGAACTCCATCGCCACCACGGCTTCCGCGATCAGGTCCGACGCGTTCGCAGCGATCACGTGCACGCCGAGCAGTTCGTCGGTCTTCGCATCCGCGATCATCTTCACGAAACCGTCCGGCGCGTTCATGCCGAGCGCGCGACCGTTGATCGAGAACGGGAACTTGCCCGACTTGATCTCGCGGCCTTCCGCCTTCAGTTGCTGTTCCGTCTTGCCGACCCATGCGATTTCCGGGTACGTGTAGATCACCCACGGAATGCAGTTGTAGTCGATGTGCGGCTTCTGGCCGTCGATCACTTCCGCGACCAGCACGCCTTCGTCTTCCGCCTTGTGTGCGAGCATCGGGCCACGCACCACGTCGCCGATCGCATAGACGTTCGGCACCGCGGTACGGCAGTGGTCGTCCACGTCGATGAAACCGCGCTCGTTCGCCTTCAGGCCGATCGCCTCGAGGCCGAGGTTGTCGGTGTTCGGCACGCGGCCGACCGACACGATCAGGCGGTCGGCGTCGAGCGTCTGCGCGTTGCCGTCCTTGTCGGTGTAGGCGATCGACACGCCGTTCGCCGTCGTCTTCACGTCACCGATCTTCACGCCGAGATGGATGTCGAGGCCTTGCTTCTTGAACAGCTTGGCCGCTTCCTTCGCGAGCGCTTCGTCGGCTGCGCCGAGGAAGGCCGGCAGCGCTTCGAGCACCGTCACTTCGGCGCCCAGGCGACGCCACACCGAGCCGAGTTCGAGGCCGATCACACCTGCGCCGATCACGGCGAGCTTCTTCGGCACCGAGTCGAACGTCAGCGCACCTTCGTTGTCCGACACGATCTTGTTGTCGACCGGAATGTTCGGCAGGTGACGCGCCTTCGAGCCCGTCGCGATGATCACATTCTTCGCGGTGACGACTTCGGCTTCACCCTCGCCGCTCACTTCGATCTGCACGCCGGCGTCGGTCTTGCCGGTGAACTTGCCATGGCCCTTCAGCCAGGTGATCTTGTTCTTCTTGAACAGGAACTCGATCCCGCTCGTCATCTTCTCGACGATCGCATCCTTGCGGCCGAGCATCTTCGCGACGTCGATCTTCACGCCGTCGACCGTGATGCCGTGGTCGGCCAGGTGATGCGACGTGTTCTCGAACTCTTCCGACGAAGCGAGCAGCGCCTTCGACGGGATGCAGCCGACGTTCAGGCAGGTACCGCCGAGCTTCAGCGCGCCGGCCGGGTTCTTCCACTTCTCGATACAGGCAACGGTCTTGCCGAGCTGCGCGGCGCGAATCGCGGCGATGTAGCCGCCGGGGCCGGCGCCGATCACGACGACGTCAAATTCCTTGGACATGACAATCCTTTCTACTTGTACGCCCGCACGGTCGCGCGTGTACGCGAGCGTGCGGAGCGGGTCAATGCAGTGAGACTCGGCTTACAGGTCGAGCAGCAGGCGTGCCGGATCTTCCAACGCATCCTTCATCGCGACGAGCGACAGGACGGCTTCGCGGCCGTCGATGATGCGGTGGTCGTACGACAGTGCCAGGTAGTTGATCGGACGGATCACGATCTGGCCGTTTTCGACGACCGGGCGCTCCTTCGTCGCGTGCACGCCGAGGATGGCCGACTGCGGCGGGTTGATGATCGGCGTCGACAGCATCGAGCCGAACACACCGCCGTTCGAGATCGAGAACGTACCGCCCGTCATTTCCTCGATGGACAGCTTGCCGTCCTTCGCCTTCTGGCCGAATTCGGCAATCTTCTTCTCGATGTCCGCGAGGCTCAGTTGATCGGCATTGCGCAGGATCGGCACCACGAGGCCGCGCGGCGAGCCGACGGCGATACCGATGTCGAAGTAGCCGTGGTAGACGATATCGTTACCGTCGATCGACGCGTTCACGAGCGGGAACTTCTTCAGCGCATGCACGGCCGCCTTCACGAAGAACGACATGAAGCCGAGCTTCACGCCATGTTCCTTCTCGAACTTGTCCTTGTACTTGTTGCGCAGCTCCATGACCGGAGCCATGTTGACTTCGTTGAACGTCGTCAGGATTGCGTTGGTCTGCTGCGACTCGAGCAGACGCTCGGCGATACGCGCACGCAGGCGCGACATCGGCACGCGCTGTTCCGGACGGTCGTTCAGCCACGTCGCGGCCGACGCCGGCACCTTCACTTCCGGCAGCGACGGCTTTGCTGCGGCGGTCTTCGCCGGTGCGGCGGCCGGAGCAGCCTTCGGTGCGCTGCCTGCGGCCAGCGCGTCGCCCTTCGTGACGCGGCCGTCGCGGCCCGAACCCGCGACGTCGCCCGTCGACAGGCCCTTCTCGGCCAGCAGCTTTGCTGCGGCCGGCGATGCAGCGGCCGAGCTCGATGCAACTGCGGCAGCCGGCTGCGCTGCCGGTGCGGCTGCAGCGGGTGCTGCTGCCGGCTTGACTTCGGCGGCGCCTGCCGCTGCTTCGGCAGCACCTGCCTTCGCTTCGGTGTCGATCGTCGCGATGATCTGGTCGGCGACGACCGTGTCACCGTCGTTCTGCAGCACTTGCGCGAGTACGCCCGCGGCCGGCGCCGGCACTTCAAGCACGACCTTGTCGGTCTCGAGTTCGATCAGGATTTCGTCCTGCGCGACTGCTTCGCCCGGCTTCTTCTTCCACTGCAGCATGGTGGCTTCCGAAACCGACTCCGAAAGCTGGGGGACTTTGACTTCTACGATAGCCATGTGATTTTCCTGGATGCTTAATCTGGGTAATGACGAGGTTCGTGCGATTCCTTCGGCCGTTGCGGCGCGCGACGCGCCCGGCGGGCCAAAAGACACGGGAAAGCGCAGCGCGCCTTCCCGTTTCGCTTGACGTCGGTTATTTCGCGATCGATGCGCTCTTCAGGCGGCCGAACGCACCTTCGATGAGGGCCTTCTGCTGCTCGTAGTGCTTCGCGTAGTAGCCAACCGCCGGCGAGGCCGAAGCCGGACGGCCGCTGTACGCCAGCTTCTGCCCTTCCTTCATGCCTTCCTTCAGGTGGTGCTCGACGTAGAACCAGGGGCCCTGGTTCTGCGGCTCGTCCTGCACCCAGACCACTTCAGTCGCGTTCTCGTACTTCTTCATTTCGGCTTCGAACTGCTTGTGCGCGAACGGATACAGCTGCTCGATACGGATGATCGCGACGTCGTTCGCCTTCGCTTCGCGGCGGTGTGCGACGAGGTCGTAATACACGCGGCCCGAGCATGCCAGCACGCGCTTGACCTTCTTCGCGTCGATGCCGCCGTCGGTTTCGCCGATCACCGGCTGGAACGAACCCTTCGCGAGTTCCGACAGGTCCGACACCGCTTCCTTGTGACGCAGCAGCGACTTCGGCGTTGCGACGATCAGCGGCTTGCGGAACAGACGGATCATCTGGCGACGCAGCAGGTGGAAAATCTGCGCCGGCGTCGTCGGTTGAACGACCTGCATGTTGTGATCGGCACACAGCTGCAGGAAACGCTCGATACGCGTCGACGAGTGTTCCGGACCCTGGCCTTCGTAGCCGTGCGGCAGCAGCATCGTGAGACCCGACACGCGGCCCCACTTCACTTCGCCCGACGAGATGAACTGGTCGATCACGACCTGCGCGCCGTTGACGAAGTCGCCGAACTGGGCTTCCCACAGCACGAGCGTGTTCGGCTCGGCGGTCGAGTAACCGTATTCGAAGCCCAGCACCGCTTCTTCCGACAGCACCGAGTCGATCACCGTGAACTTCGCCTGACCGTCGGCGATGTTCTGCAGCGGCACGTACGTGCCGTCGTTCCAGCGCTCGCGGTTCTGGTCGTGCAGCACCGCGTGACGGTGCGTGAACGTGCCGCGGCCCGAGTCCTGGCCCGTCAGGCGCACCGAGTAGCCCGATGCGACGAGCGAAGCGAATGCGAGGTGTTCGCCCATGCCCCAGTCGAGCGGCTGGTCGCCGCGCGCCATGTTGCGGCGGTCATTGATCACGCGCTCGACGAGCGGGTGGACCTTGAAGTTTTCCGGGACCGTCGTGATGCGTTCGCCGAGGCGCTTCAGTTCGGCGAGCGGCACGGCCGTATCGGCTGCATCCGTCCACTTGCGGTTCAGGAACGGAACCCAGTCGACCGCGTACTTGCTCTTGTAGTTCGACAGAACCGGATCGACGGTGTGGTGGCCGTCGTCCATCGCCTTGCGGTACGCCTTCACGTAGTTGTCGGCGTCTTCCGCGGTGATCACGCCCTGCTGCACGAGCTTCTCGGCGTACAGCGCACGGGTGCCCGGGTGCTGCGCGATCTTCTTGTACATCAGCGGCTGCGTGACCGCCGGCGTGTCCTGCTCGTTGTGACCCAGCTTGCGGAAGCAGACGATGTCGATCACGACATCCTTGTGGAACTGCATCCGGTAGTCGATCGCGATCTGGATCGCGAGCACGACGGCTTCCGGATCGTCGCCGTTCACGTGCAGCACCGGCGCTTCGATCATCTTGACCACGTCGGTACAGTACAGCGTCGAGCGCGCGTCGCGCGGGTCGGACGTCGTGAAGCCGATCTGGTTGTTGATGACGATGTGCAGCGTGCCGTGCGTGCCGTAACCGCGCGTCTGCGCGAGGTTCAGCGTTTCCATCACGACGCCCTGGCCAGCGAAGGCCGCGTCACCGTGGATCTGAACCGGCAGCACCTGCAGGCCGTCTTCGTCGCCGCGACGATCCATCCGCGCCTTCGCCGAACCTTCGACCACCGGGTTCACGATTTCGAGGTGCGACGGGTTGAACGCGAGCGACAGGTGAACCGGGCCGCCTTCGGTCGACACGTCCGACGAGAAGCCCTTGTGGTACTTCACGTCACCTGCCGGCAGGTCGTCGACGTGCTTGCCTTCGAATTCGGCGAACAGGTCGGCCGGCATCTTGCCCAGCGTGTTGACCAGCACGTTCAGACGGCCGCGGTGCGCCATGCCGATGATGATTTCCTGCACGCCGGTCTTGCCTGCGTGCTGGACGACTTCGTCCATCGCCGCGATGAAGCTTTCGCCGCCTTCGAGCGAGAAGCGCTTCTGGCCGACGTACTTGGTGTGCAGATAGCGCTCGAGGCCTTCCGCTGCCGTCAGGCGATTCAGGATGTGCTTCTTCTTGTCGATCGAGAAGGACGGCGTCGCGCGGGTCGATTCCAGACGCTCCTGCCACCAGCGCTTCTGCTCCGGATCGCTGATGTACATGTATTCGGCGCCGATCGTGCCGCAGTACGTGTCACGCAGGCCCTTGACGATGTCGCGCAGCGAAGCCTGGTCGAAACCGAAATACAGGTTGCTTGCGCTGTACGTCTGGTCGAGGTCGCCTTCGGAGAAGTCGTAGAACGCGGGTTCGAGTTCGGGGATGGCGGGACGTTCGCGACGCTTCAGCGGATCCAGATTGGCCCATTGCGAGCCGAGGAAGCGATATGCGCTGATGAGGGACTGGACGTGGACCTGCTTGCGCGCGGTCGCCAGATTGCTCGTGCTTTCGCGCGGGATGAAGGCATTGGCCTTCGCACGCTCGGCAAACGATTCGACGATCGGGAAATGAGCAACGTCATTGGCATTCGAGCCGTCGGTTGCAGGCACGTTCTGCAGCGCGTCGAAATACTCTCGCCAATTCTCCGGCACCGATGCCGGATTGTTGAGGTATGCATCGTACAGTTCTTCAACGTACGAAGCATTGCCGCCGAACAGATAGGAGTTCAGCTGAAACTGCTTCATTACATCTGACATTTTACGCTCACCTTTCTTCGAGCTTCTCGAGAAATAGCGGGTTACTCAACCTTCCGCGACACGGCCTGACCGTTTAGCGGATTGCGAATCAAGTCTTGCTTGGAAGGACCTAAAACTTGCGTGCGCGCAGCATATCACAGAACCGATACCGGAGTTCACGACGAAATGTGCCTGAAAGCACCGCGTGGCGGCGTTTCGCCGGATTGCCACGACGCGCGGGAACAGTGTTTTGCAACCCGCCCGATTGCACACTGCGCAGATGCAAAAAAGGCCGCCCAAGGGCAGCCTTTTTCGTCATGCACGGGAACAGCCGATGCTTAGTCGACCGCGCCTTCGCGGCTCGCGCGGCGACGCTCGTGCTCCTTCAGGAAGCGCTTGCGCAGACGGATCGACTGCGGCGTCACTTCCACGAGCTCGTCGTCGTCGATGAATTCGACCGCGTATTCGAGCGACATCTGGACCGGCGGCACGAGACGCACGGCTTCGTCGGTACCCGACGCACGCACGTTGGTCAGCTGCTTGCCCTTGATCGGGTTGACGACGAGGTCGTTGTCGCGGCTGTGGATGCCGATGATCATGCCCTCATACAGCGCATCGCCCGGCTTCACGAACATGCGGCCGCGATCCTGCAGCTTCCACAGTGCGTACGCCACGGCAGCGCCGTCGTCCTGCGAGATCAGCACGCCATTGCGGCGCTCGAAGACCGAACCGTCCTTGACCGGTGCGTACGAATCGAAGATGTGACTCATCAGACCCGTGCCGCGCGTAAGCGTCAGGAATTCGCTCTGGAAGCCGATCAGGCCACGCGCCGAGATCTTGTACTCCAGGCGCGTGCGGCCGCGGCCGTCCGATGCCATGTCGAGCATTTCGCCCTTGCGGCGACCCAGCTCCTCCATCACGCCGCCCTGATGCTCGTCCTCGACGTCGACGGTCAGCAGCTCGTACGGCTCGTGACGCACGCCGTCGATTTCCTGCATCACGACGCGCGGACGCGACACGGCCAGCTCATAGCCTTCACGGCGCATGTTCTCGACGAGAATCGTCAGGTGCAGTTCGCCGCGGCCCGACACTTCGAACACCGTTTCGTCGCCCGTGTCCTTCACGCGCAGCGCGACGTTGTGATTCAGTTCCTTCATCAGACGATCGCGGATCTGGCGGCTCGTCACGAACTTGCCTTCGCGGCCGGCCAGCGGCGACGAGTTGACGAGGAAGTTCATCGTCAGCGTCGGCTCGTCAACGGTGATCATCGGCAGCGCTTCCGGCGTATCGACCGCGCAGATCGTCGCGCCGATGCCGACGTCTTCGATACCGTTGATCAGCACGATGTCGCCGGCTTCCGCCGACTCGACCTGCACGCGCTCGAGGCCCTTGAACGACAGCACCTGGTTGATCTTGCGGTTCAGCACGTCGCCTTCCGGACCGAAGCGCATCACGACCGGTTGACCCGGCTTGATGCGGCCGCGCGTGATGCGGCCGACGCCGATCCGGCCGACGTACGTCGAATAGTCGAGCGACGTGATCTGGAGCTGCAGCGGCGCTTCCGGATCGGCCGGGCGAACCGGCACGTGCGCGAGAATCGCCTCGAACAGGGGACGCATGTCGCCTTCGCGGGTCGCCGGATCGAGCGACGCGTAGCCGTTGAGGCCCGATGCGTAGACGATCGGGAAGTCGAGCTGCTCTTCGGTCGCGCCAAGCTTGTCGAACAGGTCGAAGGTCTGGTTGATGACCCAGTCGATCCGCGCGCCCGGACGGTCGATCTTGTTGATGACGACGATCGGCTTCAGGCCGAGCGCGAGCGCCTTCTTCGTGACGAAGCGCGTTTGCGGCATCGGGCCCTCGACGGCGTCGACGAGCAGCAGCACCGAGTCGACCATCGACAGCACGCGCTCCACCTCGCCACCGAAGTCCGCGTGCCCCGGCGTATCGACGATGTTGATGTGCGTGCCTTCGTATTCGACCGCGCAGTTCTTCGCGAGAATCGTGATCCCGCGCTCTTTTTCGATGTCGTTCGAGTCCATCACTCGCTCGGCAATCTGCTGGTTCTCGCGGAAGGTGCCGGACTGGCGGAGCAGTTGGTCGACGAGCGTGGTCTTGCCGTGGTCGACGTGAGCGATGATGGCGATATTGCGAAGGGCGCGGGTCATAGAAACCTGGAAATCGTTGAACGCGCAAACGCGCACGCTCGTCAGTCACCGGGACACGTGCGCGCGCGTTGCAGCTTGGAAACCACAAATTATAGCACGTGAGAGTGGCGAGAGCCGCGCTGTTCGTTGCAGCGCAACAAACGACCCCGCCCTGCCGCTGCCCCGCTCGCGACCAACGGGCCCGGCGGCACGCCGAAAACCCTGGCGCGGACAAGGGAATTTCGGGCCACGGAGCGCGCCCTCGCCCGTTCGATTAACATTTGCCGCGGCAAGCAATTGTGCCTATACTGCTGCCTAGTCAACTATTGCAGCTTCAGGGTTTTATGTCGGATTCTCCTTCCCAATCGCCTGTTTCGCCGCTGTCTTCGTATCAGATGAACGACAGCGTCGGTTATCTGATGTCGCGCGTGAAATCGGTGATGACCAACCTCGTCACGCAGCGCACGCAGGAAGAGCTCGGCATCACGGGCACGCAGGCGAGCATGCTGTTCATGATCGCGGTCGGCAAATGCTCGACGGCCGCCGAGCTCGCTCGGGAATACGGGATCGACGCGAGCGCGGTCACGCGCCTGCTCGATCGGGTCGAGAAGCGCGGCCTGCTGTCCCGTGTGCGCAGCATCGAGGATCGGCGGGTCGTGCGCCTCGAGCTGACCGACGAAGGCCGCGCGCTGGCCGAGCGGCTGCCGCCGGTGTTTCGCAGCGTGCTCGACGAGCTGCTCGACGGCTTTACGCCGGAAGAAGTCGGTTTCCTGAAGAGCATGCTGCGCCGCATTCTCAGCAACTATTGCGAGACGGCCGGCGGCACCATCACGTAATAGTTGCCATAACAATTACTTTTGACAGATTAATGTAAGGAAATCCTTGCAGTGTCCATCATTCATTCCGAGTCAGAAAACAGCGCGATGAAATCCTCCCCGTTGTCCCTGCGCGCCGGGTCGTGCCGCGCCGCCGTCGCCGCTGCGGTCGCCGCGCTGGCGCTGGCGGGCTGCGCAAACTACATCGGCATCAAGAGCGACAAGCAGATCGCTCCCGCGTCGCAATTCGAAACCGCCCAGAGTCTGCCCGCCCAGGGCGGCCAGTGGCCGGCGCTCGACTGGGCAAACCAGTTCGGCGATCCGCAGCTGCCGAAGCTGATCGACGAGGCGCTTCAGGGCAGCCCGTCGATCGCGCAGGCACAGGCGCGCATCGCGAAGGCGTCCTCGTACATCGAATCGTCGCGCTCGAACCTGATGCCGAAGGCCGAAGCCAGCTACTCGTGGACGCGCGAGCTGTATTCGTCGAACGCGCTGTTTCCGCCCCCGTACGGCGGCCAGTGGTACAGCGAGAACAACGCGCTTGCGAGCGCGTCGTGGGATCTCGACCTGTGGGGCAAGAACCGCGAGCGCCTGCATACGGCCGTGTCGCAGGAAAAAGCCGCCGAAGCCGACATGCAGCAGGCGCGCATCACGCTCGCATCGTCGGTCGCCCGCACCTACAACTCGCTTGCGCAACTGTACGCGCTGCGCGACATCGCGCAACGCGAGATCACCAACCGCCAGACGGTCGGCAAGATCACCGACGGCCGCGTGTCGGCCGGCCTCGACACCAACGTGGAGCGCCAGACCGCGCGCGGCAACATCGCGACGACCCAGGCGTCGCTGTCCGACCTCGACGGCCAGATCACGACCGTGCGCTACCAACTCGCCGCGCTGCTCGGCAAGGGGCCGGACCGCGGGCTGCAGATCGCCGCGCCGGTGATGAACCCGACGGCCGAAGTCGCACTGCCCGGCAACCTGCCGGCCGACCTCGTGTCGCGCCGTCCCGACATCGTCGCCGCGCGCTGGCAGGTCGAGGCGGCGATGCACGACGTGAAGGAGGCGAAGGCCGAGTTCTTCCCGGACGTGAACCTCGCGGCAGGCTTCGGCTTCGATGCGTTCGGCTGGGGCAAATTCCTGAACTTCGCGAGCCGCCAGGCGCAGTTCGGCCCGGCCATCCATCTGCCGATCTTCGATGCCGGCGCATTGCGCGCACAGCTCAAGGGCCGCTATGCGGACTTTGACCTGTCGGTCGCCAACTACAACCAGACGCTGATCAACGCGCTGAACGACGTCGCCACCCAGGTCGCGTCGATCCGCGCGGTCGATCACCAGATGGACGACGCGCAGCGTGCGCTCGACGCGTCGACGCGCGCGTACGACCTCGCCGTGATCCGCTACAAGGCCGGCCTGTCGCCGCAGTTGCAGGTGCTGACCGCGGACAGCAACCGCCTCGCATCGGAACAGACCGTGACCAACCTGAAGATGCGCCGGCGCGACATGCAGCTCGCGCTGATCAAGGCGCTCGGCGGCGGGTTCGACGCGACCGGCACGCGGCTCGCCGCGCCCGACGCCGACCAGCACACGAAACAGGCCGCCAACTGATCCGGCGCCACCACTACGCAGACACTCGAAATAACGGACGGAGAAAATCGCCATGAGCGACCCTCAACAAAATGCCGCCAGCGCCCAGCCGCAGAACAACGGGAAACGCAAGCGGATGATGACGCTGCTGATCGCGGTCATCGTGATCGCGGCCATCGCGTATGGCCTGTACTACTTCCTCGTCGCGCGCTTCCATGAAGAGACCGACGACGCATACGTGAACGGCAACGTCGTACAGATCACGCCGCAGGTCACCGGCACCGTGATCGCCGTGAAGGCGGACGATACGCAGACGGTCAAGGCCGGCGATCCGCTCGTCGTCCTCGATCCGGCCGATTCGCAGGTCGCGCTGCAGCAGGCCGAGGCGAACCTCGCGCAGACGGTGCGCCAGGTGCGCGGCCTGTTCGTCAACGACGACCAGTACCGCGCGCAAGTCGCGCTGCGCCAGTCCGACCTGTCGAAGGCGCAGGACGACCTGCGCCGCCGGATGGCCGTCGCGCAGACGGGCGCCGTGTCGCAGGAAGAAATCTCCCATGCACGCGACGCGGTGCGCGCCGCGCAGGCGTCAGTCGACGCGGCGCAACAGCAGCTCGCATCGAACCGCGCACTGACCGCGAACACGACGATCGCGTCGCACCCGAACGTGATGGCCGCGGCAGCGAAGGTTCGCGACGCGTACCTCGCGAACGCGCGTAACGTGCTGCCCGCGCCGGTCACCGGCTATGTCGCGAAGCGCTCGGTGCAGGTCGGCCAGCGCGTGTCGCCCGGCAACCCGCTGATGTCGGTCGTGCCGCTGAACGCGGTGTGGGTCGACGCCAACTTCAAGGAAGTCCAGCTCAAGCACATGCGCGTCGGCCAGCCGGTCGAACTGACGGCCGATATCTACGGCTCGTCGGCGGTCTACCACGGCAAGGTCGTCGGCTTCTCGGCCGGCACGGGCTCGGCGTTCTCGCTGCTGCCGGCGCAGAACGCGACGGGCAACTGGATCAAGGTCGTGCAGCGCCTGCCGGTGCGCATCGAAATCGATCCGAAGGACCTCGAGAAGCACCCGCTGCGCATCGGCCTGTCGATGCAGGTCGACGTCGACATCAAGGACGAGCGCGGCGACCAGCTTGCGAACGCGCAGAACACCGTCTACGAGACGAACGTGTTCGCGAAGTATGGCGACGAAGCCGACGCCGAGATCGCGCGCATCATCGCCGAGAACGCCGGCGGCAACGCGCCGGCCCCGGCCGCGGCGAAATCGACCAACGCCGCCAAGATGATGTAACGGTTCCGACTCCGGAAAACTACCGACATGGCACAGGCTCCTGTCTCCCACCCGCCGCTGCAAGGCGGGCAACTCGTGCTCGGGACGATCGCGGTATCGCTCGCGGTGTTCATGAACGTGCTCGACACGTCCATCGCGAACGTCGCGATCCCGACCATCTCGGGCGACCTCGGCGTGTCGTCCGACCAGGGCACGTGGGTCATCACGTCGTTCGCGGTCGCGAACGCGATCTCCGTGCCGCTCACGGGCTGGCTGACCGACCGGTTCGGACAGGTTCGCCTGTTCCTCGCGTCGATCATCCTGTTCGTCATCTCGTCGTGGATGTGCGGCCTCGCACCCAGCCTGCCGTTCCTGCTCGCGTCGCGCGTGCTGCAGGGCGCGGTCGCCGGGCCGATGATTCCGCTGTCGCAATCGCTGCTGCTGTCGAGCTACCCACGCGCGAAAGCGCCAATGGCGCTCGCGCTATGGTCGATGACGACGCTGATCGCGCCGGTCGCCGGGCCGATTCTCGGCGGCTGGATCTCGGACAACTATTCGTGGCCGTGGATCTTCTACGTGAACATCCCGGTCGGCATCGCCGCCGCGCTCGCCACGTGGTCGATCTATCGGACACGCGAATCGACGGTGCGCCGCGCGCCGATCGACGGGGTCGGTCTCGCGCTGCTCGTGCTGTGGGTCGGCTCGCTGCAGATCATGCTCGACAAGGGCAAGGATCTCGACTGGTTCGCGTCGACGACGATCATCGCGCTTGCGCTGATCGCACTCATCTCGTTCGCGTTCTTCGTGATCTGGGAGCTGACTGCCGAACATCCGGTCGTCGACCTGTCGCTGTTCCGGATGCGCAACTTCACGGGCGGCACGATCGCGCTCGCGGTCGGTTACGGCCTCTACTTCGGCAACCTCGTGCTGCTACCGCTCTGGTTGCAAACCCAGATCGGCTACACGGCAACCGACGCAGGCCTGGTCATGGCGCCGGTCGGACTGTTCGCGATCCTGCTGTCGCCACTGACCGGCAAGTTCCTGCCGCGCACGGATCCACGCTACATCGCGACCGCCGCGTTTCTCACGTTCGCGCTGTGTTTCTGGATGCGCTCGCGTTACACGACAGGCGTCGACGAGTGGTCGCTGACGTTGCCGACGCTCGTGCAAGGCATCGCGATGGCGGGCTTCTTCATTCCGCTCGTGTCGATCACGCTGTCCGGCCTGCCCGGCCACCGCATTCCCGCGGCATCGGGCCTGTCGAACTTCGTGCGGATCATGTGCGGCGGTATCGGCACGTCGATCTTCCAGACCGCGTGGGATCACCGCAACAACTTCCATCACGCGCAACTGGTCGAGCAGACCAATCCGTACAACCCGACGTTCAACCAGGCCGTCACGCAGATGGGCAACCTCGGGCTGACGCCGGACCAGGCGCATGGCCTCATCAACAACATGGCCACGCAGCAGGCCGCGCAGCTCGGCGTGAACGATCTCTTCTACATCTCGGCGGCGATCTTCGTGCTGCTGATCGGACTGATCTGGATCACGAAGCCCGAACGCGCGGGCGGCGGCGATGCGGGTGCGGCCGCGTCGGCTGCACACTGAGCCGGCCCGCGCCCCCACACGCTCACGCAGCAAAAAGCCCGGTCGAGACCGGGCTTTTTTCATTTCGATGGGCGCCAGCGCGCCGTGCATCATTGAGCCGTCACGACGAGACGTTCAGGCGCAAGCACGCCGTTTGCCTTGCGGGCGACGCCGAGCAGCCGCACCGCGTCGTACACGCGCACCCGCTCGCCTTCTGCCGCGTCGATCGGATCGAGCGCCGACAGCGGCAGACGCTGGCCATGCAGGAACCGCTTCGCGCAGGCTTCGTCGAGACGCACCAGCGGAAACGTCGACAGCAGCGCGTCGACCGGCTGAAGCCACGCGTCGCGCGCTGCTTCGGTGGCGTCGGACAGCGCGTCCAGCGTCACCGCGTGCTCGAGCGTCAGAGCGCCGACGCCCGTGCGACGCAGCATCGTCAGATGCGCGCCGCAACCGAGCGCCTCGCCGATATCCTCCGCCAGCGTGCGCACATACGTACCCTTGCTGCAAGTCACGCGAAACGTCACGTCCGGTAGTTCGCAGGCCAGCAGGTCGAGCGCATGGATCGTCACGTTGCGGCCTTCCCGTTCGACGGTCTGGCCCGCGCGCGCATATTCGTACAGCGGCTTGCCGTCGCGCTTGAGCGCCGAATACATCGGCGGCACCTGCACGATCTCGCCGGTAAAGCGAGCGAGCGCCGCCTCCACCGCAGTCCGGTCGCATTCGACGGCGCGCGTGTCGAGCACGTCGCCTTCAGCATCGCCGGTGGTCGTGCGCACGCCGAGGCGCATCGTCGCTTCGTAGGTCTTGTCCGCTTCCAGCAAGTCCTGCGAGAACTTCGTCGCCTCGCCGAAGCACAGCGGCAACAGACCCGAGGCCAGCGGATCGAGCGTGCCGGTATGGCCGGCTTTCTTCGCGAGAAGCAGGCGCTTCGCGCGAATCAGGGCGTCGTTACTCGACAGGCCGACCGGCTTGTCGAGCAGAAGGACGCCGTCCAGCGCGCGCCGCGGCACGCGTGGACGCTGAGGAGCTGCAGTCGTCATTGGGGCACGCGCGCTCACTCGCCCTTCGCAGGCGCGTCGGCTTCGTCGTCGTCCTTCGCGCGCGTCGAGTTGGCTTCCTTGATCAGGCGCGACATTTCCACCGCTTTTTCGATCGTCTGGTCGTAATGGAAATGCAGCGTCGGCACCGTATGGATGTGCAGGCGCTTGAACAGCAGGTTGTGCAGGTGACCCGATGCGTGGTTCAGCGCTTCCTGCGTCTTCTCCGGATCGCCGGTGAGCGCCGTGAAATAGACCTTCGCGTGCGCGTAGTCCGGCGTGAGCTCCACACTCTGGATGGTCACGATGCCGATGCGCGGGTCCTTGACCTCGCGCATGATGAGTTCGGACAGATCGCGTTGAATCTGGTCTGCAATCTGAACGTTGCGATTGGGGGAAGTACGTTTCCTGGACATGATCGATCCGTGATCCGTTTATCAGGATAAAGCGGCGCGCTATTGACACGCCACCATGAAAATGGGCGGGACAGGCTCAAGCCTGCCCCGCCCACGAGCCGATACGCGATGATTACAGCGTACGTGCGACTTCAGTCACTTCGAAGACTTCGAACTGGTCGCCTTCGATGACGTCGTTGAAGTTCTTCACCGACATACCGCACTCGAAGCCTTGCTTGACTTCCTTCACGTCGTCCTTGAAGCGCTTCAGCGATTCGAGTTCGCCCGTGAAGATCACGACGTTATTGCGCAGCACGCGAACCGACGACGAACGCTTGACGATACCGTCGGTGACCATACAGCCGGCAACCGTACCGACCTTCGGCACCTTGAACACCTGGCGCACCTCGACCATGCCCGTCACGACTTCGCGCTTCTCCGGCGCCAGCATGCCCGACATCGCGGCCTTCACCTCATCCACTGCGTCGTAGATGATGTTGTAGTAGCGAATGTCGATACCGTTCGCTTCGGCCAGCTTGCGCGCCTGTGCATCCGCACGCGTGTTGAAGCCGATGATGACCGCCTTCGATGCCGTCGCGAGGTTGACGTCGTTTTCGCTGATGCCGCCCACCGCGCTGTGCACGATCTGCACGCGCACTTCGTCGGTCGACAGCTTGAGCAGCGACTGCACGAGTGCTTCCTGCGAGCCCTGCACGTCCGCCTTGATGATGAGCGGCAGGTTCTGCACTTCGCCTTCGCCCATCTGCTCGAGCATGCTTTCCAGCTTCGCGGCCTGCTGCTTCGCCAGCTTGACGTCGCGGAACTTGCCCTGGCGGAACAGCGCGATTTCGCGCGCCTTGCGCTCGTCCGGCAGCACGATCACTTCCTCGCCTGCACCCGGCACTTCCGACAGACCCTGGATTTCGACCGGGATCGACGGGCCGGCTTCCTTCGTCGGCTTGCCGTTCTCGTCGAGCATCGCACGCACGCGGCCATAAGCCGTGCCTGCCAGCACGATGTCGCCGCGGTTCAGCGTACCGGACTGCACCAGGATCGTCGCGACCGGGCCCTTGCCCTTATCCAGCTTCGCTTCGATCACGATGCCCTTGGCCGGCGCCTCGATCGGTGCCTTCAGTTCCAGCACTTCGGCCTGCAGCAGCACGTTCTCGAGCAGGTCGTCGATACCGGCACCCGTCTTCGCCGACACCGGCACGAACGGCGAATCGCCACCGTATTCTTCCGGCACGACGCCTTCCGCGACCAGTTCCTGCTTGACGCGGTCCGGGTTCGCTTCCGGCTTGTCGATCTTGTTGATCGCCACGACGATCGGCACGCCACCCGCCTTCGCGTGAGCGATGGCTTCCTTCGTCTGCGGCATCACGCCGTCGTCGGCAGCCACCACCAGCACGACGATGTCGGTCGCCTTCGCGCCGCGTGCACGCATTGCCGTGAACGCCTCGTGACCCGGCGTATCGAGGAACGTGATGACACCGCGCGGCGTTTCGACGTGATATGCGCCGATGTGCTGCGTAATGCCGCCCGCTTCGCCCGCTGCAACCTTCGCGCGGCGGATGTGGTCGAGCAGCGAGGTCTTGCCGTGGTCGACGTGACCCATCACGGTGACGACCGGCGGACGCGGCAGTTGCTCCGCATCGGTACCGGTCTCGCCTTCGACCAGCAGTGCTTCCGGATCGTCCAGCTTCGCGGCGACCGCGCGGTGACCCAGTTCCTCGACGACGATCATCGCCGTTTCCTGGTCCAGCACCTGGTTGATCGTGACCATCTGGCCCATCTTCATCATCACCTTGATGACTTCGGAGGCCTTGATCGACATCTTGTGTGCAAGATCGGCAACCGAGATGGTTTCCGGCACGTGCACTTCACGCACGATCGGCTCGGTCGGTGCCTGGAACGTCGATGCGCTGTCCTGGTGACGGCCGCGACCCTTCGGGCCGCCGCGCCAACCGCGGTCGACGCCACCGCTCGAATCGCCGCGCGTCTTGATGCCGCGGCGCTTGGCCGCGTCGTCCTGCCAGCCGCCCTTGCCGCCGCCCGGCTTCTTGTTGCGGTCGCCCGCGCCTGCCGGTGCCTGCGTCGTCGCCGGCGCTGCGCCGGCCGGCTTCTTCACGGCCGGACGTGCCTGCGCGCCTGCGCCTGCCGGCTTGGCCGGCTTGTGCAGCGTGCCCTTCGCTTCGGCCGGCTTCGGCGGTTCCACCGGCTTCGGCGGCTCGACTGCCTTGACCACGGCCTTGCGCGGCGTGTTCATCATTTCGCGGATCGCGCGCGCTTCGGCCTCGGCCGCCTCGCGACGCTTGCGAATCTCTTCCTGCTCGGCCCGCGCCTTGTCGGCCGCCTCGCGGGCAGCGTCCTCGGCCTTCTTCGCCGCTTCACGCTGGGCCGCACGTTCGGCGGCCGCGCGTGCTTCGTCCTGCGCGGACTGCGCACCGGTTGCTTCCTGCTTGGCTTCAGCGGCCTGCTGGGCCGCAGCCTGCTGTGCCGCTGCGGCTTCGGCCGCGGCGCGCTTCGCCGCTGCTTCTTCCTCGGCACGGCGGCGCTCGGCTTCGGCCGCTTCCTCGCGGGCACGGCGCTCGGCTTCCTCGCGCTCGAGGCGTTCCTGGCGCTCGCGCAGTTCCTGCGCCTGCTTTTCGAGCAGCTCGGCCTCGCGGCGCGCTTCTTCCTCGCGACGCTTCAGATCCGCATCGTCATCCGCTTCGGCGACCTGCGCCTGACCCTGCTCCGCACCCTCGGCCACGTCGTCGCGCTTGACGAACGTACGCTTCTTGCGGACCTCGACCTGAATGGTGCGAGCCTTGCCCGTCGCGTCAGACTGCTTGATCTCCGACGTATGCTTGCGGGTCAGCGTGATCTTGCGCTTGTCGCCGTCGGTTGCGCCGTGCGACTTGCGCAAATGATCGAGCAGACGCGCCTTGTCCGCCTCGGACAGCGCATCGTCTTCACTCGCTTTCTGGACGCCCGCTGCCTGCAGCTGTTCGAGCAGCACACCAGCAGGCATTTTCAGTTCCGCGGCAAATTGGGCTACGTTGTTACTCGCCATTCATTCCTCTTAGTGCAAGGACCGATTCCTTGCGGTTAGCATCGGGTCAGGCCATACGGCCGCCATCAAATCAGTGCGCCATGGTCATTTCTCACTGGAACCAGTGTTCACGTGCTTTCATGATCAACGCCTTAGCGGCATCCTCTTCCATCCCGGTCATGTCGACCAGTTCATCCACAGCCAGCTCGGCGAGATCGTCCCGCGTCTGCATGCCGTGTTCGGCCAGCTTCGCGAGCAACTCCGGCGTCACGCCGTCGAGGCCCTTCAAATCCAGCGCTGCGTTTTCGACCTTTTCTTCGTTCGCGATCGCCATCGTCAACAGTGCGTCGCGTGCGCGGTTGCGCAACTCGTGCACGGTGTCCTCGTCGAACGCCTCGATTTCGAGCATTTCGTTGAGCGGCACGTAAGCGATCTCTTCGAGGCTCGTGAAGCCTTCGTCGATCAGGATGTCGGCAACTTCTTCGTCGACGTCGAGACGCGCCATGAACAGCGAACGCAGTCGATCGCGCTCTTCACCCTGCTTCAGGGCGGATTCGTCCGGCGTCATGATATTGATCTGCCAGCCGGTCAGCTCGCCGGCAAGGCGAACGTTCTGACCGCTGCGGCCGATCGCGACAGCCAGCTCGTTCTCGTCGACGACGACGTCCATCGAGTGCTTTTCTTCATCGACGACGATCGACTGGACGGCTGCCGGCGCGAGCGCGCCGATCACGAACTGGGCGGGATCCTCGGACCATAGCACGATGTCGATGTTTTCGCCACCGAGCTCGTTGCGCACGGCCTGCACGCGCGAACCGCGGATGCCGACGCAGGTGCCGATCGGGTCGATCCGCTTGTCGTAGGCGATCACGCCGATCTTCGCGCGCACGCCCGGATCGCGAGCGGCTGCCTTGATCTCGAGCAGGCCCTGCTCGATTTCCGGCACTTCCATCTCGAACAGCTTCATCAGGAACTCGGGCGCCGTGCGCGAGAGTTCGATCTGCGGGCCGCGCGCGGTGCGGTCGACCTTCGCGATGTATGCACGCACGCGGTCACCCACGCGCAGGTTTTCCTTCGGGATCAGCTGGTCGCGGCGCAGCAGCGCTTCGACACGGCCCGATTCGACGATGAAGTTGCCCTTGTCGAGGCGCTTCACCGTGCCCGTCATGATCTTTTCGCCGCGCTCGAGGTAGTCGTTCAGGATCTGCTCGCGCTCGGCGTCGCGCACCTTCTGCAGGATCACCTGCTTGGCGGCCTGCGCGCCGATACGGCCGAACTCGATCGACGGCACCGGCTCCTCGATGAATTCGCCGACTTCGACGTCGGGCTTCTGCTCACGCGCTTCGAACAGCAGGATCTCGCGATCCGGCTCCTGCAAGCCTGCCTCGTCGGGCACGACGAGCCAGCGACGGAAGGTTTCGTGCTCGCCGCTTTCGCGATCGATATGGACGCGGATTTCGGCGCCTTCGTCGAACAGCTTCTTGGACGCGGACGCGAGCGCAGCCTCGAGGGCGCCCAGCACCACATCCTTGTCGACGTTTTTCTCGCGCGCCAGCGCATCCACCAGCATCAAAACTTCGCGACTCATTATTTGCGGCTCCTAAAGTCAACTTGCGGAATCAGGCGGGCTTTGTCGATATCGGCCAGCGTGAAATCCAGCATGGCTGCCTCGCCCTTCTTCCTCTCAAATTCCAAACCGATCGTTTCGCCATTCGGCGCGTGCAGAATGCCCCGGTACGTCTTGCGCCCGTCCAGCGGCTTTTTCAAGGTCACGGAAACTTCGCTGCCAGCGAAGCGCTCGAAGTCGGCCAGCTTCTTCAACGGGCGGTCGAGCCCCGGGGACGAGACTTCGAGCCGTTCGTAATCGATGTTTTCGACCGTCAAGACGTGCTGGAGCTGACGTGTGACCTTTTCGCAATCTTCGAGCGAGATGCCGGCAGGCTGATCGATATAGATGCAAAGCATGCCGCGCCCGGTGCGCTCGAGATCCACCAGCTCGTAGCCGAGCCCGGTGACCGTGGTTTCTATCAGTTCCGTCAGTTGCACAGTGTCCTCTCAGGTGTTCGCGCCCGCCGCTCGCGATTCACCCGCGGGCGCGCGCCTTAGCCGGCGCAGGAAGCGCTACCCGAGATGCCTAACCGTTTCAGCAAAAAAAAATGGGCGGAACGCCCATCTTCTTACTGGTGGTCGCACCTGAGCCGCACATTGAATCCGTACGCCCAGCGACTCCGCGATTATAGCGATTTTTGGCGCAAACGCCAAGCCAGCCGGTAAAAGCAGCGTCCAGACCGCCTTTACCGACCAAAAATGCGAAACCGGACTGTCCGACCAGGCGGCACAATCCGGCAGCGCGATATATATACAGTCAAAAGCAAACCACGCAAGGCAAAGTGCCGACCCGACCGGACTCGCACCGATATTGCCGGCACACCGGCGGCTTCACGCCGCCGACCGCCCGGAAACGCTCAGCGACTGCGCGAGCGACTGCGCTGCGGACGCTGGCCGCCGCGCGCGCCACCACCGCCGTTGCCGGCGCCTTCGGCGCGATTGCCGTTGGGATTGCGATTGCCGCCCTTGCCGCCGCTGCGCTTGCCGGCCGCGCCTTCACGCTTGGGGCCGGCGCCATACGACGCGCGGTTGCCATCGACATCGCGACCGCCACCCGAGCGGTTGCCATAGCCCGACGGCGAAACCGGCAGGCTGCCGTAGCCGCTCAGGCCGGGCAAGCCCGGGGCGCCACGTCGACCGCCACCGCGACGCGGCTGATCGAGCTGACCATGCGTGGTCAGCACCGGCTCGCGGCTGATGAAGCCCATCGATGTCTGCATCGGATCCGGTTGGCGGCGCTCGGCCTGCCCGCCACCACCACGCTTGCCCTTTTCCTCGGACGGCGCCTTGAGGCCGACGGTCGCCATCAGCTTGCGCACCTGCGCTTCGTCGAGCTCTTCCCAACGACCGCGCTTCAGGCCGCGCGGAAGCGGAATTGGACCGTGACGGGTACGGATCAGGCGACTCACCATCAGGCCGGCCGCCTCGAACATCCGGCGCACTTCGCGGTTGCGGCCTTCTGCCAGCGCGACGTGATACCAATGGTTCGTGCCTTCGCCGCCGCCGTCGCGGATGCGCAGGAAGTTCGCCGGGCCGTCATCGAGTTCGACGCCGTGCAGCAGCTTCTGCCGCATCCCTTCGGACAGTTCGCCGACGACGCGCACCGCATACTCGCGCTCGACGCTGTAGCGCGGATGCATGAAACGGTTTGCGAGATCGCCCGACGTCGTCAGCATCAGCAGACCTTCGGTGTTGAAGTCGAGACGACCCACCGCGAGCCATTTCGCCGTCTTCATCGGGGGCAGGCGATCGAACACCGACGGACGACCTTCCGGGTCCGCGTGGCTGACGATCTCGCCCGTCGGCTTGTGATACAGCAGCACGCGCGGCGGCTTGTTCGGCAGCTTGCGCTTGACCGGCTTGCCGTTGATACGGACCTGGTCGGTCGGCATGATGCGCTGGCCGATGTGCGCGGGTTCACCGTTCACCGACACGCGGCCGGCGACGATCAGCTCTTCCATTTCGCGGCGCGAGCCCATGCCGGCTTCTGCGAGCACCTTGTGGAGCTTCGGCGCATCGTCGTCCGGCGACAGCACGCGCTTGTTCGTCGGCTGGTTGCGGCCGCGACGCAGCATCGGCGCACGTACGCCGCTGCCGCCCGCCGAATTGTCGGCATCGAACGCCGGCGACGTCACATAGGCAAACAGGTCGTCCTGCGACGCTGCGTCGCCGTCGGCCTTCGCTGCGCCGCCCTCGGCCTTCGCAGCGCCACCCTCGGCCTTCGCCGAACCGCCGCGCCGCCCCTGGCCGCCTTGCCCGCCCTGGGCACCCTTGGCCGCACCTTCACGCTTACCGGCCGGCTTGCGGCCGCCCTTGGCCGCGCCTTCCTTGCGCGGCGCGCGTGCGGGCTGAGCTTCCGCGGCCGCGGCCGGTTGCGCGTCCGCGCCTTCGCCGCCCTGCGACTCGCCATCGCCCTTCGACTTGGCCGCCGCGCGGCGGCGCGCGATCAGGCTGCGCGGGCCGCGCCGCAGCCCGCGGCGGGGACGCTCGTCACCACCCGTGGCCGGAGCATCCTGCTCCGGCGCATCGTCGGCACGCGCGGCCTGCACGGCAGGCGCGGACGATTCAATATCGTGGATATCAGTCAAAACAACCTCAAAATGTCAGGTCTCGCGCCCGGCTCGGGCGCGGCAAGAAGTCGGCCGCAATCAGGCGCGGCGCTGTTCGGGTTCTGCTTCGTCGTCCGGCAGTGCGTCGGCGCCGATGGGCGCGCTCGCACTGCGTACGGCGTCGGCGAGGCTGTCGGACGTATCGTCCAGCAGCTCGCCCTCAGCGGGACGGGCGCGTGAGGCATCGGCCTGGCCAGCCTCGCCCGGCATGTCGCCGGCCGCTTCCGCTCCGTCTCCGGCAACCGCGTCGGCGGTCGCCTTGCGATCTTCCTCGTTCCCTTCCGCGCGCAGCGGCTCGGGCTGCCCGCCGGCCGGCGCTGCGTCGGCGCCGCCCTGTTCCATCTGAACGCGATCAGTTCCCAGCGTATCGCGGTTCGGCATTTCCTGCGTCGACGTACCTTCCGCCGCGGCGGCGTCCGGCAATTCATCCGGCCGCATGTGCGACACGTCGGCCGCCGCTTCGCCGGCTTCCGGCACCCCGTCCGCTACCGGCGCATCGCCGTCGAAGTCCATCGCCTGCTGCGCGAGCAACGCAGCCTCGATGTTCGCGGCCGGCTCCTCGAGCGCCGGCAGGTCGTCGAGCGCCTTCAGTCCGAGATCGTCGAGGAACTGCTTGGTCGTCGCGTAAAGCGCCGGACGTCCCGGCACGTCGCGATGCCCGATCACCTCGATCCAGCCGCGATCCTCGAGCTGCTTGACCACCTGCGTATTGACCGTGACGCCGCGAATCTCTTCGATGTCGCCGCGCGTGACGGGTTGCCGATACGCGATGATCGCGAGCGTTTCGAGCACCGCACGCGAATATTTCGGCGGCTTCTCGGGATGCAGCCGGTCCAGATACTGGCGCATCGCCGGCTTGCTCTGAAAGCGCCATCCGGTTGCCAGCGCCACCAATTCGACACCGCGGCCGGACCAATCCTGTTTCAGATCTTCGAGCAACGTGCGGACCGTGTCAGCCGACACGACGTCGGCAAAGAGCTTGCGCAAATCGCCGAGTTTCAGCGGTTCTTGCGCGCAGATCAAGGCAGTCTCGAGGACGATCTTCGCCTCTTGGGTATTCATGCAGCTAGGCCAGACCCTGTGGTCAAACGAACCGGATCAACAAACAGACGAAAGGAACGGAAGACGCGCTCGCCCGATTCTGATCGGTCATATTGATGGGAGCACGAACCGGGGGCGGCGAACCAACTTCAAGCCAGGCCCAAACCGGACGGAACAGCACGGCTCAACGACGGAACCGCGTGACTGAGCGCCATCTTACGCAAAATTGCCCGGTGCGTAAAGATGAGCCGAACGACCCGCCGCCGCAGCTCGGTCCCGCCTCAACGCCGGCCCGCGCCGCGCGCGACGAACGCCCGCAGGCGCTCGACGCCCGCGTCGAGCCGCACCGGATCGCACGCGTAGCACCAGCGCACGAACCCTTCCCCCTCCGGACCGAACGCGCGCCCCGGCGCCAGCCCAAGCCCGACCTCGCGCACCAGCGACTTGCAAAACGCGAGACTGTCGTCCGCGCCCGGCAAACGCAGGAACAGGTACATCGCGCCCGGCGGAGGCGGCACATCGACGCCCGGCAACGCGCGCAGCGCGGCAACCAGGTGGTCACGTGCGGCACGCAGCGCCGCAACGAACGACTGCACGAACGGCTCGCCGTCGCGCAGCGCGACTTCCCCCGCGGCCTGGATGAAACCCGGCGCGCACGACGTGTTGTATTCGACCAGCTTCGACAGATCGCCCATGATCGACGCCGGCGCGACCAGCCATCCGAGCCGCCAGCCCGTCATCGCCCAGGCCTTGGAGAACGAATTCACGACGATGACCCGCTCGTCGCGCGACGCGATGTCGAGAAACGACGGCGCGCCGTCTGCGACGAACGCGAGCCGTTCGTACACTTCGTCGGAGACGACCCAGATGCCGTGACGCCGGCAATGCGCGAGCACGGCGCGCTGGTCGTCGCAGGACATCGCCCAGCCGGTCGGATTGTTCGGCGAGTTCACGAACAGCATTCGTGTGCCTGGCGTCAGCGCCGCGAGCAGCCGGTCGATGTCGAGCCCCCAGCCCGCATCACCATGGCGGAGCGGTATGCACTCGACTTGTGCACCGAGTATCTTCGGGATTTCAACGAGGTTCGGCCAGAGCGGCGTGACCGCGACGACGCGATCGCCCGGGCCGACCAGCAGCTGCGCGACCAGCATCAGCGCGCTCACGCCCGAACTCGTCACGGCGATCGCATCGGCCTCGGTCGCGCCGTGACGCGCGCTCACATAGGCCGCAATCGCGTTGCGCAACGGTATCGTGCCGAGATTGTGCGTGTAGAAGGTTGCGCCGTCGCGCAGTGCCGCGGCAGCCGCGTCGCGAATGAATGCCGGCGTCACGCGATCGGATTCGCCGAACCAGAACGGCAGCACGTCGGGTACGCCGAAGCCGGCGTTCGCGACTTCCCTGATCAGCGACGGACGCAGCGCCTGGACCGCGCTGCGTGCCGTCGGCTCACCCGTCGCCGGGCCGACATCTGCGGAATGCGTCATCGAGAACCGCCACCGAGGAACACGATCCACGCAGTGTACCGGTGTGCGCGCCGGTTCAGCACCCTCAGTCGAGGTCTTCCGCCCGCGCCGGCATCTGGCGCGCGAGTTCCCAGATCGCCTGCGCGGCCGGCGACAGCGACCGGTCGCGGCGGCGCACCAGCTCGACGGTGCGCTCGGTACGCGGCGTCAGCGGCCGCGCAACCAGCGACGATCCCGCCGGCAGCGGCAGCGACAGCCACGGCTGCACGCTCACGCCGACGCCAGCCTCGACGAGCGCGAATACCGTCGCCGAATGCCCGAGCTCCTGCATGACCGTCGCGTTCACCCGATGGGCAGCCAGCGCGGCGTCGATCAATGGCCGGCTTCCGGACGCATGGTCAAGCAGGACGAGGCGCTCGCCGTCGAGCGCCGTCCAGGGCACCTCGGCCCGCGCCGCGAGCGGATGATCGGCGCGCGCGACCAGGCAGAACGAGTCGGTCATCAGCGGTTCGCAGACGAGGTCCGCAACGGCGAGCGGCCCGATGACGACGCCGAAATCGACCTCGCTCGACTTCACCTTTCGCAGCACGTCGCTCTGCACGTCGTCGCGCAGGCCGAGCGTGACGAACGGAAACTGGCGCTCGCAGGCCGCGACGACGCGCGGCATCAGCCGGCACGCAATCGTCGGACTCGCGGCGACGATCACGCGTCCCCGCCGCTGCTCGCCGATCTCGCGAATCTCGCGCAGCGTGTCGTCCAGATCGTCGATCAGGCGGGACACGCTCGCGATCAGGTTCACCCCGACGTCGGTCAACTGCACGTCGCGGGTCGTCCGGTCGATCAGCTTCAGCCCGAGCTCGGCCTCGAGTTCGCGCACGCAACGACTGACCGCAGACTGCGTGAGTCCGATCTCGTCGCCCGCGCGACTGAAGCTCCGCAGCCGCGCAACCTCGATGAATACGCGAAGCTGGCGCAGCGTAACGTTCATCTCCTCACCTCATCAATCGTCGATATCGATGCACGATTTTAATGCGCGAAATCGGCTCCGATGTGCGAATCCGGCACCGGCCACACATGTTTCGCTGCGGTGCAATATCCACGGAAACGCACGTGGCACGGGCGAGTTGCACAAGATTGGTGATTGTCCTGATTTGCTGGCGGGTTATTTTGGCGTCTTATACGCCCCTAGCTGACTTAGCCGTTAGCCCGCTGCCAAGCGGCTCTCGAGGGAATCGCCTCCGGCATGGCACACATCGTGCTTTACCTGACGCACAGGGCGCAGGTTTAGTCGGACGGAAGGCAGAAACGCCGCTGCCGGTCAACCGGACGCCCCCACCCGGCACTCGACGCTCGAGTGCTTGAAGAGTGCGCGGCGCAGGGCAGCGCACCGGAGTTAGCTTCGCTGAGGTGAGGACATGATGCTGTTCGACGATTTGAGAGATAACGAGTGGGCGCTGGTCGAAGGTCTGTTTTGCTCGGAACCCGCACGCAGTGAACGGCGCGGCCGCCCCCGCGTGGAGGCCCGCTCGGTGGTAAACGCCGTGCTGTGGGTACTGTCGACGGGTGAAGGCTGGTCGAAGCTGCCGGGTCGCTATCCGTCGCCGCCGACCTGCCGCCGTCGCTTCGACGAATGGCAGGCAGACGGTACGCTCGCCGAAATCGTCAAGCGCCTCGGCACGAGCGGCCGTCAGATCTCGCTGCGCGGGCGCATCGGGGCAAGCGCGGCGAAGCCGCCTGCACCGCCGAGCCGCGACCGATTGCGCGGCGCCTTCTGGACCAATCCGGAATCCTGGCGCGCCCCCGTGAAGATGGCGTAACGCATGCTCGATCGGGCGGCTTCGGCCGCCCGGCTTCTTTCGGCGCCACGCGCTTTTCGCGGCGCCCGCGTCGTCGATTACCGCTGTCGTGCCGCGATACATCTATTTACTATTATTTACAGCTAGCCTGCACTCCCTCGCTTACCTTAGCGACATATCAACAAGCCGCGCCGATGGCTTGAAGGGAGCCCCGCCATGAAACCAATGTCACTGCTCGTCGCATGCGGCATTGTCATTTCGTTGGCGTCGACCGCCCCCGCTCACGCCGACGATCGCGCGAAGCCACCTCACCGCCAGCAGGATCACCGAAACACCCTTCGCCAGCAACCGCCCGCCACGCCGCTCAATCGACCGACCGTGCCGCGCGGCGATTTGCGCGGCGACATCGCCAGTAACGCACGTGCGCGCATCGGCTCGCAACCGACGGACATGCCGCGTCATCCGTAGTCCACAGGATTTCGTCAAAGAAAATTCCCGAATTCGGGAACTGCTCGACATACGACAAGTCACATCCGTTGCCATGAGCACAGCGTGGCAACAGCAAAAGTATCCGGTACGCCCGTATCCTCGCGATACGGGCTTTTTTTTGAGTGTCGCCGGCGACGGCGCGAGGTCAGGAGTGCGCCGCTACAGGCGGCTTTCGAGAATCGCCACGGCGCTCGCTTCGCTTAACGCGTAGTCGTCCATACGGCGATCGGTCCAGGAAAGTAATTTTTCGTCGCGCTCGAGTCGCGCGCATTCGGCCCGACCACTATCGGTCAGCACCGCGATGTCGACCGGTGCATGGAAACCCGGCGCGGGGGCAACCGTCTTCTGCCTGACCGTGTCCATCAGCCCCAGTGACCGGAGATACTCGAACACGCCCGGGCGGCGCGCCCACGGTACCTGGCGGTACTGCACTCGTCTCAATGCGTCGAGCACCGCTTCGTTGGAATACGTGGCCATCTCGATTCTTTCTTAAAGTGCAGCGACAATGCGAAGCGGCGCGCCGGGCGGGAGCTCCACCCGCCGATACCGCCACCGATTCTGGGGGCCGACGTTCGGCGTCGCGTCAGGGCCGGATCGTCAGCCGTCCATAAAAAGACACCATACCCCAATCAAATTGATTCTGTTCGATTCATTTGTACTTCTCTTCATCGGTTTCATGCTCTTCCGCAAGCGGCGAAGACTCATCGCGATCGCGAGCGTCGCGCTGATCTGGCTGCTCGCGACAGGCTGGCTCACCGCGCCGCTCATCGCATGGACCGAGGCGGGCGTGACGCCGGTCGAGCACCCCGACATGCACGGCCGAACCACACTGATCATCATCGGCATCGGCACACGGCACAGCGACACCGGCTTGCGGCCGCCGCCCGACGGGGAAGCACGCATCCGCACGACCGCGGCGCTCTACCGCACGTGCCGCGAGCAGGCCACCCGTTGCACCGTGGTGATGTCGGGCGGCGACCCGCAACATCACGGCGAAACCGAGGCGGCCGTCTACGGGCGCCGGCTGATCGCGGAAGGCGTCGCTCGCAACGACCTCTTACTCGAGCCGAACAGCCGCACCACCTATGAAAATGCGAAATTCACCGCTTCTATACTACGCTCACAACATGACGACTCGCGCATTCTCGTCGCGTCGTCCTACCAGATGCGCCGCGCATTGCTCGATTTCCGCCGCTTCGGCATCGATCCGCAGCCCGTTTATTCCACCCACCGGCGCGCGCAAACGGGCTGGCTGCCCCGCTGGCAGAACCTGGAAGACGCGGATCTGGTATTGCACGAGTTGATCGGCATCGCGCAGTTCCACGTCTACCGATGGCTCGGCTGGTTTTGATGGCGACGCGTGCAAAAACGACGGCGCCTCCCCCCGGATGGCATGCGCATGACGGAGTGCACGAAGTGTTGCGCGACTTCAACGGGGCCTTGCGCTGCACGGCGATCCGGTGCACATTGATCCGTCACTTTTGTTACACTCGACACGCACTCGATTGCAGTCGCCAGACAAAACGGCAACATTCGGGTTCATCACCACTTAGCGGAGGTAAAGCAATGAAGAAGACGTCCCTGGCTATTCTGGTCGCGATGTCGGCGCTGACTGGCGCAGCGTATGCGCAAGAGAGCACGCAAATCCAGACCATCACCGACCCGGCCAAGATCGCCGAGATCGAGCAGCGCGCACAGGCACTGCAACAGCAGCAAGCAGCCGAGGCTGCACAGCCGGCGGCTCAGGAAGAGCACCACGGCAAGAAGGCCGCTCACCACAAGGCAGCGAAGAAGGCTGGCAAGAAGGCCGCCAAGGCCGCTCCGGCAGACGCTGCCAGCCAGTAAGTTCGGCGGCACCGCACAAGCGAAAGGCCGAATCCGGGCAACCGGGTTCGGCTTTTTTGGTTGCGGCGCCTGCGCGCTGTGCTAAAGTCGCGCACCGAAATTTTCCACCCGTGCGCACCCCGGTGCGGAGGACAGCATGAGCAACATTCAACTCGACATCGAGTGGACCGAAGCAGCCACTCGCAAGATCAAGCAACTGATGCCGCGCGGCTCGGAAGACGCCTTCCTCGCGCTGCCGCCGATCGAGTGCCTGCCGATGGAGGGCGACGTGCTGTTCCTCGGCCCGCAAGGCAAGCAGCAACCGTTCATCGTCGCCGAACGCCAGTATCACCACGACGGCGACGCCGACTGGACGATCATCCTGATTCTCGACGTACCCGACACGTCGCACTGACGCGTCGCGGCGGCCGGCAACACGTCCGGCCGCACCACCCTGCTCACGCGAGCTTCGACAGCACACGGATCCCGGGCCGATCAATCCAGTCCCAGGCTGCTTCGCGACAAGCCGGAATGTGCGCGGAACGCGCATGCACGGCCAAAGCGACCTGGCCGTCGCGGCGCTCGACGAACACGCGCCAACGCCCCCCCACAATTCAGAAACGATTGCGAATCAGCGAATCCAGCACCCGCCGGATCGCCATGCCTCGCATTTCGGCCGCACCAAAAAAATTGCCCGCGCTTCAGAAGAAGCGCGGGCGAAACCGTCGCCCTACGAGGATAGGCGACGGGGCCATCGAGACCCGCGCGCGGCGCGGGTCGTCATCGGTTACGCCAGCGCTCGCAGCGCTGGCATCTGAAGACGTCGAAACCGTTGTTCGGGCGCTCGCGACGCCCGCCCGGTCTCTGACGCCATCCTCCCTGTCCTAACGATTCCCACATATAAAGCAGTTTGCGTGCCAGGTGCACTTTCGAAAACATGCCTTTGATCCATAAGGATATTTTTCGTGGTCACGACGATGTAACACCCGTTCCGCCGCCGTAACGCGCGAATGTTACGTAACGTCACGAGAGAGGGACACGAACGTCCGACACACACCAGAATCGGCAGGCGCGCGCGACCATAAAAAAAGCCCGCCGGAAGGCGGGCTTTTTCGATGAGCGGGAGCGTACCGCGATCAGCGCAGCTGATTCACGAGCAGCCCCATGATCTGCCGGGCCGGACCCGACGTATCGATCGCGCCCGAGTCATCGACGACTGCCACACGCGTCTGGTCGGGCGTCAGCGCCTTCACGTTGACGCGATACTGCTTCGCCTGCTTTTCCTTCTTGCCGTGGAACAGCTGGCTCCAGAAGCCCTGCTCGGCCGAGCTGAGATCCTTCGGATCGACATAACGCACGAAAAACAGACCCTTCGTGCGATCGCGATCGTCAACCGTGAAGTTCGCGCGATCGAGTGCGAGGCCGACATGCAGCCACGACCGGTCGTACGGCTCGCCGAGCGTGACTTCGGACGGCACCGCGGCCGAATCGACGTCGTTCGCTTGCGACGACGTACGCGCGACGTTCTGCGCAGCGATCGCAGCGGCGGCGGCCTTCGATGCGTCGGTATCCGCCTTCTTGTCCTTCGGCACCGTGTTGTCGTTGATGTTCGCGATCGGCGGCTCGCCATTCTTCGCGCGCTGATCGTTCTGTGCGAGCACCGCCATCAACCGCTTCAGGTATTCGGTCTCGAGCGCCGGATCGTTCGGTTTCGCTTCCCACTTGCTCGAATCGTTGTTCGCGCCGGTGATCGCCTCGCGCATGCCCTTCTGGCTGATGAACACGTAGGTGCCGCCGTTCGGCGCCGAATCGAGGCGCGTGCGGTACTTGTTGCGCTCGGCGGTCACGTACGAATTGCCCATCGCCTTGGAGATCACGCTGCGGATCAGGCCGTCGTTGATCTGCGGATGGGTTTCGTTCCAGTCGGTTTCCATCACGCCCTTGTCGCGCTGGTCGACGACGAGCAGGAAGCCCTGCTCCTGCCAGAAACGGCGAACTTGCGGCCAGATGTCGGCGGGCTTCTTGCTGTCGATCACGAGCCAGCTCTCGGTGCCATCGCGCTGAATATGCATGCCGGTCACGGCGGGCGCGACGGTGTCCGTCGCGGGCGCCGCGTGCTGCACCTGCTGAAGCGCGGACAGGGAAGTCGCGCCGCCCTGTGGCGGCAGCGAACGCTGATCGGCCGTCTCGTCGAGCATGTTGGGCGGCACTGCGAGCGACGCTTCCTTCGATTTCGAATCGCTCTTGTAGTCCACTTTCGTGGGCGACGACGTACCGCAACCGGCAACGAGCGCGCCGGTGGCGAGCACTGCAGCAAACCGCATGGTAAGACGAAGATCAGTCATGTTCGGGGAATCCTCTTCCGCTAAATCACGGCGCTTTCCGTGGATCAACCTTGCATTTTACCGGGGCCGCGCCGGGATGTGCAAAAAAGCGACCGGCAAGAAAAAACCCGCGTCAGCCTGAACTGACGCGGGTTCTTTGTCTGGTCGGGGCGAGAGGATTTGAACCTCCGACCACCTGCACCCCATGCAGGTACGCTACCAGGCTGCGCTACGCCCCGAAAGAAAAAAATTATAACAGACAGTTGGCCGGTTTAGAACGGGTCGCATGCATTTTGTGCATGTTCCCGTGAAATTTTTTGCGACATGATCAAACGGGACAAGACGGCTTCGATACGGGCGGCAACATGCATCCCGCTCGTCACGCTCCGGCCATGCGATCCGCCGCATGCTTACCGTCGACGCGCGACACAGATGACCGTGAGGCCCGCCACCCGGTTGAACCGGAACATCGGTAGCTCGGCTCGGCAGATCAGCTTGAGCAAACCGTTGACGACCGGATGGTGCCGGCGCAACTGCGACGCCGGTTCGCGCGGTTGTCGACGCGCCCGCTCGCTCAGTCGCAATGCCGCCGCGAGCGGGAACGTGAGGCCGAAATAATACGCGCCGCGCTCGACCTCCAGCCCCGCACGACGCGCGACGTCTTCGAGACCGGCGAGCGTATACCTGCGCTTGTGCTCGAGAAAATCGTCATGCGCGCTCCACAGGAACTGAAACGCGGGAACCGTGATCAGGAACCGGCTGCCCTTCGGCGCCCCCGCCACGTAGCGGGCAAGCAACCCGACATCGTCGTCGACGTGCTCAAGGACATCCATCAGCAGCACGAGATCGGCATCGAATCGATCGACGGCACGGCGAAAATGGACGGGCTTGCCGGCCGCCTCCCCGTCAGTATCGTCGGCATAGCTCGTATCGACACACCATGCTTCCGTCGCCTGCGTGCGCTCGAGCAAATGCTTCGAAAAGAAGCCCGAGCCGGCACCGACGTCGAGTATGCGGTTCGCGTCCGACGTGCCCAGAAACCGACGGATCGCGCTCGCCTTCGACGCGTAGTACCAGTGATCGCCTACATCCGCTCCCAGTACGTCGAGCTCCTTCAGATCCATGACGCCTCCCCCGTGTCGGCCACCATGCTTTGTGATCCATCCAGCCACTGACGCCGATCTTACCGCGCCGCCGCCGTCGCACGTGCGGCAAGTTGCGCGATTCGCACGGGCAACCTGTGTCGCGCCTTAATCGAAAAGGACGATGGCCGATTCGTCGCGGATCGCTACCGTGCGCTTGCCCGGCGCGAGATCAACGCGCACGGCACATCGTCCGACTGCATGCCGATCGATATGGCACATCTCCGCTTTGCCGCGCTGCGCGGCACGCCGGCGGCGGTTTCGATCGCAACGGCGGTCGCGACGTCCCGTCACCGTCTCAGACAAAGGCCAGTGAATGACTCAGAAAAACGACATTTCCCGTCGACACTTTCTCCGGCTGGGTGCCGGCACGATCGGCATCATGCTGGGAGACGCGTATCTTCTGTCCGCGTGCGGCGGCGACTCGATCGCGGTCGCCCCCGTCACGACGCTCAGGCTCGCTTCGGCAGCGAACTTTCGCGACACCGGGGGACCGGACGGAACGGGCTATGCCACCGCGAGTGGGTCAGCGATGAAGAAAGGCGCGATCTACCGGTCGTCCGCGCTCGCGCTGTCCGCGGCCGACCTCGCAACGGTCGATACGCTCGGCATCACGCACGTGTACGACCTGCGCACGACCGCGGAGATCCACGCGCAGCCGGATGTGCCATTGGCCGGCGCCATCTGGCAGAACCTCAACGTGCTCGGCGCCGCCAGTATTGGTCCGCTTCCGACCGATGGCGCGACTGCCACGGCCTTCATGCAAAGCATGTATCGGGCGTTCGTGACGTCGGAAACGGCACGGACGAGTTTCCACACGCTATTCGCCGGCTTTGCCGCGTCCGGCGGCAACCTGGTCTTCCACTGCACGGCCGGCAAGGATCGCACCGGCTGGGCGACGGCCATTCTGCACACGATTCTCGGTGTCCCACGGCAGACGATCCTCGCCGACTATCTGCTGACCAACATCTACAGCGCGTCGGAAATCGCCGCCTATGTCGCACAGGCGCACAAGAGCGGCGGGCAGGATGCGGCCGACATGATGGCCGCGCTGCAGGGCGCGCAAGCCGCCTATATGCAGGCGGCATTCGATCAGGTCGTCGCGTCATACGGCTCGATGGCGTCGTACATCGATAACGGTCTGCAGTTGGACCAGACGACGCAGAATGCAATCCGGCAGAGCATGCTGGTCTGATCGGTCCGCAGGCGGCGATAGCGCTGGTGCGTCCGTCGCCCCCGCCCGCCGTCTGCGCCCCGGATCGGACACCGCCTTCATCCGGCATGTAACCCCGCGTCAGCCAACGCCGACGCCGGGTTTGCCGATCCGGCGCAACGCGCGCCGCCCGCCTCGACCGCGAAACCAAACGACCGTTTGATTTTTCCGCTCCGCCGCCGCGAATCCATTGTCCCGTCGCGCGCCGGCCGGTCCTGCCCGGACGCCCGCTGTTTGGTTACGCCGCTCTAGCACGCTATGCCACACTGCACGGCATCGACGTCCGCGCCGCGCATCGGCCGCGCGCCCTCGCCGAGCACAACAAGACATGGAGACAGACGATGCGGAATGCGGTCCGGCGCGGCCATCGCACGCCTTTGGCATTATTCGACTGGATGAGCGGCCCGCGACGCGCGGCCGCGTCGGTTTCACTTGGTACCTCTCGTGCGCTCGGCTGCGGCGCGCTTGCGCTCGCGCTGCTCTGCGCCGGCTGCGCGGAACCGGGCGCGCAGCGCGACGGGACCGCGTCGGTCTCGTCGACGAAGATCGAGCGCACCAAGGCCGAACGCCTCGCCCGCGAACAGCAGATCGCCCGCACGGTGCCGTCGCTCGCGTCGCTCAGCCTCACGCAGCCGCGCCCGTTCACGCTGCGCGACTCGGGCCAGAGCGGTGCGATGACATTCCTGCGCGATGTCGATTTCCGTATCGTCAACAACCTTGGCTTCTTCATCCATCAACTGTCCGCGACACTCGTGCCGACGCAGGCCGGCGCACCGATCGTGTTCGACGATCCGACGAGTTTCGAGATCGACGTGCACGAAGGCACGGTCACGCTCGACAACGCGAAACTGACCGCCCTCTTCAACACGTACATCTTCGGTTACCGCAACGCGCCGCTGCGCAACCTCGCCGTATCGGCAGGCGATGGCGTGATCCATCTGCAGGGCGAGATGCAGCGCGATGGCTGGGTGCCGTTCTCGCTGACCGGCACGCTCACGATTCGCGACGGCAGCCAGCTCGTATTCCACCCGACCGGCGTGCGCGTGTCGGGCATCAACGCGCAGCCGGTGATGCGTGCGGCCAACGTGAAGATGGCCGATCTGTTGAAGATCGAGACCCCGATCGCACGGCTCGCCGGCGACGACCTCGTGATGTCGGTCGACAAGCTGATGCCGCCGCCGCGGCTGAAGATCAGGATCACCGCGCTGCGCGTGACGCCGGCCGGCCTCGACCTGAAGCTCGACGACGGCTCGCACGCCGGCTTCGCGCTGCCCGCGAACGCGCCGCAACAGGCGATGTACATCCGCGGCGGCGACGTGAAGTTCATGCGCTCGATGCCGATGAACGCGGACATCCTGATCAGCCCCGTCGATCCGACGAAGCGTGACCAGAATTTCGTGTTCGACCTGTATCACTATCGCGATCAGGTATCGGCCGGCTATTTCAATTTCGACGAAAGCGGCGCGATGGCGATCCGGATGCCGTCGTACGCGGGCCCCGCGAGCGGCGCTGCGCTCGGCAGCACGGCCGCCCGCCTGAACGACAGCTTCCTCGCCGCGCAGCAGACTGCGCTGCACGACTCGCGCCAGCACTGGGAAGCGTTTGCACTCGCGGCCGGCACGACGCAGCCCGGCATGCAGAAAGTTGCGATGCGGCGCTCGTCGGCCATCCCGTTCAACGAACGGCACGTGTCGAACCGCAATCCGACGATCCATCTGCACAATGTCGACTTCAACCTGTCCGGCGACATCGGCTTCCACGTCGAGGATCTCGACGTACAGCTCATCGCGAAACGGCCGGGCGAACCGGTCGATCTCGACGATCCGAACCAGTACGACATCCGCATTCTCGGCGGGACGGTCGTCGAATCGTGGAAGGCGATGTCGGCGCTCTTCAACAACTACCTGCTCGACTACTCGCCGCGCTCGCTGAACGACCTGCAGTTGAGCGCGGATGGCCAGGACCTGCGCGTCCAGGGCGGCATCAAGCTCTGGAATCACGTGCCCGGCGTGTGGCTTCCGACCGACATGAAGGGCTCGCTTTCGGTGCTCGACGACCGGCACCTCGCGTTCCGGCCGTCGCAGGTGTCGGTGCTCGGCATCCCGCAGGCGAAGCTGCTGCGCTCGCTCGGCATCGAGCTCGCGTCCCTGACGCCGCTGCAGCGCCGCGGCGCGGAACTGCGTGGCGACACGCTCGTGCTCGACCAGTACACCGTCTTTCCGCCTCCCGTGCTGAACGGCAAGCTCGGCCAGGCCACCGTCGAACGCGACGGATTGCGCCTGACGTTCCGGCGGGTTGCCGACGCACCCGCGCCGAAGCGGCCGCAGATCGACGCACCGAGCTACATGTGGATGGAAGGCGGAGACATGAAGATGTTCAACGTGCTGGAACTGAACGTGCGCGCGCTGATCCGGAACTCGGCCGAGGCAGGCCCGATGCGCTTCGACCTGTACGGCTACCGCAGCCAGGTCGCGCAAGGCTCGGTGCGGATGCTGCCGGACGGCACGCTGGTCGTCGACATGGGCAAGCCAAATCCGCTCGCGTCGCGCTGATGCGGGCGGGCCCGCGTGCATGAAAAAAGCCCGGTGGCGCTTCGCACACCGGGCTTCATATCGATCCGAGCGTTGTGCTCAGTCGTGCTTCAGTCCGTCGATCACGTCGAGGAGCGCCTGCCGCAGCGCGATCACGTCGACCGTCGCCCCCGGCTTGCCCGATGCACGCGCATCGGCGGCCAGCACGTCGGGCTCGACCGGTGCGCCGGCAGCGCGCTCGCCGCTCGGTGAATCGAGCCGGTTGCGTGCCCCGTTGATCGTGAACCCCTGTTCGTACAGCAACTCGCGAATCCGCCGGATCAGCAGCACTTCATGATGCTGGTAATACCGACGATTGCCGCGCCGCTTCACCGGCCTAAGCTGAGTGAATTCCTGTTCCCAGTAACGCAGCACATGCGGCTTGACCCCGCACAATTCGCTGACTTCACCGATCGTGAAGTAGCGCTTCGCGGGAATCGGAGGCAAGACGACTTTCTCAACCGTAGTGGTCATCGTCGGTTAACCGTCGGTAAAGGGTGCGCGGCGGCCGCGCGGAGACGTCAGCGCGCGGGTGTTACTCCGCGCCGTTTTCGACCAGCGCCTTCAGCTTCTGGCTCGCGTGGAAGGTTACCACCCGGCGGGCCGCGATCGGAATCGCCTCGCCCGTCTTCGGATTGCGGCCCGGACGCTGCGGCTTGTCGCGCAGCTGGAAGTTGCCGAACCCCGACAGCTTGACGCTTTCGCCGTTTTCGAGCGCGTCGCGGATCACTTCGAAAAACGCCTCGACCATGTCCTTCGCTTCACGCTTGTTCAGCCCGACGCTGTCGAACAGCAGCTCTGCCAGTTCCGCTTTCGTCAGCGTCGGCGTCTCGGTGGACGCCGGCGCCGAAGCGTCGCGGTTCATGGCACTGCGTTGCGCCGTCAGGAGGGCTTCGAATTCACTCGAGGTCATGTCGTTCATATCTGCCATACAGCGCGTTAAACCAAAACTTACGATGGGGAAGAGCCGCCCGCGAGGGGGCAGCCCGTCTCCCTAGCCGCGCAGGCGGGCACCAGCACGAGCCATCCGCTCGACCAGCGTCTGGATCGCCTGATCGACGACCTCGTCCTGTAGCGTGCCAGCCGCGTCCTGCAGCGTCACGCGGAAGGCAAGGCTCTTCTCGTGCGCGGCGAGACCACCGGAAGTATTTGATTTTGCACGAAATTCGTCGAAGAGTACAACCTTCTGAACGAATCGGCAGGCGTCTTCGGCCAACGCCTTCTTCATTTCGTCGAAAAGCGCCTGAACCTCGACCGCCTGATCGACCACGACCGCGATATCGCGCCGCACCGGCGGGAATTTCGACACGTCGGTCGGTGCCGGCAGCGCACGTGCGATCAGCGCATCCGCGTCGATTTCGAACATCACCGGCGCATGCGGCAGCTCGTACTTCTGCATCAGGCGCGGATGGAGCTCGCCGATCCAGCCGACCGCGCGGCCATCGACCTCGATGCGCGCGCTGCGGCCCGGATGGAGGGCCGGATGCTCGGCCTTCACGAAGCGCGCGGTGGCCGGCGCGAGCAGCGCCTCGAGATCGCCCTTCACGTCGAAGAAATCGACTGCGCGGGTCGCGACACCCCACTGTTCGTCGACCGCCGGGCCGTACGCGAGCGCGCCGACACGCTTCGGCTGCGTGTAGCCTTCGACGGTCAGTTCGCCGGCCTTCACCGACGGATCGGCGAGAAACACGCGGCCCGTCTCGAACACGCGAACGCGATCCGCGCGACGGTTCAGGTTGTGGCGCAACACCGAGATCAGGCTGCCGAACAGCGTCGTACGCATCACCGACAGCTGGCTCGCGATCGGGTTCAGCAGGCGGATCGGGGTGTCGTTGCCGGCGAAGTCGTGCTCCCACTCCGCATCGACGAAGCTGAAGTTGACCGTTTCGGCATAATCGCGCGCCGCGAGCGCGTGACGGATATCGTGGATCGAACGTCGCGTCTCGTTGGTCGCGCGCATCTCGCTCGTCGCGACCGGCGGACGGGCCGGGATCTTCTCGAAGCCGTAGATGCGCGCCACTTCCTCGATCAGGTCTTCCTCGATCTCGATGTCGAAGCGGTGCGACGGCGGCGTGACCAGGAATGCGTCGTCGTCACGCTCGAACGGCAGGCACAGGCGCGTAAAGATGTTCGCGATCTCGTCGGCGTCGATCTTCACGCCGATGATGCGGTTCGCGCGCGACACACGCATCTTCACCGGCGCGCGCTGCGGCAGGTTCACTGCCTGGTCGTCGACCGGGCCGGCCTTGCCGCCGCAGATCTCGAGAATCAGCTGCGTGATGCGCTCGACGTGCTCGACGGTCGTCGCGTAGTCGACGCCGCGCTCGAAGCGATGGGCCGCATCGGTCGAGAAGTTGTACTTGCGCGCGCGGCCACGGATGCTGTCCGGCCACCAGAACGCGGCCTCCAGGTAGATGTTGGTCGTGTCGAGCGTGACGGCCGTGCTGTCGCCGCCCATGATGCCCGCGAGGCTTTCGACCTGACGGTCGTCCGCAATCACACCGACCGTTTCGTCGAGTTCGACCGTGTTGCCGTTCAGCAGCTTCAGCGACTCGCCGCGCTTGCCCCAGCGCACCTCGATGCCGCCGTGGATCTTGTCCAGATCGAACACGTGCGACGGACGGCCGAGCTCGAACATCACATAGTTCGAGATGTCGACAAGCGCCGACACGCTGCGCTGGCCCGAACGCTCGAGGCGCTCGACCATCCATTGCGGCGTCTTCGCATGCGCGTTCACGCCGCGGATCACGCGACCCGAGAAACGGCCGCACAGATCGGGGGCGGTGATGCGCACGGGCAGCGTCTCATCGAGCTCGACGCGCACCGGACGGATGTCGACCGGCGTCAGCGGCGCGCCGGTGATCGCGGCCGTCTCGCGCGCGATGCCGAACACCGACAGGCAGTCGGCCTTGTTCGGCGTCAGCTTGATTTCGAAGATCGTGTCGTCGAGATTGAGCGTGTCGCGAATGTCCTGACCGACCGGCGTGTCTTCCGGCAGGATCAGCAGGCCGCTGTGGTCCTCGGACAACTTCAGCTCACGCGCCGAGCACAGCATCCCCTGGCTCTCCACGCCGCGCAGCTTCGACAGCTTGATCGCGAACGGCTTGCCGCCCTCTTCCGCCGGCGGCAGTTCCGCGCCGACCAGCGCGACCGGCACCTTGATGCCGGGCGCCACGTTCGGTGCGCCGCACACGATATTCAGCGTCGCGCCGGTGCCGGCGTCGACCTGGCAGACATTGAGCTTGTCCGCATCCGGATGCTTGACGACTTCGAGCACGCGGCCGACGACGATCTTCGACGTCGGCGGCGCAGCCTTGCTCAGCGATTCGACTTCGAGCCCCGCCATCGTCAGCGCGTGCGACAGTTCGTCGGTCGTCAGCTGCGGGTCGACAAAGGTTCTCAACCAGGATTCAGGGAATTGCATGGATGTCTACGTTCGAAACAGGTTAGATCGGCGCCCGGCCCCCGTCGGAAACGTCCGGCGGGGCATGCGCGGGCACATGTCGGCGCGGCGCGTGCGTTATGCGAACTGGCGCAGGAAACGCAGGTCGTTCTCGAAGAACAGCCGGAGATCCTGCACGCCGTAGCGCAGCATCGTCAGGCGCTCGAGGCCGCTGCCGAACGCAAAGCCGATGTAGCGCTCGGGATCGAGGCCCATGTTGCGGATCACGGTCGGATGCACCTGCCCCGAGCCCGAGATCTCGAGCCATTTGCCGGCGTTCTTGCCGTGCTCGAACATCATGTCGATCTCGGCCGACGGTTCCGTGAACGGGAAATACGACGGACGGAAGCGCACGAGGATGTCGTCGCGCTCGAAGAATTTCTTCAGGAAGTCGGTATAGACGCCCTTGAGGTCGGCGAAGCTGATGTTTTCGTCGATCCACAGCCCCTCGACCTGATTGAACATAGGCGAGTGGGTCGCATCGCTGTCGACGCGATACGTGCGGCCCGGTGCGATCACCTTGATCGGCGGGCGGTTCATGCGCGCGTAACGCACCTGCATCGGGCTCGTGTGCGTGCGCAGCAGCAGCTGGCGGCCGTCGGCGTCCTTGCCTTCTACGTAGAAGGTGTCCTGCATCGAACGCGCCGGATGGTTCTCCGGGCTGTTCAACGACGTGAAGTTGTACCAGTCGGTCTCGATTTCGGGACCGTCGGCCACGTCGAAGCCGATCGAGCGGAAAATCTGTTCGACGCGCTCCCACGTGCGCATCACGGGGTGCAGACTGCCTGCACCGGCGCCGCGGCCCGGCAGCGTGACGTCGATCGCCTCGGCGGCGAGGCGCTGGTTCAGCAGCGCATCGGCGAGCGCCTGACGACGTGCGGTCAGCGCGGCTTCCACCTGCTGCTTCGCGACGTTGATGCGTGCGCCTTCGGTCTTGCGTGATTCGGGATCGAGCTTGCCGAGGCCCTTGAGCAACTCGGTCAGCGCACCCGACTTGCCGAGAAATCGTGCTTTCTCGTTTTCGAGCGTGGTGATGTCGGCAGCCTGTTCGAAGGACTGCTGCGCGTCGGCGACAATCTGGTCCAGATCCATAGATCCCATCATTTCCAACGTCATTCGGTCTTGGCGAGCGAAATCGCCCATCCAAACAAAAAAGGGGCTCGGAAGAGCCCCGTTTTCGCTGCAGCGGCCGAGACTACCGGAACATCGCTGCAACTAACCACGCAGTGCTAATTTCGCAATTAGGCTGCAACGGCGGCTTTCACCTGCTTGACGATCGCAGCAAAAGCAGCCTTGTCGAACACCGCCATGTCGGCCAGGACCTTACGGTCGAGTTCGATCGACGCCTTCTTCAGGCCGTTGATGAACACGCTGTAGGTCATGTCGTGCTGGCGAACTGCCGCGTTGATACGCGTGATCCACAGTGCGCGGAACACACGCTTCTTGTTGCGGCGATCGCGGTACGCGTACTGACCAGCGCGCATCACCGCCTGCTTGGCGATGCGGTAGACGTTATTGCGACGGCCGCGATAACCCTTGGCCAGGTTGATGATCTTCTTGTGGCGGGCCCGTGCGGTTACCCCACGTTTGACTCGAGGCATGTTTCTCTCCTTAGAGTATCAGTTGAGGGGTTACGCGAACGGCAGCATTGCGCGGACGGAGTTCAGATCGGAATCATGAACTGCCGTTGCGCCGCGCAGGTGACGCTTGTTCTTCGTGGTTTTCTTGGTCAGGATGTGACGCTTGAAGGCTTGACCGCGCTTGACGGTACCGCCCGGACGCACCACGAAGCGCTTTGCAGCACTCTTCTTGGTCTTCATCTTAGGCATGACGAACAACTCCAGTTTATTTGATGGCGATGGGTGTGCGGTTGGCTTGCGCCCTTGACCCGCCCTTCGAAACCCAGTCCACTTGTGTACGGCAAACCGCTTGCGCAGTTGCCGTCATTGTTGGCGCGCCGCCCTGACCGGGCGACGCACCGAACCACTCTCGAACCTGCGCGGCATGCGCGCGGGCCCGTTACTTCTTTTTCTTCGGCGAAAGCACCATGATCATCTGGCGCCCTTCCATCTTCGGCATCTGCTCGACCTGGCCGACTTCCTCGAGATCCGTGCGCAGACGCTCAAGCATCCGCATACCGATTTCCTGGTGAGCCATTTCGCGGCCGCGGAAACGCAACGTGATCTTCGTCTTGTCGCCTTCTTCGAGGAAGCGCACGAGATTGCGGAGCTTGACGTTGTAATCCCCGTCATCGGTACCCGGGCGGAACTTGACTTCCTTGACCTGGATGACCTTCTGCTTCAGCTTCGCTTCGTGCTGCTTCTTCGATTCCTGGTACTTGAACTTGCCGTAATCCATCAGACGGCAAACCGGGGGAACCGCTTGCGGCGCGATTTCCACCAGGTCAACATCCAGTTCTTCCGATTTACGGAAAGCATCAGCGAGTTTTACGATACCGAGCGGTTCGTTCTCGATCCCGACCAGACGCACTTCCGGCGCAGTGATTTCACCGTTGATGCGATGCGACGACTTATCAGTAGCGATGTTACGTTTCCTCTAAAAATTAAAAAAACGAGCCGCGCTGCCAGGGCGGTTACTTGAACGAGCGCAGGTCTTCCTGCAGACGCTCAACGAAGGCTTCGACCGGCATTACGCCAAGATCGACGCCGCCACGGGCACGCACGGCTACCGTTTGCGCATCACGCTCCTTATCCCCCACGACGAGGAGATAAGGCACCTTTTCCAGCGTGTGCTCGCGTATTTTATAGCTAATCTTCTCATTGCGCAAATCGGCCGTCACTCTAACCCCTTGTTTTTGCAACGATTGGGCCAGAGACTGCGCATATTCTGCCTGACTTTCGGCAATATTGAGCACAACTGCCTGGAACGGCGCGAGCCAGGCCGGCATCGCACCAGCGTGGTGCTCGATCAAAATGCCGAGGAAACGCTCCATCGAACCGACGATCGCACGGTGCAACATCACCGGACGGCGGCGGCTGCTGTCATCCGCGACATACTCGGCGCCGAGGCGCTCCGGCAGCACCATGTCGAGCTGCAGCGTGCCGCACTGCCACGAGCGGCCGAGCGCATCCTTGATGTGGTACTCGATCTTCGGGCCGTAGAACGCGCCTTCACCCGGCAGTTCTTCCCACGTAAGGCCGCAGGCCGTCAGCGCGTCGCGCAAGCCCTGCTCGGCGCGATCCCACGTCTCGTCCGTGCCCGCACGCTGGTCCGGGCGCAGCGACAGCTTGATGTCGATGTGATCGAAACCGAAGTCCTTGTACACGCTCATTGCCAGCGTGTTGAACGCGATCGATTCCGAGATGAACTGATCTTCCGTACAGAAGATGTGCGCATCGTCCTGCACGAAGCCGCGCACGCGCATCAGGCCATGCAGCGCGCCCGATGCCTCGTTGCGATGGCACGAACCGAATTCCGCGTAACGCAGCGGCAGATCGCGGTACGAGCGCAGGCCGTGCTTGAACACCTGGACATGACCCGGGCAGTTCATCGGCTTGATCGCGTAGTCGCGCTTCTCCGACTCCGTCGTGAACATGTTCTCGCGGTAGTTCTGCCAGTGGCCCGACGCTTCCCACAGCGAGCGGTCCATGATCATCGGCGTCTTGATCTCGAGGTAGCCGGCTTCGTTCACGCGGCGGCGCATGTACTGCTCGACCTGCTGCCACAGCGCCCAGCCCTTCGGATGCCAGAACACCATGCCCGGCGACTCTTCCTGCATGTGGAACAGGTCGAGCTGCTTGCCGAGCTTGCGGTGGTCGCGCTTTTCCGCTTCCTCGAGCATGTGCAGGTATTGATCCTGGTCTTCCTTCTTCGTCCAGGCCGTGCCGTAGATGCGCTGCAGCTGCTCGTTCTTCGAGTCGCCGCGCCAGTACGCGCCCGCGACCTTCATCAGCTTGAAGACCTTCAGCTTGCCGGTCGACGGCACGTGCGGACCGCGGCAGAGGTCCGTGAAGCCGCCGTGCGAGTACAGCTTGATTTCGTCGCTTTGCGGAATCGATTCGATGATCTCGGCCTTGTACTTCTCGCCGAGGCTGCGGAAATAACCGGCCGCCTCGTCGCGCGACACGACGCGGCGCGTCACCGGCTCATCCTTCTTCGCGAGCTCCTGCATGCGCTTTTCGATCTTTTCCAGATCTTCGGGCGTAAACGGGCGGTTATACGAGAAGTCGTAGTAGAAGCCGTTGTCGATCACCGGGCCGATCGTCACCTGCGCATCCGGATACAGATCTTTCACCGCGTAGGCAAGCAAATGCGCGGTCGAGTGACGGATGATGTCGAGACCGTCGGCATCCTTGTCCGTGACGATTGCGAGCGATGCATCGCGATCGATGACCGTGGACGTATCGACCAGCTCGCCGTCGAGCTTGCCACCAAGCGCAGCCTTCGCAAGGCCGGGACCGATCGAGGCCGCAACCTCGGCAACTGTCACCGGATGCTCGTATTGTCGAACTGAGCCGTCAGGCAAGCGTATCGAAACCATAGCAATCTCCGTGATGCCGACAGTGGGCGGCAAACCAAGCACGCGATATCAAAGTCACGCGCGAAAATTTCGCGACAAAAAAAATGCGGCCCCGCTTTCGAGGGGCCGCATTCGATACTTCACTCAAACTGAAAGGGCGAAAACGTTCCTCGACTAGCGTCGCTCCGAAAAGGTTTCGGTCAACGTTCGCGGTGTCATAACCGTATTCGCCTTGTTCGCGTTGAGTTATTTACTGCATCGAACACCCGAAAACCGGGCATTCTCAATTCGTTGGTAGGCTCGATTGGACTCGAACCAACGACCCCCACCATGTCAAGGTGGTGCTCTAACCAGCTGAGCTACGAGCCTAAAGAAGCTAAGATTATATGGGGCTATCGTTCACTTGGCAAGCGCTTTTATGCGGTCGCAGCAAAATGATCGCGCTTCAACCCCATTTACGAGGGCGTCACGTCTTGCGCCCCGCCCGCACCACGCCCGGCACTTCGCCGAGCAGCGTGCACGCACGCTGCACCTGCGCGGAATTCGACACCTCGACCGTGAACTGCATGAATGCCGCATTCCGGCGGCTCTGCGTCTTCACGCCCACCACGTTCATCTTCTCACGCGCGAATACTTCGGAGATATCGCGCAGCAAGCCTTGCCGGTCGCTCGCCTCGATCATCAGGTCGACCGGATAGACGGACACGCCACGGCCGCCCAGCACGTCGGCCGACCAGGTTGTCTGCAGCACGCGCTCCGGCGCCCGTTCGGCCATCCGCCGGAACGTCGGGCAGTCACTGCGGTGAATCGACATCCCCTTGCCGCGCGTCACGAAACCGCTGATCGGGTCGGGCGGCGCCGGACGGCAGCAGCGCGCAAGCTGGGTCAGCAGCGCATCGACGCCAACCACCAGCACGCCGGTCGACGCGCCGTGCGCGACACTCGCCCCGCTGCTGCGCTTCTCGAAATCGGCGGGCGCCTCGGGTGCATGCTCGGGCGGCGGCGCATCGGACAGCGCATGCTCGACGTTGCGCAGGCTGAATTCTTCCTTGCCGACGACCGAGAACAGTTCCTCGGGCGACTTGAAGCCGAGCTTCGCGGCGAGGTTGTCGAGATTGACCGACGTCTTGCCCTCGCGCTGCAGCGTCTTTTCGACGAGCGCGCGACCATGCGCGATGTTCTCTTCCTGCTCGATCGAGTTGAACCACGCGCGCACCTTCTGCCGCGCACGCGGACTCTTCAGGTAGCCGAGCTGCAGGTTCAGCCAGTCGCGTGACGGCCCGCCCTCCTTCACCGCGACGATCTCGACCGTCTGCCCGTTCGCGAGCGACGTATTCAGCGGGACCATCACGCCGTCGACGCGCGCGCCGCGGCAACGGTGGCCGAGTTCGCTGTGCAGGTGGTACGCGAAGTCGACCGGCGTCGCGCCCTGCGGCAGCGCGATCACGCGCGCCTGCGGCGTCAGCACGTAGATGTGGTCGTCGTCGAGCGACGTCTCACGCAACTGCGCCCACGCCTGGTCGCCCGACACTTCGGTACCATCCTCGACGTCGTCCTTCCACGCGAGCAGCTGGCGCAGCCACGCGATCTTCTCGTCGTACTTGTCGCTCGCCGAAAACTGGCCGCCGTAGCCGCGTGCTCCCGCTTCCTTGTAGCGCCAGTGCGCGGCGACGCCGTACTCGGCGAAACGGTGCATTTCCTGCGTGCGGATCTGCACTTCGAACGCGCGGCCGTCGTCGCCGATCACGACCGTATGCAGCGACTTGTAGCCGTTCGGCTTCGGACGCGAGATGTAATCGTCGAATTCCTTCGGCACCGGCTGCCACAGGTGATGCACGATGCCGAGCACCGCGTAGCAATCCTTGATGTCCGGCACGATCACGCGGAACGCGCGCACGTCGTACAGCTCGGAGAAGTCGAGCTCCTTGCCGCGCATCTTGCGCCAGATGCTGTAGATGTGCTTCGGCCGCCCGCTCACATCGGCCGGGATGTGCGCTTCCGCCAGTTCGTGCTGCAGCCGCTCGATCGCCTGCGCGACGTACGCCTCGCGTTCGATACGCTTTTCGTCGAGCAGCTTGGCGATGCGCTTGTAGGTGACCGGATCCTCGAAGCGGAACGCGAGGTCCTCGAGCTCCCACTTCAGTTGCCAGATACCGAGACGGTTCGCGAGCGGCGCATAGATCTCGAGCGTCTCGCGCGCGACGTCGGGAGGCGGATCGATCTTCGCCGCCGCGTAGTAACGCAGCGACTGCAACCGCGACGCCAGCCGGATCAGCACCACGCGGATGTCCTGCGCAAACGCGAGCAGCATCTTGCGCAACGCCTCGATCTGCGTGCGCCGCTCTTGCGCGGCGTCGCGCCCGGCATCGGGCATCACGCTCTGCGCGGCGCGCAGGCTGACGGTGCCGAGCCGCAGCAGCTTGCGCACGTCGGATACGAGCCGGGCGACCTCTTCGCCGAACCGTTCCGTCAGCTCCCGCTCGGGATCATTCAGGTGCGGCGTGAGCACGAACAGCGCGGCCGCCTGCATTGCGTGCGGGTCGACGTTCAGCGTGCGCATGATCGACGCCGTGCCCGCCGAGTGATCGGCGAGCAGTTCGCCCGAAGACAGGCGCGTGTCACCGGCACGCTCGCGCACGAACGCGAGCACGTCGTCGAACGACGGCGCTGTGACGGAAGAAGCGGAAACGGACTCGGTCATCGCACGGCCTGGCGTATCGCGGTCATCGGAATGCTTCGCTTCGATCAGCTCCGTTGCGCGGCGACGACGACGATCTCGACGAGCAGCGCCGGATCCGCGAGCTTCGCCTCGACGGTCGCGCGCGGCGGCGTATTGCCCTGCGCGACCCACGCGTCCCACTCCGCGTTCATGCCTTCGAAGTTCGCGAGATCCGAAATGTAGATCTGCACCGACAGCAGATGAGCCTTGTCGCTGTTCGCTTCGGCGAGCAGGCGGTCGATGTGGCCGAGCACTTCGCGCGTCTGGCCCTTGATGTCCTGGGTGGTGTCTTCGGCGATCTGGCCGGCCAGATACACGGTACCGTTGTGGATCGCGGTTTCGGAGAGACGCGCTCCGACGTGGTGACGAATGACTGCCATGGAATGTTCCGGTCGTGTGATTGGGTGAGAATCGGCGACGACGCGGCCCGCGTGCCGCCGAACCGCATATTATGACGCGTTTATGCGCCGCCTTCGACGAAAAACCGGCGGGCGAGCGCAATCTGGTCGACGCCGATGAACGCCGGTGCATGGCCCGCGCCCCGGATCTCGGCCTGCGTCACATGCCGGCCGCGACGCACCATCTCCGCCACCGTGTCGCGCGACAGCAGGTCGGAACGCTCGCCGCGCACGACGAGCAGCGACGCATCGGTGGTCTCGATCGCGCGCCACAGCGCGGCCTCGCCGAGCGCGGCCAGCTCGGGCGTCGTCGCCTTGAACGGTTCGGCGATGCGCGGATCGTAGCGCATCGTCCAGCCCCCGTCGGGCAGCTCGCGCAGCAACGGCCCATTGATCTCGCGCCATTCGTCGTCGGTCAACGCACCGAACGGCAGCGACAGCGACGTCAGATAGTCGATGCCCTCCTGTTCGGTCGCGAAGCACGGCTGCACGCCGAGGTATTCGCCGATGCGCGTCAGCGAATCGGGCTCGATGCGCGGGCCGACGTCGTTGACGATCATCCGGCGCAGCGGCGAACCGGGCAGCCCCGCGAGCGCCATGCCGATCAGCCCGCCCATCGACGTGCCGAACCAGTCGACCGACTCGACGTCGAGCCGCGCGATCAGCGTGACCATGTCGGCCACATATTGCGGGATCGCGTAAAGCCGCGGATCGGCAAGCCAGTCGGAACGCCCGCGCCCGACGACGTCGGGGCAGACGACGCGATACGTATCGGACAACGCGGCGGCAAGCCGGTCGAAGTCGCGCCCCGAGCGGGTCAGCCCGTGCACGCAGACCAGCACACGCGGATTGGCGGGGTCGCCCCATTCGGTATAGGCGACGTGGTGAAGGCCGGCGGCGCTCGCACACTGCACACGTCGCTGACGGGGAACCGGAGGATTCGCTGAAGTTGATGGCATCGTTGGCATCCTGTCGAACGGGGGCGGTGCGGCGGGCAACACTCGCGCCGCCCGATGCGAACGATTGTAAACCGCTTCGCAACGACGGGCCGTCACGCGGCCGCAGTCATCCGACGCATCGTTCGCAACCGCTCACGCACTGCGGCGCCACGTCTCGCGCAACTGGTCGCGCAGGAAATCGACGAAGGTCCGCACGCGCAGCGGCACGTGACGGCCGCCGGGGTATACGGCATGGAGCGGTGCGGCAGGCGCCGCGAACGTCGGCAGCACACGGACGAGCCGGCCGGCCTCCAGATCGGCACCGACGTCCCAGATCGACTTCAGCGCAATTCCGGCGCCCTCCAATGCCAGCGTGCGAGCCGCACCCCCGTCGTTCGTCAGCAGTGCGGCCGTCACTTCGACCGCCACTGCACCGTTTGCACCGTCGAACCGCCACTCCGTACGAGGCTGGTCGCCCATCACGATGCATCGATGTGCTCGAAGTTCGGCCGGATGAGCCGGCATCCCGTGCACGGCGAGATAGCTCGACGACGCGCATAGCACGCGATGATTCGGCGCCAGTTCGCGCGCGATCATCGTCGAATCGGCAAGGCTGCCGATCCGCACGGCAACGTCGATGTCCTGCGCGAGCAGATCGACGATCGTGTCGGTCAGCATCAGTTGCACGGTCAACTCCGGATGTTGCCGTTGAAACGCCGCGACGAGCGGCGCAATCCGCAGCCGGCCGAGTTCGCCGGGCGCCGTCAGGCGCAGCACGCCGCTGACCGTGCCGCGACGATCGCTCATCAGCGTTTCGGCGCGATCGACCTCGGCCAGGATGCGCAGCACCTGCGCATGGAACTGCGCACCGTCGTCGGTCAGCGTCTGCTGCCGTGTCGTCCGGTGCAGCAGACGCACGCCGAGCTGCGACTCGAGATGCGCGAGCCGCTTGCTGACGACGGACAGCGACAAATCAAGCTCGCGCGCCGCCGCGGACAGGCTGCCGGCCGACACGATTCTCGCGAAGGTATCGAGCGCCGGGAGATCGTCGATCAGCATCGCGGCACCTGTCCAGCCTCGACATTTCCTTTTTTCGAATAATCCATTCGCCTTTTCCCCGTATTTAAGCTCGAAATGGAAACCTACCATACCTGTAGCGCGTCGCCCCACGACGCCATCCACAGGACACCCGAAACCATGTCGATTCACTTTCCTCCGATCGCACGCCCGATTACCCGCGTCATCGCTGCAGCGGCCTGTGTCGTTGCACTGTTGCCTGCAGCGTCCCGCGCCGCCGACCTTCTCGATCCGCACAGCCTGACCGTCGCGACCGACGTGCCGGCTACGCAGGCACGTGCGCAAATCCTCGCCGCGCGTCGCTACGGCACGTTCTGGAATACCGGTGATGCGACCCTCGCCCGCACCGCGCTCGCGGCCGATTTCGTCGACCGGACATTGCCGGCCGGCCGTGCGCAAGGTGTAGCGGGACCGCTCGCGGCGTCCAGCACGATGCGCGCAGCCATCCCCGACCTGCGTTGCGACATCGAACAGATGATCGTGGCGGGCGACCGTGTCGTCGTGCACCTGCACTTTCGCGGACATTTCACCGGCACGTTCAATGGCACGACCGGAAGCGGACAGTCGATCGACTTCATCGCGACCGACATCTACCGGATCGACCATGGCCGGATAGCGGAAAACTGGCACATCGAGGACAACCTGACGCTGATGCGTCAGCTCGGGCTCGTCGGCTGACGGAGGAAACGATGACTGACAGCAATCACGGTTCGACGACGCATCCGGCTCGCCGCACGTTTCTTGCACAAGCGGGTGCCGGGCTGGCAGCCGGCATCGCGATGGCCGCGGGCGCCTCCGGGTCGGCAACGGCCGCCCCGACACCGGGCCCCGCATCGACAGGTACCGGCAGGTTCTGGCAGGGCGACACGCGCCTCGTCATCTCGATCTCGATGCAGTTCGAGGCCGGCGGACAACCGCCCAAGGGCGCGGACAGCCCGTTCCCGTCCGTCGAATTTCCGTCGTCGGTGCCGGTCGATCTGGCCTCGGCCACGTGGTTCGCATATGGCTACCGTGAAGGAATTCCGCGCCTTCTCGACCTGTGGGACCGGCATGGCGTGAAAGTCACGTCGCACATGATCGGAGAGGCCGCACGCCGGCATCCCGAACTGGCACGCGAGATCGTGACGCGCGGCCACGAAGCGGCCGCGCACGGCCCGACCTGGCGATCGCAATTCGCGATGAGCCGCGACGACGAGCGCCGCTTCCTCACCGAAGCTCGCGACATGGTTGAAGCAGTGACGGGACAGCGCCCGATCGGCTACAACTGCAACTGGCTGCGGCGCGGACCGAACACGCTGCCGCTGCTGCAGGAACTCGGCTACGTGTATCACATCGACGACGTCAGCCGTGACGAGCCGTTCATCGAAACCGTCGACGGCCGCGATTTCGCGGTCGTTCCGTACACGTTGCGCAACAACGACATCCTGCTGATCGAAGGCCGCAACTATTCCCCGACGATGTTCCTCGAGCAGATCAAACTCGATTTCGACCAGTTGTACGCGGAAACCGGACAGCGGCGGCGATTAATGTCGATCAGCGCGCACGACCGGATTAGCGGCACGCCGCCGATGGTCCGCGCATGGGACGCATTCCTGCACTACGCTCGATCGCATCCGGGCGTAGCCTTCATGCGCAAGGATGACATTGCCCGCTTTGCCCTGCACAGCCCGTCGACGGTGCGCGAAGCCGAAACGATCTGACCGGATTGCGCCCACCTCTTCACCTCGGAAGGACCACCATGAACGATTCACTCCACGGAAAGAAGGTACTCGTCGTCGGCGGCAGTTCCGGCATCGGTGCCGCCGCCGCGAAAGCATTCGCACAACTTGGCGCTGTCGTCACGATTGCATCGCGCGACCCGGCCAGGGTCAATGCAGATGACGCACCGGGCGCGCACGTGCGCACCGAAGCGCTCGACATCACCGATACGGCGGCCGTCGATACGTTCTGCGCGCGCATCGGGCAGTTCGACCACGTCGTGATTTCGGCCGCGAAGACGGCGACGGGCCCGGTCCGCGCGCTGCCACTTGCCGACGCGCAAGCCGCGATGGACAGCAAATTCTGGGGCGCATACCGCGTCGCACGCTCGATCGATATCGCGCCCGGCGGTTCATTGACGTTCGTGTCGGGTTACCTGAGCGTACGGCCGAACGCATCGTCGGTACTGCAGGGCGCGATCAACGCGGCGCTCGAGGCGCTCGCCCGCGGCCTTGCACTCGAGCTGGCACCCGTGAGAGTGAATGCCGTGTCACCCGGCCTGATCGCGACGCCGCTGTGGGACAAGCTCGCACCCGATGCGCGCGACGCGATGTACGCGGGCGCCGCGCAGCGCCTTCCGGCACGCTGCGTGGGCCAGCCGGAGGACGTCGCGAATGCGATCGTATATCTGGCGACAACGCCTTATGCGACTGGCTCGACGGTGCTGATCGACGGCGGCGGTGCGATCGCGTAACGTATGCCGCCATGACAAAACGCCCCTCGTTCCATAGGGGAACGCGGGGCGTCGAGCGTCGTGCCGGAAAGCCGGCGCTTACACGACCGCGCTCACATCGAGCGGCGCGCCCGTCTTCGCCTGGATCTCTTCCGCGCTCACGCCGTCGGCGAGTTCGAGCACCTTCAGGCCATTCGGCGTCACTTCGATCACGCCGAGATCGGTGATGATCAGGTCGACCACGCCAACACCCGTCAGCGGCAGGTTGCATTCGTCGAGGATCTTGTGCTGATCGCCCTTCGCGACGTGCTCCATCAGCACGACGACGCGCTTCACACCCGCGACGAGGTCCATCGCGCCGCCCATCCCCTTGATCATCTTGCCCGGGATCATCCAGTTCGCGAGGTCGCCCGTCTTGCTGACCTGCATCGCGCCGAGGATCGCGAGGTTGATGTGGCCGCCGCGGATCATCGCGAACGAATCGGCCGACGAGAAGATGGACGAACCCGGCAGCGTCGTGACGGTCTGCTTGCCGGCGTTGATCAGGTCGGCGTCGACTTCGTCCTCGGTCGGCGACGGGCCGATGCCGAGCAGGCCGTTTTCCGACTGCAGCCACACCTCGACGCCCGCCGGCACGTGGTTCGCGACGAGCGTCGGCAGCCCGATGCCGAGGTTCACATAGAAGCCGTCCTGCAGTTCCTTCGCCGCGCGCGCGGCCATCTGGTCACGATTCCAGGCCATGTCAGTCTCCTTTTGCGCGTACGACGCGTTGTTCGATGCGTTTTTCGGGCGTCGCGTTCAGCACGATGCGCTGCACGAAGATCCCCGGCGTATGGACCTGGTCCGGATCCAGCGTGCCGTTCTCGACGATCTCCTCGACTTCCGCCACGGTGATCTTGCCCGCCATCGCGCACATCGGGTTGAAGTTGCGCGCGGTGCGGCGATAGATCAGGTTGCCGGACTTGTCGGCCTTCCACGCCTTCACAAGCGCGACGTCGGCCGTCAGCGACGGCTCGAGTACGTAGTGGCGATCGCCGAACTGGCGTGTTTCCTTGCCTTCCGCGATCACGGTGCCGTAGCCGGTGTTCGTGAAAAACGCCGGGATGCCGGCTCCGCCCGCGCGCAGCTTCTCGGCGAGCGTGCCCTGCGGCGTGAATTCGAGCTCGAGTTCGCCGGCCAGGTACTGCCGCTCGAACTCCTTGTTCTCGCCGACGTACGACGAGATCATCTTCTTGATCTGGCGCGTTTCCAGCAGCAGGCCGAGACCGAAGCCGTCGACACCCGCGTTGTTGCTGATGCAGGTGATGCCCTTGACGGCGGAATCGCGCAGCGCCGCGATCAACGCCTCCGGAATCCCGCACAGGCCGAAGCCGCCCACCGCGAAGGTCTGTCCGTCGCGGACGATCCCTTCCAGCGCGGCCGCCGCGCTTGGATAGACTTTGTTCATCTGTATGTCCCTTCCTCTATGGAAACCAGCAAAACCGGTTCACGCGCCCACTGGGCCGCAAGCCCGCCGCATCATTCTATGCATGCACGGCGATACCTGCGTCGAAGCGCGCTGTTTTTATATCGCGACAAGGCGCCGCGAGATGCCTGAAAGGGTACGATGCGGCGCGGATGCGGCACAATACGCAAAAATACATAAGCGTTTGCCTCCGCTTGCCTGCGCCATGCCCGCTCTCGATTACCAGACTGCCTTTCACCTCGCGCCGCTCGGCCTCGTGATGTCGCGCGACCGCGTGATCGAGGACTGCAACGACGCGCTCGCGTCGATCTTCCGCTGTGCGCGGGCCGATCTGATCGGGAAGTCGTACGAGGTGCTCTATCCGTCGCCGGACGAATTCCAGCGCATCGGCGAGCGTATCTCGCGCGTGATGATCGCGAACGGCACCTACGCCGATGACAGAATCATGAAACGAGCCGACGGCGAACTGTTCTGGTGCCATGTGACGGGCCGCGCACTCGACCGCACCGCACCGCTCGCGGCCGGCGTCTGGACGTTCGAGGACCTGAGCGCGACGCGCCGCGTCGCTGTCGAGCTGACGCCGCGCGAGCGCGAGATCGCCGCGCAGCTCGCGACCGGCAAGACCAGCAAGCAGATCGGGCGCGTGCTCGACATCAGTTCGCGCACGGTCGACATCTATCGGGCGCGGTTGATGCGCAAGTACGGCACGAACAATACGCCGGAACTGCTGCAGCGCTTGCTCGGCCAGTAAAACGCACCCGGGAATGGCAATCGGCCGCGTGAAGCGGCCGATTCGGGAAATCAACGGGAAATGGCGACACACCGGCGCCCGAGCGCCGGCTTCGGTGCCGCCGGGTTCAGCCGACCTTCGCCGCGAGCGCTCGCTCGATCGTATCGCGCAACAGTTGCGGCAGCGGCACCGACTTGCCGAGCGCGTAGTCGACCCACACGCAGCGCGCGTTGCCGCGCGCGTAGACATGCTCCGGATCGTCCGCGCGCGTCAGCTCGAAACCGGTGTCGAAGCTGCTGCGGCCGGGCTTCGCGGCCGACATCCTCGCGATCACGTCACCCGGATAGTGCAGTTGCTTCAGGAACTCCATCGACGCCGTGACGATCACGGGCCCCTGCCCCTCGCCGTTGCCGCCCGCGATGCCGAGTTCCTCGAACCACGAGATCCGGGCCTGCTCCATGTAGCGGAAATAGACCGTGTTGTTCACATGGCCGAATGCATCCATGTCGCCCCAGCGGATCGGCATCGACATCTCAAATACGGGGGAATATTCGCTCATTGCAGTCTTCTTTGTTGCTGAATGTCATCCGCTCAGGCGAGGCCGAAGCCATCATCGGCGGAGATAATCGAGCCGTTGATGAACTGCGACTCGTCGGCCGCGAGCAGCAACAACAGCCCGTCGAGATCCTGCGGCTTGCCGACGCGCCGGCGCGGCAGCATCGACTGCAGCTTCTGGCCCTGCTCGGTTTCCCACAGGTAATGATTGATTTCGGTATCGATGTAACCCGGACAGATCGCGTTGACGTTGATTCCGTGGCGACCCCATTCGAGCGCCATCGCACGCGTCATCTGCACGACCGCCGCCTTGCTCATCGCATACAGCCCGATCTGCGGAAACACGCGCAGCCCGGCCACCGAAGCGATGTTGATGATCCGGTAGGGCGGCTTGCCGTTGCCGTTCACGCGCATGATCATCCGCTTCGCGACTTCCTGCGCGACGAAAAACGCGCCGCGCGTGTTGGTGTCGAACACGAACTCGAAATCGGCGGGCGTCACGTCGACGAGCTTCTGCATCGTCGAGACGCCCGAATTGTTCACGAGGATGTCGATCGTGCCGGCTTCCGTTTCCGCGTGCGCGATGGCCGCCTTGATGCTCTGCACGTCGGTGACGTCGAGCGACACGACGTGCGCGGCACCGCCCGCCGCCTCGATTTCCGCGCGCAGCTCCTTCAGGCGCTCGACGCGGCGGCTCGCGAGCACGACCTTCGCGCCGGCCTGCGACAGCACCTGTGCAAAGCGTTGCCCGAGGCCGCTCGATGCGCCCGTGACCAGTGCGACCTTGCCTTCCAGATTGATCGATCGACCCATTGCACATCCCCTTTCGATGTCGTTTCGCCGCCGCGGGCGCCCTGTCCCACGCAGCATAACCCTAGCACAAAAAATAGAACGATCGTGCTAATCTACGCGCATGCTGTTGCGGCAAGCGTTTCGTTTCGCAGACAATACGCTCCCGAATAAAAGCATTCTAACGGTTAGAGGAACGCCAATGACCCCCGCAAGCCTCATCGAGCAATACGGCCCGCGCGAATCGATGGAATACGACGTCGTGATCGTCGGCGGTGGCCCCGCCGGGCTGTCGGCGGCGATCCGGCTCAAGCAGCTGGCCGCCGAGAAAGGCACCGAGATCGGCGTGTGCGT